>DASUCK010000265.1:0-11593 GCA_036276095.1 Nonomuraea sp. | reverse complement strand
TTCGGCCCGGGAGCGGCGGAGTACGTCCGCCTGAACTTCGCCACCACGGAGCCGATCCTGTCGGAGATCCTCTCCCGCCTCTCCGACCTGCCCTGACCGCTGGACTCCAGAACGGTCCGGGTGCTCGGCGCACCGGGCAGGGGGCGCGGCGAAAGGCTCCGCCGCACCCCGCTCCCACCACAGCGCATTCTGGGACGCCGCCGCGCATGGACCGGGCGAGTCCGCGGCACCCGCCCTGCCGTGCCCCGGCGTGCCGCAGGCGTTGTCAGGGCAGGGGAGGGAGATCCGGCGGGGTGGCCGGGGGCTGGTCGGTGAGGGCGGTCAACGCCAGTTCGATGGCTTTCTCCAGTTGCGGGTCGCGGCCGGCGGCCCGGTCCTGGGGAGTGACCACGACCTCGATGTCCGGGTCGATCCCGTAGTTCTCCACGCCCCACCCCGGCCCCTCCAGCCAGAACGAGTACCGCGGCTGGGTGACGCGGGTGCCGTCGACCAGCGTGTACCGGGAGTCGATCCCGATCACCCCGCCCCACGTCCGCGTCCCTACCAGCGGCCCGATCGCGCGGTTCTTGATGCCGGCGCTCACGATGTCGCCGTCCGAGCCGGCGAACTCGTCCGTGATGGCCACGACCGGCCCTCGCGGCGAGTCCGCCGGGTAGCGCCTCGGCTCGTACCCGCGAGCCCGCGCCCACCCGGTCACCTTGCGGGACAGCTTCTCCAGCACCAGCTCGGACGTGTGCCCGCCGCCGTTCTCCCGCAGGTCCACGATGAGCCCGTCCCGCGCCATCTCGGTACGCAGGTCGCGATGGAACTGCGCCCACCCCGACGCCACCATGTCCGGCACGTGCAGGTAACCGAGCCGCCCCCCGGAAGCCTCCTGTACGGCGGCCCGCCTGCTCTCCACCCAGTCGTGGTACCGCAGCTGCGTCTCGTCCGCGATCGGGCACACCACGACGCGCCGCGGCTCCCCGCCGGACCCGGGCCGGACGGTCAGCTCGACGGGCTGGTTCGCGGTCCCGGCCAGGAGGGCGAGCGGCCCGCGTACGGGGTCGACCGGGCGCCCGCCCACGGCGACGATCGCGTCACCGGGACGGACGGCCACGCCGGGAGCCAGGAGCGGCGAGCGGGCGGCGTGGTCGGAGGTCTCGCCGGGCAGGATGCGCTCGACCCGCCACCCGCCGTCGGCGTCCCTGGCCAGGTCGGCGCCGAGCAGCCCTTGGCGGCGGCGCGGGTCGGAGCCGCTGTCGGGGGCGACGGCGTAGGCGTGGGAGGTGCCGAGCTCGCCCTGGGCCTCCCAGAGCAGGTCGATCAGTTCGGAGTGGGCGCCGAGGCGTTCGACCAGCGGCGCGTACCGCTCCAGGACGGCCTGCCAGTCGACGCCGCCCATGTCCTCGCGCCAGAAGTGGTCACGCATGAGCCGCCCGGCCTCCCAGAAGCCCTGCTTCCACTCGGCGACGGGGTCGATCCGCACGGTGATCCGGTCGAGGTCGACGGTGACGACCTCGTCGCCTTCGGTGGCGGCGCGGGTCTGGAAGCCGTTCTTGCCGTTGGTGACGAGCCGGGTGCCGTCGCCGCTGACCTCGAACGAGCGCACCTCCTTGCCCAGCTCGCTCTTGGCGCGCTTCTTGAGGTCGTATCGTTCCAGCACGACCTCCTGGGGGGCCTCGGTGCCGTCGCCGAGCTGCCCGGTGAGCGGGTGGCGGAGCCACAGGAGGGCGTCCTTGGCGGTACGCAGGTTGCCGTACCGTCCGGCGGGCACCGGCACCGGCACGACGCGGGAGGCGAGCCCGTCGGGGTCCACCTCGGTCCGGGGCGGCGCGTCGTCCTTCTTGTCGTCCTTGTCCGGCTTGTCGTCCTCGCCGTTGAAGCCCCGACCCTGCAGCGACGGGTCGAAGGGCGACGGCGTGTCCGCCCGCAGCGGCACCATGTACGGCTTGCATCCGTAGGGGAAGGACAGGTCGAAGACGTGCGCGTCGTACACGGGGTCGAACGTGCGCACCGACAGGAACGCCAGGTGCTTGCCGTCCCTGGTGAACACCGGGTCGAAGTCGGCGAACCGCACCGGCGTCACGTCGATCACGGAGGTGCCGTCGACGCGGCCCATCCTGATCTGCGACAGCGGGGCCTGGTGGGGGTGCTCCCAGGCCAGCCAGCCGGAGTCGGGCGAGAACGTCAGCCCGCTGACGTCGCCCTGCGTGGTGCGGTCCAGCTCGCGGAGCGCGCCGGATTCGACGTCGACGACCAGCAGCCGGCCGTCGTGGGTGGCGACGGCCGCGTGTTTGCCGTCGGGCGCGACCGCCAGCTCCAGCACGCGGCCGAGCTGCCCGGTGGCCAGCGTGCGGACCTCGCCGCCGGGGGCGCCGACCTCCAGGCCGTCCTCGCCGCCGGCGTCCGACACCCAGATGGCGCGGCCGTCGGAGCCGAGCACGCGCGGGAGGCGTACGCGGACGCCGGGTTCCACGCGCAGCGCGGCCGCGGGGCCGTCGCGGTGGGGCACCCAGTGGGCGGTGCCGCGGATCTCGACCGCGCTGGCACGGCCGGTCGCGTCCGGGGAGAACCCGCCGGCGCGGGCGGGCGCGGGCCGCTTCGCGCGGGCCGGGCGCGGCCCGCCGAGCCGCACGTCCAGCCGGTACGGCTCGGCGTCCAGGCTCTCCAGCAGCCACAGGTCGCCGGCGTGGGCGTAGATCACGCGCTGCCCGTCGCCGGTGGCGTGCCGGGCGTAGAACTCCGCGTGCGAGCTGTGCTGCCGCAGGTCGGAGCCGTCGGGCAGGGCGGAGTAGAGGTTGCCGGCGCCGTCGGCGTCGGACAGGAAGACGATGCGGTCGCCGACCCAGGAGACCGCCCAGTACTGTGCCGTGCTGTCGGCGAACAGCCGGCGGAACTCGCCGTCGCCGTCCGCGTCCACCCAGATCTTGCCGGCCGTGCCGCCGCGGTACCGCTTCCAGTGCGACGGCTCCCGCCACATGGGCGACACGGAGGCCACCCGTTCGCCGCTGACGGCCACGTCGCTGACCCACCCGTACGGCAGGCGCGTCGTCGCCCCGCCGTCCAGCGGCACCGCGTGCACGTGGGTCCTGACGCGCGAGGCCTCCCCCGCCGAGCTGACGGCCAGCACCCGCCCGTCCTCGGTCCAGCCGCGCACCCTGGTCGTGGCGCTGCCCCAGTACGTCAGCCGCTCGCCCTCGGGCCCGTCGATCTCGGCCGCGAAGACCTCGGGGGCCCCCTCCCGGCCACTGGTCCAGGCGATGCGGGCGCCGTCGGGGGAGAATCTCGGATCCGACACCGGTGAGCGGTCTGCGGTGAAGCGCCACGCCCGTCCGCCCGCCAGCGGGGCGAGCCAGACGTCGTCGTCGGCGACGAAGGTGACCAGGTCACCGTGCAGATGCGGATATCTCAGGTACGCGCCGTTTGTCACAGCTGAACACTAATGCGCGACACCAAATCCGGCCCATGAATTCTCCTCCTGGCGGATCGCCCACGTCCCGGGAACGCCCAAGTCCGGGTGCGGCGGCGCCGCCAGGGAAGGAGGCAAACGCCGACCTTTCACATCCTGGGGGAAACCGTGAGGATCTTCGCCCGACCGCACCAGCTCCCGCCCCGCCTGGCCGCCGCCGCCATCATCCTGCATTCCGGGCTCGACAAGCTGGACGCCGACGACCAGGCCGCCGCGGGACTCCACGGCATGGCCGCCGGCGCGTACCCGTTCCTGCGCCGCATGGACCCGACGACCTTCGCCATGGTGCTTTCTCGCACCGAGGTCGCCCTGGCCGCCGCCCTGCTGCTGCCGTTCGTGCCGTCGTTGGTGGCGGGGGCCGCGTTGGCCGGGTTCGCCGGCGGCCTGGTCGGGCTCTATCTCAAGACGCCGGGCCTGCGCCGCGAGGGCAGCCTGCGACCGTCCCAGGAGGGCATCGCCGTCTCCAAGGACATCTGGCTCCTGGGCATCGGTCTGGGGCTCGTGCTCGAAGAGCTCGGCGAGCTCTGGGCGCCCGACCAAAGACGATCTTCGCGCCACCAGCACTAACGCCGACAAACACGGGTAGCCCGGACGCATGGTGCAAATCGGCTACACCTTGATGTCCGAACAGACGCCGGCCCGCGAGCTCGTCGACTACGCCGCGGCCGCCGAACGCATCGGCTTCGACTACGCCGTCATCTCCGACCACTACTTCCCGTGGCTTGAGGAGATGGGCCACTCGCCCTACTGCTGGTCGGTGCTCGGCGCCGCGGCCCAGGTCACCGAGCGCATCCCGCTCATGACGTACGTGACCTGCCCGATCATGCGGTACCACCCCGCCGTGGTGGCGCAGAAGGCGGCCACGATGGGCGTGCTGAGCGAGGGCAGGTTCACCCTCGGCCTCGGCGCCGGCGAGAACCTCAACGAACACGTCATCGGCGAGGGCTGGCCGTCCGTCGAGGTCAGGCACCAGATGTTCGCCGAGGCCATCCAGATCATCAGGGAGCTGTTCGAGGGCGGCTACGTCACCTACCAGGGACAGTTCTTCGACCTCGACTCGGCCAAGCTGTACGACCTGCCCGACGAGCCCGTGCCGATCGGCATCGCCGCCTCGGGCAGCAGGTCCGCCGAGATCGCCGCCGCGTACGGCGACGTGCTCGTGGCCAACAATCCGATGCCCGAGGTGGTCGAACGGTTCAACGCCGCCGGCGGCCAGGGCAGGCCCGTCTACGGCCAGCTCGCCCTCTCCTACGACACCGACCCGGAGGCCGCCCGGCAGCGCGCCCACGAGCTGTGGCGATGGGCGTCCGCCGGCGGCTGGAAGGTCATGGCCGAGCTGCCCGCGCCGGTGAACTTCGACGCCGCGGCCGGCACCGTACGCCCCGACGACGTGGCCAGGAGCGTGCCGTGCGGCAACGACGTGGACGCGGTCGTCGAGGCGGTGCGGACGTTCGTCGACGCCGGGCACACGCACGTCGCGCTCGTCCAGATCGGCCACGACCAGCAGGAGCCGTTCTTCGACTGGGCGGAGAAGGAGCTGCTGCCCGCGCTCCGCTCGGTCTAGGGGACGATGTTGACCAGCTTCGGCGCGCGGACGATCACCTTGCGGGGCATGCCCGTCAGGTAGGCCGAGACCTTCTCCGAGGCCAGGGCCAGGCTCCTCAGCTCCTCCTCGGAGATGCCGGGCGAGACCTCCAGCCGGTCGCGCACCTTGCCGGCCACCTGCACCACGCACGTCACCGACTCCTGCACCAGCAGCGCGGGGTCGGCCGTGGGCCAGCCGCCGAAGGCGACGAACCCGGTGCGGCCCAGCCGCTCCCAGCCCTCCTCGGCGGTGTAGGGGGCCACCAGCGACAGCATGATCGCCAGGCTCTCGGCGGCCTCGCGGACCGCCGGGTCGGCGGGGCCGGGGCCCGTGTCGATGGCCCGGCGGGCGGCCGAGGTCAGCTCCATCATGCGCGCCACCGCCACGTTGAAGCGGTGGGAGTCGACCAGCTTGGTGACCTCGTCGATCGTGTGGTGGGTGACCTTGCGCAGCTCGACGTCGCCGCCCTCGAACGGCACGCCGGGCGCGCTGGTCACGTCGCTCATCACGCGCAGCGCGCGGGCCAGGAACTTCTGCGAGGCGGCCGGCGAGACGTCGGCCCAGTCGATGTCGTCCTCCGGCGGGCCGGCGAACACCATGGTCAGGCGCACCGCGTCGACGCCGAAGTCGTCGATCTGCCGCCCCAGGTCGACGCCGTTGCCCAGCGACTTCGACATGGCCTTGCCGCCGTTGATCACCTGGCCCTGGTTGAGCATGCGCAGGAACGGCTCGGTGAAGTCGACCATGCCCATGTCGTGCAGGACCTTGGTGAAGAAGCGGGAGTAGAGCAGGTGCAGGACCGCGTGCTCGATGCCGCCGACGTACTGGTCGATCGGGCCCCACTTGCGCACCTGCTCGACGTCGAACGGTCCCTCGGTGTAGCCCGGCGAGCAGTAGCGCAGGAAATACCAGGACGAGTCGACGAAGGTGTCCATCGTGTCGGTGTCGCGCTGCGCGGGACCGCCGCACTTGGGGCACTCGACGTTGACCCACTCGGCGGCGCTGGCCAGCGGGGAGACGCCCTTGGGCGCCAGCGCCTCGCCGCGCAGGTCGGGCAGCGTGACGGGCAGCTGCTCGTCGGGGACGGGCACCTCGCCGCAGTCGGGGCAGTGGATGATCGGGATCGGCGTGCCCCAGTAGCGCTGCCGGGACAGCAGCCAGTCGCGCAGCCGGAAGTTGACCGTGCCGGTGCCCCTGCCCTCGCGCTCCAGGATCTCGATGATCTTGGCGATGGCCTCGGCCTTGGTCAGGCCGTCGAGCGGCCCGGAGTTGACCAGGGTGCCCTCGCCGGGAGTGGCCTCGCCGGTCTCGCCCGGGTCGGCCAGGCCCGTGTGGACGACGACCTTCACCGGCAGGTCGAACGTGCGGGCGAAGTCGAGGTCGCGCTGGTCGTGGGCGGGCACGGCCATGATGGCGCCGTGGCCGTAGTCGGACAGCACGTAGTCGGCCGCCCAGACCGGGATGCGCTCGCCGTTGACCGGGTTGATCGCGTGGCGGCCCAGGAAGACGCCGGTCTTCTCCTTCTCGGTGGACAGCCGTTCGATGTCGCTCAGCCGGGCGACCTCGGCGCGGTAGGCCTCGAACGCCGGCCGCTGCTCGTCGGTGACGATCTCGTCGGCCAGCGCGGCGTCGGCGGCGACGACGAAGAACGTGGCGCCGTACAGGGTGTCGGGGCGCGTGGTGAAGACGTGGACCGGCTCGTCGCGGCCCTCGATCTGAAACAGCACGTCGGCGCCCTCGGAGCGGCCGATCCAGTTGCGCTGCATGGTCAGCAGGCGCTCGGGCCAGCCGGTCAGCTGGTCCATGTCGTCGAGCAGGCGCTGGGCGTAGTCGGTGATCTTGAAGTACCACTGCGTCAGCTCGCGGCGGACGACGTCGGCGCCGCAGCGCTCGCACCTGCCGCCCACGACCTGCTCGTTGGCCAGCACCGTCTGGTCGTTGGGGCACCAGTTGACCAGGCCGCCCTTGCGGTAGGCCAGGCCGCGCTCGAAGAACCGGTTGAACAGCCACTGGTTCCAGCGGTAGTAGCCGGGGTCGCTGGTGTGCAGGCGGCGCGACCAGTCGAAGGAGACGCCGTAGCGCTTGAACGAGGTGGCCTGCGTCTCGATGTTGGCGTAGGTCCACTCGGCGGGGTGGGCGTTCCGCTTGATCGCGGCGTTCTCGGCGGGCAGGCCGAAGGAGTCCCAGCCGATGGGGTGCAGGACGTTGTAGCCCTTCTGCATCCAGTAACGCGCGATGACGTCGGCGATGGCGAACACCTCGCCATGGCCCATGTGCAGGTCGCCTGACGGGTAGGGGAACATGTCGAGCATGTAGCGCCGCTCGCGGGGGTCGGCGGGGTCTTCGCTCGCCCGGTAGGGTTGCTGCTCCTCCCATCGCTGCAGCCACTTGGCCTGCAACGCCTGCGGGTCGTACTCACTCACGGCTACTGTCCTTCTGGCTCGACTCGGACCCATAAGAAAACCCCTCGTGAACACAACGAGGGGTAGCCGCGACGGCGAGATCTCAGGGCCGTCGCGGCCCGCTAAGAAGCAGGGTCGCGGAACGCACGTGTCAAGGGTAGCGCACGTCTTCGGCTGAATGCAGGCCCTGGACCGAGGCGGACGGGCACAATGGACCCTTCAGGTTCAGCGAGACCTGATGGTGATGTATCCGTTGTGACCTCATTCGTACCTCAAGAATACGCTTGCCACCATGATGTACCGAGCTGAGCACAATCGAGCGGAAGGGAACCTGCCGATGCAGGATCCGCCGACCGATCCTCGCGGCTTCGCTCGTTTCGCTGCGGAACCATCGGCATCTCCTGGAAAATCCCATGAGATCATGCCTGGTACGTCAAATCCGGAGATAAGGGTTGATCCGGACACAACCTCGGGAGGACCGGCAGCTATGGCAACGGATGATTCCGGACACCACCTGCCCCCATCCTGGCCGGACGCCCCCGCAGCCACCACCCCACCGCCCGGATGGAACGGCTCTCCCGCGGGCGAGCCCCCGGCCTCCTGGAACGGCTCCGCCTCGGCCGGGCCACCGGCCTCCTGGGCCGGCTCTTCACCGGCCTCCTGGAACGAGTCCGGACCGGCCGGGGCGTCAACGTCCTGGAACGAGTCCGCGCCGGCCGGGCCGCCGATGGCGTGGCCGGAGGCGCCGCAGCCGGCCGGGCACGACCCCTCCTGGCCGGAGCCGCCGCGCGCGGAAGGGTCCTGGCCCGAGCCGCCTCGACGGCCCCGCCACGGCTCGTCCCCGCCCCCGGACGGCCCGCGGGACACCAGCCCCTCCTGGCCGGAGCCGCCGCGCCCGGACACGGGCTGGCCCGAGCCACCCCGCGAGCCGCACCCCCAGCAGGCGCCGGCTCACCAGAGCGCGCCCCACCAGAGGGCGTCCCGCCAGGACGTGCCGCCGTCCTGGCCCGGCGCCTCGCCGCAGGACGTCCCCATGTCGTGGCCTGAGACGCCGGGCGCGGTTCCCCCGTCCGGAGTCCCTGGCGACCGGCGGGCCGGGCAGGCTCCCGTGCCGGATCCGGTGCCCGCGTGGGCGCAGCCGCCGACGCCGGCCCCCGGCGCCTGGTCCAACCTGTCCAGCCCGGGGTCCCGGCCACACGGCGCCGGCGGCCCGGCGGGCGACGTGGCCGACCAGCGTACGGCGACGTTCAACCAGGTCACACCGTCCGGCCCGGCGCCGCACGAGCACGGCCCGCCGCCCCAGAACCGCCCTCCCGAGGAGCGTACGGCCACGTACGCCCAGCACCCCGAGAACCTGCTCAACGATCGCGCGGCCCCCTCCACCCCCATGGACTCCACTCAGACAGGCATGCCTCACGCCGAGGACCGGAACAACCCCCACCCGGGCGGCCACCGCCCCGGCTCCAACCTGAGCCGCGACCCCTCCGACCCGGAGAACCGGTTCGTGACGGCGGGCCAGATCAGCGGCTCGCGCACCCCGCCGCCCGAGCGCCAGCAGGAGCTCTGGAACACCGTCTTCGGCGACAACTACCAGGCCATGGGCGACCACGAGGCCCTGGACGACGAGGAGGGCAAGCCGGTCTGGATCTACGCGCTCGGCGGTTCGGTGGCGATCGCCCTGGTCGCCGCGCTGCTGTGGGCGTTCCTGGCGGGACCGCTGGCCGGCGAGGACGCCGAGGGCAGCGCCTCCTCGGCGACCTCGACGAGCCCGTCGGCGCCGGCGAAGCCGAGCGCCACGCGAACCTCCAACTCGATCGGTCCGCTGCCGAAGTACCCCGGCGACCCCTCCCCCGTGGTCGGCCGCGTGCCGATCGCCACGGCGGGCATCTCGGTGCCCCGCCTGGGCGGCGACTGGCAGCTCGACCAGCGCCCCACGGTCAAGGGAACGTACGGCTACGAGGTGCGCCAGTACGTCCAGGTGGCTCCCGAGAAGTACGCCCAGTTCCTGTCCGGGCCGCTGCCGCAGCCGCTGGCCTCCTACTACGAGGCGGACAACCTGGAGCCGGTCATCAAGCAGGTGGTGCTGTCGGCGCGCAAGACGTACTTCCCGTCCGACAACAAGGTGCGCAAGATCGCTCAGCAGGCGATCAAGGTAGGCGACCAGACGGGGCGGCTGATCGCGTACTCGCTGACGTCGGAGACCGAGCGGGCCACGATCGTCACGATGGCGGTCAACACCGACGGCACGCTCCCGGCGATCGTCTACATGTCGATCCCGGCCGAGAACAAGAAGCTGCTGCCCGACATCCGCACGGTGATGAACCAGCTCAGGCTCACCGCCGGGTCCTGACGGTCAGAACACGCATTCCATGTGCTTGATGCCGTTGATGAACATGGAGTGCAGCCGGTCCGGCTTGCCCCCCTCGATGTGCGGCACCCGGCGGAGCAGCTCGCGGAACATCACCGTGATCTCCCGCCGGGCCAGGTGGGCGCCCAGGCAGAAGTGGGGGCCTGGGCCGCCGAAGCCGACGTGCGGGTTGGGGTCGCGGGCGATGTCGAACCGGTACGGGTCGGCGAAGACGCTCTCGTCCCGGTTCGCGGCCCAGTAGAACAGGACGGCCTTCTCCCCCGCGCGGTAGAGGGTGCCGTTCATCTCGTGGTCTCTGGTGACCTTGCGGCGCATGAAGTTCACCGGGGAGGCCAGGCGGACGATCTCCTCGACGGCACCGGCGGCGCGGCCGTCGAGGTCCTCCAGCCACAGGGCGCGCTGGTCGGGATTCCTGGTGAGCAGGCGCAGCCCGTAGGAGATGGCGTTCCGGGTGGTCTCGTTGCCGGCCACCACCAGCAGGATGAAGAACGAGCCCAGCTCCTGCATGGACAGCTTCTCGCCGTCGATGTTGGCGTTGACCAGCGACGAGGTGAGGTCGCCCGTGGGGTGGTCGGCGCGGTGGGCGGCGAGGTCCTGGACGAGCTGCTGCAGCTCCATGCCGGCGGTGAGCAGGCGGGTCGCGACCTGGTCGAGGTCCTCGCCGATGTACTCGGGGTCGAAGCCGCCGAGGATGATGTTCGAGCGGTCGAAGACGAACGTGTAGTCGGTCTCGGGGATGCCCATAATGTCGCAGATGATCTTCAGCGGCAGGCGGGCGGCCACCTCGGTCACGAAGTCGCAGCCGGGGCCCTTGGCCAGCAGGTCGTCGACGATGCGGCAGGCGGCCGTCTCGACGTCCGCCTCGAACTGCTTGATCATCTTGGGCGTGAACGCGCGGGAGACGATCCTGCGCAGCCGGGCGTGCCGGGGGTCGTCCATGTTGATCATCGACCCGAAGTACTCGGCGAACTCCGGTGGCAGGTCGGGGATGTTCGTCGCGCCGCCGTCGCCCGAGCAGAAGACCTCCGGGGTGCGGCTGGCCTCCAGGATGTCGGCGTGCTTGACCAGCGCGTGGTAGCCA
Source organism: Nonomuraea sp. (assembly GCA_036276095.1). Classification (GTDB taxonomy): domain Bacteria; phylum Actinomycetota; class Actinomycetes; order Streptosporangiales; family Streptosporangiaceae; genus Nonomuraea. Next base: position 706 of record DASUCK010000265.1, on the reverse strand, counting down.
GGCCCCTTGGGCGCGAAGCTGATCTCCATCTCCTCGAAGAAGGCGGGGGTGGGCAGCGAGCGCAGCAGGCCGAACGCCGCTTCGCGCTCGTCCATGGGCCTGGTCCAGAATGCGGGGTCCGACAGGTCGAAGTCGACGACGCTCATGAGGCCATCATTGGAAAAGCGACCACTTACGTCAATGGGCAATACGTACGCCGTACGTACGCAGGAGGTGACCCGCCCTGAGGTCGTCAGGCGGTCGGTGACCGGTCAGGCGGCCGGGCCGAGCCAGTCGAGGATGAGCCGGTTGACCTCCGCGGGACGTTCGAGGTGGAGGAAGTGCCCGGCCCCGGCCACCAGTCCGGTACGCGAGCCAGGCGGCAGGTGCGCCTGCGCGCCCTTCACCAGGTCGGCGCCCAGGCAGCCGTCCTGGGCGCCGTGGAGGTAGAGGACGGGCCCGGTGACGCCCGATTCGACGGCCGGGTGGCGGCCGGAGGGCGGCGCGGTGCCGAGCATGGCGCGGTAGTAGCCGAGCGCCGCCCGCAGGTTCGCGGGGTCGCCGAGGCTGCGCCGGACGAGTTCGAGGTCCTGGGTGGCGTCGTAGCCGGGCGACCAGTCGCGCCACAGCCCTTCGAGGAAGCCGGGACTCGACGCGGCCGCTTCCCCCAGGGCGGTCTGGAAGAGGAAGACGTAGAACGAGCGCTTGAGCTGCTCGTAGTCGAGGA
>DASUCK010000264.1:0-21165 GCA_036276095.1 Nonomuraea sp. | reverse complement strand
TCCGATATCCAATCTACGGCCATCAAAATCTCCAACGAAGGGTGTGAGCCATGCGCATACCCGGACAGCGCTGGTACACGCCCTACCTCTTCGCCGTCCCCGCTCTCGTCCTGTTCGGCGTCTTCTTCGCCTGGCCCGCGGTCACGGCGATCCAGCTGTCGTTCTTCAAGTACGACATGATCTCCCCGCCGCCCGAGTTCGTCGGGCTGGACAACTTCGCCCGCATGCTCGACGACGACCGGTTCTGGACCGCGACGCTCAACTCGGTCCTGTTCCTCGTCGGGCTGTTCCCGCTGCTGGTCGTCGTGCCGCTGCTGCTGGCCGTGCTGATCAACCAGAAGCTGCCGGGCATCAGGACCTTCCGGATGCTCTACTACCTGCCGGTCGTGACCTCGATGGTCGCGGTGGGCATCGCCTGGGAGTACGTCTTCCACCAGCAGGGCGTGCTCAACTGGCTGCTCACCGGGGCCGGGCTGCTCGACGAGCCGATCCAGTACCTCCTGGACCCGACGTGGGCGCTGCCCGCGGTCATCCTGGTGGAGGGCTGGAAGAACATGGGCTTCTACATGATGATCTATCTCGCCGGCCTCCAGACCATCCCGGCGAGCATCTACGAGGCCGCGCGGGTCGACGGCGCCAGTTCCTGGCGCCGCCTGCGAAGCATCACGATCCCGCTGCTCATCCCCTACATCGCCGTCGCGATCACGGTCGAGATGCTCGACGCGATGCAGGCCTTCACGTCCATCTACGTGATGACCAGGGGCGGGCCCCAGGACGCGACCCTCACGCTGGGCTACTACATCTGGTCGGCGGCCTTCGAACGGTACGAGATGGGCTACGCCAGCGCGATGGGACTGGTGCTCTGGGTGCTGATGATCGGCCTGGCCGTGCTCAACCACCGGATCACCCGCGGAAGGACGGTCATGGCATGATCCTCAGGCGCGCCGGGATGTACATCCTTCTGACGGCGATCGCGTTGGCCTTCATCGGGCCGTTCCTCATCCTGCTGTCGGCCGGGCTCAAGCCCTCCCACCAGGCCGTGTACTCGTTCCCGCCGGACGTCATCCCCCGGCCGCCGGTGCTGGACTGGGTCGTCGAGGCGTGGACCTCGATCCCCTACCCCACGTACCTGCTCAACTCCCTCATCTACGTCGGCGTGATGGTCCCCGCGTACGTCATCGTCTCGGCGCTGTGCGCGTACCCGCTGGCGCAGATGCACTTCCGCGGGCGCAACCTGATCTTCTTCGCGATCCTGTCGACGATGTTCCTGCCGGGCGAGCTCATGCTGATCCCGAGGTTCCTGGTGGTCACCCAGCTCGGGATGGCCGACACGTTCGCCGCGATCATCCTGCCCGGCCTGCTGTCGGCCTTCGGGATCTTCCTGCTCCGCCAGACGTTCGCGGGCGTGCCTCGGGACGTCGTGGACGCCGCCCGCACCGACGGCTGCCACGAGCTCCGCATCTTCTGGCACGTCATGCTCCCGGCCGCCCGCCCGACGCTGGCCATCCTCAGCATCTTCGGGTTCATCTCGGTCTGGAACAGCTTCATCTGGCCCTTGGTCGTGCTGAAGGACTCCAGCAAGTACCCGCTCGCGCTGGGGATCTCCTACCTCGCCGGGGTCACGGGAACCGACGTGCGCACCCTGGCGGCCGGAACGATCATGTCCATCATTCCGGTCGTCATCGTCTTCATGTTCATGCAACGGCATATCCTCGAAGGCATGAGAGGCGCGGTGAAGGGATAGTTCATGGTGGGCCGCAGGCGGGCACGTTCGGCGACGCGTCTTTTACCGGCGCTGATCTGGACACTCTGTACGCTCGCCCTCGGCGCGCCCGCGCACGCGGCGACCTCCGGCGACCCGATCTACACGCTGCCCCGGACATCCGTGCTGGCGGAGGTCGGCACCGACGGCCGGGTCCGGGTCACCGAGACCCACACCTTCACCTGGCGGCAGCCGGGGCACGGGGCCTACCTCGACATCCCGCTGGCGTCGGGCGTGCGGGCCGACGACATTGCGGTCAGCGAGGGAGACACCGCCTACCGGCGCGGCCCGGACGCCGCCATCGGCGTCGACCGCCCGGCCGGCACGTACGGCACCGCCTGCTGCGACGCCGACCAGCAGCGCGTGACCTGGTATTTCTCCGCCGCCCCCGGCTCCACCCGCACCTTCACCATCCGCTACACCCTGCGCGGCGCCACCACCGCCTTCCGCGACCAGGCGTTCCTCAGCCTGCCGGTGTGGGGCGAGAACTGGCCGCAGCCGCTCGACCTGCTCCGGGTCGAGGTGCGGCTGCCACGCGACCGCCACCCCGGCCCGGGCGTCCTGGAAAGCGCCAAGGAGCCCGCGCTCACCGTCGACGCGACCACGCGCACGGCCACCATGACCGAACGCGGCATAGCCCCCGGCCAGGCCCGCACCGTCGAGCTGGCCTTCCCGCGCGGCCTGCTCGACGACGCCCCCGCCGGGGCCGAGATCGACGGCGGCGACGGCGCCTCCCGCCTCGAAGGGCTGCGCACCACCTCCCAGACCAGGACCATCGTCTGGATCATCGTGGGCGCCATGAACGCCGTCGTCCTCATCATGATCGTGCTGGCTTTCGTCGAAGCACGCCGGGATCGCCGCCACGGCGCCCGTTCCCCGGGCACCGGCTCCCGCTCCCCCGGCGGCGGGTACGGCGGCTACTCGGGCACCGGCTACTCGAGCGGCTACTACGGTGGCGGGAGCAGCGGGAGCAGCGGCGGCGGCGGAGGCGGCGCCTGGTGAGCGGGCCGGAACGGCGACGAAGGAGAAGCTGAATGGTGGAAGATCCCTACCTGGACGGCGTAGCTGACCTGCTCGGCATCGAGCCGGCCATGGTCGTCCAGAGGCGAGGCCGGTGGAAGGACGTCGACCACGGCGTCCGGGCCGCCGTCGAGCGGCGGATCGGCGGCGATCCGCTGGACGAGAGCGCCGACGAGATCGTCGAGGTGGTGCTGCTGTGCTGGCGCGCGGGCGACGGCGACCTCGTGGACGCCCTCATGGACGCGATGGGCAACCTCTCCCATCACGGCGTGATCTGGCTCCTGGCCCCGGAGGCCGGCCGGGACGGGCAGGTCGAGCCCGGCGAGCTGGCCGAGGCCGTACCGACGGCGGGGCTCTTGCGCACCTCGGACGTCAGCCTCGACGGCGGCTGGGCGGCGACCAGGCTGACACGGCCGCCTGGGTGGAGGACCAGACGCTGAGCTCTGCCCGCCGCCTTGTCCGAGCCGCGGGTGGCCGGCGAGGCGCAGGCGATCCCGGCGGCCGCACGCGCGGATCGGGAAAGGATGACCCGGGTCCGGGTCAGGGCCGGTCGCCGAGGGCGTGCGTGCCGAGGGCGTCCTCGACGGCTTGTGGCCATTCGTCTCCGTCCGGGAGGGTGGCCCATCTCGCGTCGGTCATGGTGACGGCCAGCGTGGCGGTCGGCCAGGCGGCGGTGAGGATCGTCCGCACCTGATGCGCTGGGAGGGCGTCCAGGTCGTGGCCGGGTTCGTGGGTGATCGTGTAGTGCGCCACGTAGGAGTCGGCGACCCGGGCGAGCAGGTCTCGCCGGTCGTCGCCGCCGAGGCGGGCGGCGTCGGCGGCCAGGGCGTCGGCGAGTGCCGTCCGCCCCGCCCGCTCGCCGTGGTCGTCGTGGTCGCCGTCCCAGCCCAGGGTGAGGAGACGAAGCACGTGGGACGGCTCGTAGAGGGCCAGTTCCCGCCGGTCGGGCGGGATGCGGAAGGAGAGCTCGACCTCCCCGCCGTTCTGCCGGGCGCCGACGAGTTCGGGCTTGACGTGGGTCAGCACCTGCGCGTACGTGAGCCTGCCGCCGCGCCGCCGCGAGTTCGGCACGAGGCGCGCGATCGACCGGATGCGGGTGCCGAAGCCGAAGCCGTGCGGGTCCATGGTCGCCCACGTGCTCTCGTTGACGAGGGCGCCGTCCGCGACTCCGCTGCCATGCGCCGGTATGATGCGCACCGCCCGGCCGATCCACTCCGCCGGAATCTGGTCCGGGTCGTGGACGGTGTCCCGCGTCGTGTAAGCGCTCGGCGAGTACGCGGGGACTTCGAGTAGCTCAGGGCCCGTCTCCAGCAGGCCTCGCCAGGCCGCGCGGGGCACGTGGATGAAGGAGTCGCCCGCGTCGTCGCTGACCGCGCCGGTCTCGGCGGGGACGATCGGTGCGCAGTCGGCGAACTCGGCGCCGGTCTCGTAGGCGTGACTCTCCCAGGTGTCGCCCTCGTGGATGTGGGACAGCCACGCGGGATGGGTGACCTCGACGTGCAGCACGGAGGACGGGAATTGGCCGGCCGTGCTGTCGGTGACGCGTACCGACCGGACGAAACCGCGGGCGAACCGGCGCAGCCACCGCTCGTCGATGACGTCCTCGAACGACACCTCCTTCGCGAACGGGCATTCGCGATCGGGGTGGGCCTCAGCGGCCTCCTCGATGAGCATGAGCGCGAAGTCCTCGCGCGGCACCGCCGCCTCCTGACCGTCTGCCGACACGATTCTCAGCCAGAGCGTCGTGCCTTGACGCGCTGTCACCGTGACGTCGGCGTTCTTCGAGCTCACGGCGGAGCATCCTAGCCCTGGGGCCTTTCACGGCGGCTTCAACCCTGGACCGGTCCCGGCGGCGTAAAACAGTTGTCGGCCGTCGTGGACGTCCCCCATGATGGCCCCCATGCCTACGACACGACGTGCCGACATGTTCACCGCGGACGGCAAGCCATCAGACGACGACCCGCGCGAGAACGGGCCCACGCTGGGCGACGAGCGCACCACCCTGGTCGAATGCCTGCGCTGTGCCCGCCTCACGCTGGAGATCAAATGCGCGGGGCTCGACGCGGAGGCCATGGCGCGACGTTCCGTCGAGCCGTCGACGATGTCACTCCTGGGGCTGGTGCGGCACCTGGCCGAGGTGGAACGTTCGACGTTCCGGCGGGCGTTGGCGGGACAGGACGTGCCCCGGCTGTTCACCTCCGAGACCGATCGTGACGGCGATTTCGACGGCGCCGTTCCCGACCCTCGGGTGGTCGCCGAGGCGTGGGAGGCGTGGCGTGCCGAGGTGGAGTTCGCCGACCGGTTCGTGGCCGAGGCGCCCAGTCTCGACATCACCGCCGACGACCCCTCCAACCAGCACGGCACCGGTGGAGAGTCGATGTCGCTGCGCGAGGTGCTCGTCGGGATGATCTGGGAGTACGGCCGCCACATGGGTCACGTCGACCTGCTGCGCGAGCGGATCGACGGCCGCATCGGCCAGTGACAGGCCGGCACGCGCGGGGCGCCTCGACGGCGGGCCGCGCGGGGCTCATGCCGGTACGGCCCCGCCTGCGGAAAGGCCGTCGTCCGCGGCGGTGGCGCGCGTTCCGCAGCAGGTGGGCCGCGGGTTTGCGGTGGCGCAGATATGAAGCTGTTTTGGGACAACCACATAGTTAACTGTGATCACCACCTTGAATCCGCTCTCACCGCGAGAAGCCGATCAACGCACCATCGACAAAGGAGTCCTCATGCGCGTAATCACTCGTTGTGCCATCGCGGCTGTGACCGCGGCTTCGGCCCTGGCCGTCGCGACCGCGCCGGTGAGTGCCGCGACCGGGCAGCTCGTCCTCCGCAACGGTACCCAGAACACGGTGATCGCGAACCCGGGGGCGGGCTGCATCACCAGCACCGCGGGGTTCTCGCAGGTCACCAATGGCACCAACGTGTCCGTCGTGGTTTACACCGGCTACCGTTGTGACGGCAGCTCGCTGGTGGTCAGCCCCGGCAACACGATTTCGGTCGGTTCCCGCCACAGCGTCAAGGTCCCGTCCTGATCGACTGACGATCCAACAGCCCGCGGCTTTGACGCGGGCGCAGGCCGGCTGAGCCGGCCGTGAGCCGGGAGCTCGAGGCCGCCCTGTCCTCGGGCTCCCCCTCCGACCCCGAGCGCGTCGCGAAGGTGTGCCGCCGGCCGGGCCGCGCCGTGCCGCTGTCGCGCTCCACCGCCACCGCGGCGATCGCGATCATCGTCCTGGCGCCCCTGCCTATCGGGCGGGTCGAGGGCCGTCGCCGCTGCCCGCCTGGCCGGACGTCCCCACGACATACCCGCTCTGCCGCGACGGCCATCGCCTCCTGAGCAGGGCGGCGGGTGCCGGCCGGCCCCTGCTCAGGAGCTCGGACGGGTCAGAGTTCCGGGAGGGCCGAAGGCGTGGGTGAAGGTGGCACGACGTCCACGCGCGCCGAGGCGATGTCGAAGTAGAGCCCCACCAGTGTGAGTTGCCCGGCTCTGACCTGCTCGTCCACTCTGGGGTAGCTTCTCAGGTTCTCCAGTTGCTCCTGGACGTTCAGCCGGCAGAGGGCGTCCAGCGTGCCCTCGCCGTCGCCGGCTCGAAGCTTGGCCACGCTGGCGTCGCCGTGCCGGAGCCAGCGGCCCAGCTGCGGCAGGCCGTTGATCGCGGACGGGTCGCCGAGCAGGGCGGCCATCGCGCCGCAGCCGGAGTGTCCGCAGACCGTGATGGTGCGCACGTTCAGCACATGGGTGGCGAACTCGATGGCGGCGGCCACCGAGTCGTCGCTCGGCTCGGCGCCCGCGCGTGGCACGAGGTTGCCGATGTTGCGGACGGTGAACAGGTCGCCGGGGCCGCTGGAGGTGATCAGGCTGGGCATGATGCGGGAGTCGGCGCAGGTGATGAACAGGTGCGAGGGCTGCTGCCTGCGGGCCAGCTCGGTGAAAAGCGGGCGGACGAGCGGCGCCGTACGCCGGTGGAACTCGTGGGCCCCCTGGGTGAGGCGGCACTCGACGGCGCCCGTCGGCCGGGTGGCGCGGCGGGGGTGGGTCCAGGGCAGCCACCAGTGCCCGACCGGCTTGGGCGGGCTCTTGGCCGGGAACATGCGGGCGCCGCTGGCGGCCATGGTGTACCACTCGTCGTGGAGTTCGTCGATGGTCACCGTCCCGCCCAGGCGTTCGTGGTCGAGCCGCCAGGAGTGGATGGCCTCGAAGGCGGCGTTGTCCATGAAGTCGATGTTCAGGTCCAGGTCCACCGCGACACCCGCCGGGATGGCGCGGAGCTCCTGGGTCAGGCGGGGCACGCCGAGGAAGGTGAGCGAGCCGGAGACGGTGGCGTGCAGGCGTCCGTCCGGTTCCTTGCGCTTGTCCACGGTCACCCGGGTGAGCCGCCGCAGGGCCAGCAGCGCGGCCAGGGCGAGCCCGGCCAGGACGCCTTCGGCCAGCCCGACCAGGATCACCCCGCTCAGGGTCACCAGGTAGACGGGGACCTCGTTGTGGCCGTGCACCTTCCTGATGTGGCCGAGGCTGATCGTCTTGATGCCGGTGAGGACCAGCAGGGCCGCCAGCGCCTCCATCGGGATGAGGTGGATCGTTCCACCCAGCCACAGCGCGAACAGCAGCACCCAGACGCCGTGCAGGATGGCCGACCAGCGGCTGCGCGCGCCCGCCCGGATGTTGGTGGTGCTGCGGATGATCACGCCGGCCACGGGGAGCCCGCCGAGGAAGCCGCTGACCGCGTTGGCGACGCCCTGCCCGGTGAGCTCGCGGTCGAGGTCGGCGCGGGGGCCGGTGTGCATGCTCTCGGTGGCGACGCAGCACAGCAGCGACTCGGCTCCGGCCAGGAGCGCGATCAGCAGCACGGCCCCGGCGACGAGCTGCCAGTCGCCCTGCGGCAGCTCCGGCGGCGACCACCCGGTGATCGCGCCGGACAGGTCGATGCGGGTGACGTTCCAGCCGAACACCCACGCCGTGCCGCCGGCCACCAGCAGCGCCGCCAGCGGGGCGGGAACCGCGCGGACGCGCTTGGGCATCCGGCCCCAGACCAGCATCACCGTGATGGTGAGCACGCCGACCATGACCTTGTGGCCGTGCATGGCGACGAGCTGGCCGGGGAGCTGGGTCAGGTTGGCCAGCGCCGAGTGCTGCGGGCTGCCGCCGAGGACCACGTGCAGCTGGGCGAGCGCGATGATGATGCCGACACCGGCCAGCATGCCGTGGACGACCGCGGGTGAGATGGCCAGGGCGGCGCGCGCCGCCTTGAACGCGCCCAGCAGCAGCTGGACGGCGCCCGCGAGGATGGTGATCAGGCAGGTGGCACGCCAGCCGTAGGTGTGCACCAGGCCGGCGATCACCACGGTCAGGCTCGCCGTCGGGCCGCTCACCTGGACGGGCGAGCCGCCCAGCCAGCCGGCGACGATGCCGCCCGCGGCGGCGGCGATCAGGCCCGCCGCCAGCGGCGCGCCGGCGGCCATGGCGATGCCCAGCGAAAGCGGCACCGCGACGAGGAAGACGACCAGCGATGCCGGTAGGTCATGTCTGAGAGTAGGCAAGACGCTACTCTCCGTATCGTTACTCATGCGGCAAACCTTAGTGCCGATGCAAGGGGCCGCCCGACGCCGACGGGAAGGGCCACGAGGACGAGTCCTCAGGCCCGGCCGTGGCGTCTCCAGCGCCATCCCGATCCCGAGCGCCGCATTCGGCCGAACGCGACCATCGTCGGCATGAGGGGAAACCCGTCCGCCGGCCCGTCCAGGGCGTCCGTGGGCGCGACGTCCGGGCCCGCGCGGCGAGCGTGCGGGTCCGCCCTGGTCAGCAGCCAGTACGCCATTCCCACCAGGCCCGCCGTGCCCGCGATGGCCGTCAGCGCGATCAGGGCGCGCAGCCCGCGGCGGCCCGCGGAATCATCGGCGTGGTCGCCGGAAACGGTGGCCTCGAGAGACGCGCCGCCTTCTCCTCCGCCGATCTCCGCAAGGCCCTCGTCCGGGCCGTGGACGTGGTGCGGCTCCGGTCCGCGGCCCTCTGGGGCGGGGCCGTCGGCGTCGTCACGATCCGCTCTTCTCCTGGGCCGCTCGGCGCGCCGCGAGGTCCGGCCCGCGCCCGGCCTGGTCGCGACGCGGGGACGATCGTGCCTGTGGCGAAACCACACCGCATCGTCGTCGTCCCCGTCGTCGTCCCCGTCGTCGTCCCTATCGTCGTCCCCGTCATCGTCGTATGCCGCGACGCACATGACACCGGTCAGGGGCGCCGGACGGGCGTCCTGCCAGGCAGGGGGCAGCGGGCCGGCGGCAAGCGTGAGGATCACCGCGATCACGGACAGCCGCCACCGCAGTCCTCGTACCACCGCAAGCCCCCCATCTGTCGGTTTGTGCTCAACCTTGGGCGCGGGCGGTTGGATCAGCGTGAACCGTTCATGAGAACGCCCTCATGTGGGGTGAGCCTCCGAATCCCACCTGAACCCCATGCCCGTGCCCGGCGTCGGGTCGGTGACATGCCGGCGGGCCTGCGACCATGCTCCAGCCTGGCGCTTCCGGGCTTTACGTGGTGAATTCGCCGTCAACGACAGGCGAAATAGTCCAATGTGTACTGTTTTATGGTGATTTGTCCGATTAGCGTGAGAATTCGGGGATGAGATTGATGAGGGGGAACGATGTCTGGAGCGCATGGCTTCCCGGAATCCGGAGGCTGCAGGCGCCGCCACTGGCGTCGTCATCGTCGTTGCCGCCGGCGTAGGCGCTGGTGGGGCGGCTGGGGCGGCCCCTGGGGCGGAGGCTGGGACTGGTGGTAGACCGGCCCAGCAATGAGCTGCGGGTTGCGACGGCCCTCGCCACGCTGTGATTCACACCCGTTGGCGGCGCTCGGCGAGGCCGCCCAACCCGCGTTCACTGTCCCCGGCCGTCCGCACGGGTGACGCGACCCCCTTGATCAGCGCCACACTCCCCGCAACCCTGCCTCCCGCTCTCTGAACTCCTGCGCGACGGTGCCCGGCACGTGCCGGACCACGCCCGGCCCGCCCGACGAGGTGGTCTGGCCCTGCTGATCAGCGCGTTGCTCCTGGAGGGAGTGCAGGTGCAGGCCGACGGCGATCGGCAGCGCCGCCAGCCCGGCGGCCATTCCGAAGGCCGCGATCATCTTGCCGCCGAGGCCGCTGCTGGCCACCGTCACGATCGCCAGCGTGGCGGCGATCAGGCCGATGAGGACGCCGGGCAGCCGCAGGATCGGCACGAAGGCCGCCGCCGCGCCGATCACACCCATGAGGAGGGAGACGATGCCGAGGGCGGGGCTGGGCGGGATGTAGGGCGGCGGCTCCGGCTGCGGAGGCAAGCCCTGCCGTTCGTGGGGAACCGGGGGCGGCGCGTACGGAACCGGGGGCGGCGCGTGGGGACCCGGCGGCGGCGGTACGCCGGCCGGCCGGTGGTCGGGAGGAAGCCATTCTTGGTTCACCGCGGGCTCCGGAGTCGAGAGGCGGGCATGATCTCGCACGGGCGGGTTGGGTGGGGATCGCAACGGTGCACGGTACTGAAGGATAACTTCCGGAGGAAGGCGGTTCCGAGCCCGGCCTCCGGCGCTTCCCTAACGCTGGAAGTTACGGGTGTAACATGCGGGTGTGACGGTCGACACAGGGCGGGGCTGGTTGCTGGTCAGCGTGTCCACGGCCGGAGCCGCGCCGACGTTGCGGGTGCAGGTGTGGCGGAAGCTGCGGTCGCTGGGGGCGCTGTATCTGCAGCAGTCAGTGTGCCTGCTGCCCGAGCGCGACCAGACGCTGCGGCAGGTGCGCCGCCTGCTGGACCGCGTCCATCAGCACGGCGGGGTCGGCCGCCTGCTTCACCTGGCCCTCACCGACCAGGCCGAGGAGCGGCAGATCATCGCTGAGCTCAACGCGGCCCGCGACGCCGAGTACGCCGAGGTGCTGGACCGCCTTCCGGCCTTCCGCGCCGAGCTGGCCCGCGAACGGGAGCGGGGGCGTGCCACGTACGCCGAGGTCGAGGAGTCCGAGGCGGATCTGGAGCGGTTCCGCTCCTGGCTGGCCAAGATCGCAGCCCGTGACTACTTCGCCGCCCCTGCCGGAGCGGCGGCCCGCGCGGCGGTCGAGGAGGCTGCGGCCGATCTGGTCGCCTTCGAGCAGACCGCGCTGGCGGCCGAGGCACCCGCCGATCCTGCCCTGGCCCGGCCCCTGCCGACTGACGCCGATCCCGACTTCCACCGGCTGGCGGCTGATGCGAGTGGGTCGGCATGACGGGGTCGTGGGGATGGGATCTGGTGATCGGGTTGGCGGTCGCGTTGCTGGTCGCCTGGCTGGCGCTGATCGCGGCGCTGGCGCTCCTGCGCCCGCGCGGCGGGTTGCTGCGTGAGGCGCTGCGGCTGCTGCCCGACGTCCTGCGCCTGGTACGCCGCCTGGCCGCCGATCCCGGCCTGCCGCGCGGCATCCGGGTCCGGCTCGCGCTGCTGGTGGCCTACCTGGCGTTCCCGATCGATGTGGTGCCCGACTTCGTCCCCGTCCTCGGCTACGCGGACGACGCCATTATCGTCACCGTCGTGCTGCGTTCGGTGGTGCGCCGTGCCGGTCTGGAGGCGGTCCGCCGGCACTGGCCGGGCACCGACGACGGCTTCGCCGTCCTGGCCCGGCTGACCGGGCTCGACAAGCCCGCTCCCCCGGCTTGACGCCTCTCCTCGACGAGCGCACCGACGTCGGTGTGCCGGGGACCAGGATCGTCCCTCCTCCCCGGTGGTCAGTTCACGCAGGGCGGCGCAGCCACGCGGCGGCGCGCAGGCCCAGCCAGATCAGCACGGCGAGCACGCCCACCAGGGCGTACTCGATGGCCGGAATCCTGACCGCCTCCCCCGCGGCGGCGCCGAGGTCGCCGCGCAGGCCGTACACGAGCGCGGCGGCGCCGGCGTAGCAGGCGGCCAGCGCCCACCGGGCCGCGGCCGGCAGCCCGAGCCCGTGCATCTGGGTGATGACGAACACCCCCAGAAAGCCGAACAGGAACATCGGCCAGATCCCGCCGGGGCCGGAGGTCATGACGGCGACCAGCGTGCCGTGCACGGCGACCGTGCCCTCCAGCGCGAACGTCCACCAGCGGTTGGTGTGGGCCCTGGTGAGGAGGAGCGAGCCCTGCAGGAGCAGCAGGAACATGTAGAAGAAGCCGATCAGGTGGCCTGGTGTGGCCACCACCGGGTGGTACCAGAACGTGTAGACCGCCGCCCAGGCGAACAGGTAGCCGTGGTAGCGGCGGGCGAAGTCCACGACGGCCCGGCCGATGGGGGCGGGCCGGCCGAGGAAGAGCCCGCGCCGCCGGTTCTCCATGAGCAGCACGACCACCAGCAGCAGGATCACCGAGCCCTGCGAACTGTAGATCGACACGTCCTGGGCCAGGCCGTCGTAGAACAGGTGGGTCTGCAGCGTGTGCAGGCCGACGAAGGCGGCGTTGACGGCCAGGGCGGCGACGTTGACGGGGTGCAGGCCGCCCGTGTAGCGGCGGACCGTGGTTCGCGCGCGGTGGATCAGCCACCAGAACGCGATCTGGTGGGCCGTGTAGCCCGTCCAGGCCGACAGCCGGGTCCAGAACGTGGGGTCGGGAAGCTTCCAGTAGTACCAGGACGCCCCCTGGTCGGGCAGCAGCGCGACACCTTGCAGTCGCCCGCCGAGCAGCCAGATCAGCGCGGTGCCGGCGGCGCAGGCCGCCACGCCGAGGACGAAGACCCGGACACGGACACGGGCGCCGCCCGCGCCGAGGTCCCGCGCCGTCGTCGCCGGAGGCCGAGTCATGGGGGCTCCGTTCGCCAGCTCTTTCCATCATGGAATGTTTCGATTATGGAATGATGAGGGTATGGCAGCAAACCGGGGAGCGCCGGACGCGTACGAGCTGATGGTGCTGATGCGGGCGCTCAACGTGGAGAGCGACCGGTTCGCCGAGCGCTTCGCCGCGCGCCACGGGCTGCACCGTACGGACCTCAATGCCCTGGTCGTGATCCTCGACGCGGCCCGCGCGGGGACGCCGCTCACGCCCGGCGGCCTGGGCGCGGCGCTCAACCTCAGCCCGCCCGCCACCACGGCCCTGGTCGACCGGCTGCAGCAGGCCGGGCACGTCGAGCGGCGGCGCAGCGCCGCCGACCGCCGCAAGGTCGAGGTCGTCCTCAACGAGCAGGCCGCCGAGCTGGCGAGCCGCTTCTTCGCCCCGCTGGGACGCCACCTGACGGAGGTCATCGAGGCGTTCACGCCGGAGGAGCGGCTGGTGATCGGACGGTTCCTGGAGAGCGGCATCAGGGCCACCGCGGCCGCCAGATCCGAGACAGCCGGATCCGAGACAGCCGCATCCAGGACCACCACCCCCGGGAGCACCATCCCCGGGACCGCCGGATCGGCGTGATCCGCGCGCCGGCGCCCAGGGGGACCTCATGCCGGGGCGGGTCCCCCTGGACGCCGGGAAGTCAGTCGCCCACGCCGAGGTCGGCCATGAACGCGGACGGATACCGCGCGCCGCGTCCGTCGACGTCCTCCCGGTGGCCGGTCATCGGCGGGGGTCGGCAGGCGGAGGCGTCCCCTCAGCGGGGTGGGCCCACATGGGGCCGGTCAGGCGAAATCGGCGGCCGTCATGCCCGCCGGGTGGCCGGGAGGCCACTGGACGAGCTCGATCCGGTAGCCGTCGGGGTCGGTGAGCCAGGACGTCCGGAATCCCGGGCCCAGATCCGCCGGCGGCTCGGCCGTGACACCCTTGGCCGCGAGGTCGGCGATCGTCGCGTCGAGATCGTTGACCTGGATGACGAGGTGGTTGACGGCGCTGGTGTCCTTGACCGGCCGGGCCGGGTCGTACACGAGCTCCAGGCTGACGAACGGATCGTCGGGCAGCTTGAGCATGGTCAGGCTGCCGAAGCCCGTCTCGGGGACCATGCCGAGTTGGATGTATCCGACCGCAGTGTAGAAGGCGAGCGAGCGTTCGAGGTCGGTGACCCGCAATCCGAGGTGCAGCATACGCATGCGGGGCAGACTAGTGCCATCCGGACAAGGGTCGCCACTTCCCCTCAGGCGGGCGGTGACACGCCGGGCGGTGCAGGTCCTGAGCGGTGTGGCGCTGCGGCAGACGCGGTCGTGGGACGCGTGCGCCACCGGCCGGGACGCAGCGCGTCCAGGCCCGGCGCGCCTCCCAACGCCAACGACGACCCGCCCACCCCCGGGCGGGGGCGGGCGGGTGGCAGGGGTGGCTACGTGAGCCACGGGTTGCGCCGGACGATCGGCAGGTTTCCGAGTCCGAGGGTGGTGCCGGCGCCGGCGAGGGCCAGGCCGATGAGGACGATCGCGTAGACGAGGTGCTCGTCCATGAACGGGTTGGTGGCCAGGGGCAGCTCGGCGGCCCACATCAGGGCCAGCATCGCGGTGCCGGCGGCGGCGGCGATCCGGGTCCCGACGCCCAGCACCAGCGCCGCGCCGATGCCGAGCAGGCCGGCCATGAACAGCCAGTCCACCCACGCCTGACCGGCCAGGCCGCTGAAGAAGCCGCCCAGCGCATGCTCGCCGGTGCCCTTGAGGAAGCCGGTCGTCGGGCTGCCACCCGCGAGCCAGGCGCGCTCGGCGGGAGTGGCGAAGCCCCAGCCGAAGGTCTTGTCCAGGAACGCCCACAGGAAGACCCAGCCGATCGCGATACGGGCGGTGGCCCAGGCGTAGTCGACGGGGGTGTGCTCCGCCCTGCCGACGCCGGTCTCCATCACGGGCTTGCGGATGGTGGTGGCCATGGCGGGCCTCCCTTTCCGTTCTGTCGTGCGTCCTTCGTCTCGCCCTCATCACATCGTTCGCGGCCGCCCGCGTTCAGTGGCATACGGCCCGCGGGCCGAGGACCTTGGTCCTTCGTCCAGGGCCGAGGCCCGGTGTGAGAACGCTCTCTCGGATATTCCGGCAATTGTTCTCAGGACCGGGTCCACCGCTGGTTGGCGCCGCCCCCGCAGTCCCAGATCTGCAACCGGGTGCCGTTGGCCGAACTCACTCCGGTGGCGTCGAGGCACCTGCCGGACTGCGGGTTGACGATCTGCCCGGTGCCGGAGTCGTAGGTCCAGCGTTGCGCACCGGTGCCGTTGCAGTCGTAGAGCTGCGCCTGGGCGCCGTTGGCCGTGGAGCCGGCGGTGACGTCCATGCACTTGCCGAGCGCGCGCACCGAGCCGTCGCCGTTCCACGTCCAGTTCTGGGCGGCGGTGCCGTTGCAGTCCCACAGCTGGACGGCGGTGCCGTTGGCGGTGTTGGCGCCGGCCACGTCGACGCACTTGCCGCCGTAGCCGGTGATCCGGCCGCCGGTGCCGCCACCGGTGGGCGGGGCGTAGACGCGGACGTAGTCGACGGTCAGGGTCTGCGGGAACGTGGTGGTGGCGTCGGGGTAGCCGGGCCAGTGCCCGCCGACCGCCACGTTGAGGATCATGAAGAACGGATGGTCGAAGACCCAGCGGTCGCCGCCGAGGTCGGCGGGCGTGCGACGCTGGTACTCGACGCCGTCGACGTACCAGATGATCAGATTGGGCGACCAGTCGACGGCGAAGGTGTGGAAGGCGTCGGCGAACGCGCCGCCGATCGTGTAGCCCGCGCCGATGCCCTCCCCGCCGGAGTAGCCGGGGCCGTGGACGGTGCCGTGGACGGTGCTGGGCTCGCGGCCGATGTTCTCCATGATGTCGATCTCGCCGCTGCTGGGCCAGCCGACCGAGCCGATGTCGTTGCCGAGCATCCAGAACGCCGGCCAGATCCCCTGGCCGCGCGGCAGCCGCATGCGGGCCTCGAAGCGGCCGTAGGCCCGGGTGAAGGTGGCGGAGGTGAGCAGGCGGGCGGAGGTGTACTGGCAGGTGCCGTAGTGGCACTGGTAGCCGGCCGGGTTCTCGCGGCGCGCGGTGATCTGCAGGTTGCCGGCGCCGTCCCTGGCGGCGTTGCGGGTGCTGCTGGTGTAGTACTGCTGCTCGTTGTTGCCCCAGCCGCCGCCGCCGATGTCGAAGCGCCACTTGGCCGGGTCGACGGCGCTACCGGCCGCGCCGTCGAACTCGTCGGACCAGACGAGCGGGCCCGGCGCGGGGGCGGCGTCGGCGGCGCCCGCCACGGGGACGAGCAGGGTGAGCGTCGCGGCGAGAGCGGCACCGATGGCGGCCAGTTTTCTGGAACGGGGGGTGCGTGCCATACGGATTACCTCATCCATCGGATTCACGGGATGTGAGTTCACAGAGACCTTCCGGCAATGTTGGCACCGCTGTCAAGAGAGCGCTCTCTGCATCATCGGCCGCGGCCGCCCGCCTCGTGGACGCCCACGACGTCAGACGCCTGGCCGTCGTCGACCCCGGCGGACGTCTGGGGGCATCGTCAGCCCACCTCCGGGGGCGGGGGCGGATTCGTCCCGGTCTACGCCGGCTGGCCGTGCAGGAACTCCAGCAGGTCGGCGTTGAACTGCTCCTTCTGGCCGGGAACGAGGGCGATCCCGTGCGAGCCGCCCCGGTAGACCTTGTACACGCAGTCCTTGATGATCCGGGAGGCTTTGTCGCTCGCCGCGGCGATGGGCACGACCTGGTCGTCGTCGCCGTGGACGACCAGGGTGGGAATGTCGAAGCCCTGGAGATCCTCGGTGAAGTCGGTGGCGGAGAACGCGTCCACGCACGCCACACCGGCCTGGACGTTCTCGGCCATGGCCATCAGCCAGAAGGCGTCCTTGTTGCCCTGCGTCACCTTGTTGCCGGGACGGTTGGCGCCGAAGAAGACCTCGGCGGTGTCGCGCCAGAACTGCGACCGCTCGGCGAGTAGGCCGGCCTTGAGCTGGTCGAACACCTCCTGAGGGGTGCCCTCTGGGTTGGCGTCGGTCTTGAGCATCAGCGGCGGCACCGCCGACAGCAGCACGGCCTTGCCCAGGCGGGACGTGCCGTGCCGGCCCACGTAGCGGGCCAGCTCACCGCCGCCCATCGAGTGGGCCACCAGCGTGACGTCCCGGAGGTCGAGCGCCGTGAGGAGATCGTTCAGGTCGTCGGCGAAGGTGTCGAAGTCGTAGCCGTCCCAGGGCTGGCCGGAGCGGCCGTGCCCGCGCCGGTCGTGCGCGATCGCGCGGAAGCCGCGGTCGGCGACCGTCTTCATCTGGTCGTGCCAGGCGTCGGCGTTGAGCGGCCAGCCGTGGCTGAACACGACCGGCGGGCCGCTGCCCCAGTCGTAGAAGAAGATCTGCACGTCGTCGCGTGTGGCGATGTAGGGCATCGTCCGCCTCCCGTCCGCAGGATGGGCTTGCCGTCACGACGCGAGTTCCACCAGCCCGAAACCGAGCTGGCTGTACAGCTCCAGCTGGTCGTAGTACTCGCGGTGGGAGTCGATCTTCCCGTCCGTGATGTGGGCCGCGCAGGTGGCGCGGATCATGATGCGACGGCCCGTCGCCGGGAGTTCCCGCCCGTCGGGCAGCAGGAACGGCCCGTTGTGGGTGCCCGTGTAGGTCCATTCCGTGACGGTGGGGTTGTCGCAGTCGCCCAGCTCGAACCACGCCGCGATGTGCCAGTCCGGGAATCCCCGGAAGATGTGCTGGAAGACCCAGCTGATCTCGTCATGCCCTTCCGCGACGCCCGACGGCGAGACGTAGACGGCGTTCGGGCTGTAGCAGGCGAGCACGCCCGGCAGGTTGTGCGCGTTGACCGCTTCGGTCAGTCGGTGCTTTATATCCCAGTAGGTGGACACGGATACCCCCAAGTGGCCGCGGCTTGGGCGGAACGTACGAGAAAAATGGCTCCTTTCAGTCTCGGTGGGATGAGCGGCACGGCGCTGCCAAGCCTCGGCCAAATTCGCCTCCCGCGACGGGCCGCCAGGGCATCGCCAGGTCAACCCCCGGTCCAGGCGGGGCCACCACCGCCGCGAACGCGCGTGCAGTCCAGGACGCGCAGGTCCGGCGCGTCCCCCGAGACCATCGCGTCCCTGCTCGACGACTCCCGGGGCGGGCGGCTCGGGCGGGCAGCTTGGGCGGGCAGCTTGGGCGGGCCGGCGCTAGGCGTGGCGGCGGCTGACCATCTCGTTGATCCAGACGGGCGCGAACGGCGACGTGCAGCCCGGGGACGTCGGGTAGTCCTTGAGCACCTCCAGGCGCTCGCCGATGGCGATGGCGCGGGCGCGGTGCCCGGCGTGGTCGATGCCGATCTGGGCCAGGCAGTGGTTCATCGCCCACTGCAGGCGATCGGGGGCGGCTTTCATCCGCGCCTCGATCACGTCGAGCAGCCCGGCGAGGTCGAGGCCCTCGGGCTTCTTCGCCACGCGTTCGGTGGTCAGCGCCCAGCCGGCGCTCGCGACCACCGGATCGGGGTCGGCGGACCAGGCCAGGCGCAGTTCCTCGGCGTGCGGGTTCTTCTTCACCACGTAGTTGACGAGCCAGTCGTGCATCTTGGGCGCGCGGGCCTGGCGCACCATGGCGTCCAGTTCGTCACGCGCGAACGCCTTGGGGCGGCAGATCAGGAGCGCCAGCAGTCTCGCCGCGGTGTCGCCGCTCTCCCACAGCCGGCACGCGAGGTCGTGCTGCGTCTTCAGCCGCTTGGCGACCGCGCGCAGCTTGCCGAGGTTCACGCCGTGGTCGTCGCCGTGTCTCTCGTTCACCTCGCGGATCTTGGGGTCTTCGAGCGCGGCCAGCTCGGCCATCACCTCGGCCGCCGTCGCGGCCACCGCGGTCTGGGTCGTCTCGGCCATCTCAGCCTCCTGTCCGTCCCGTGCGAGATGCAGCCTATGACGGATGCCGGCCCGCCGCCGTACCCGGCGGGCCGGGACCAGGGGCACCGGGCCAGGGCTTGGGGCCAGGGCTTGGGGCCAGGGCTTGGGGTCAGGCTTGGGGTCAGGCTTGGGGGTCAGCGGCAGAACGGGGCCATGCCGAGGACCGACGTGACGCCGCCCAGCAGGTGCTGGGTGAAGTGCCGGTCGCCGTCCATGGGCTCGTCGGTCCAGGCTCTGACGTCGTGGCCGAGGGTGGTGAGCCAGGCCCTGCCGCCGTCGTAGTACTGGCACCAGCTGACCGGGTGGTGGTCGCCGTGGCCGGGGTGGCCGAGGTTGCCGCGCACCCCGCGGGCCAGGGTGCGCTCGTCCACCTCGGCCAGGACGCGGACGCGGGTGGGGGCGGGCACGAGGTTGTACCACTCGTCGGAGAAGGTCCAGGTGCGGGGCAGCCCCTGGGTGGAGACGTCGCGGCGGCCGACGGTGACGACGGTGCCGGGCTGGTGGGCGCTGTGGTCGTAGAAGTTGGCGTTGCCGAGCAGGCCCTCGTACCAGGGCCAGTTGTACTCGGTGCCGAACGCGTTGTGGACGCCGGCGAACCCGCCGCCGGCGCGGATGTACTGACGCAGCGCCGTCTGGGCGGCGTCGTCGAGGGCGTCGCGGGTGGTGCTGAGGAACATCACCGCGTTGTACGACAGCAGGCGGCCCGCCGACGACAGCTGGGTGACGTCCTCGGTGTAGTCGACGGCGAAGCCGTTCTTCCGGCCGAGCTTGATCATCGCCTTGACGGCCACGTTGTCGTCGTTGAGCGGCGGGTTGAGGCCGGGGCCGAGCGGGGTGCCGAGGTGGGTGTGGCGGGGGCCGGCGGTGCGGCTGTAGACGAGCGGCGCCACTTTGACCCGCGCCCTTTACGTTGTAGATTTATAAGGTGGCGTCATAACCTGGCCTCATGAACTTCGCCGACCACTGGGACGCCGACCCCGGCTGGCTCAACACCGCCTCCTACGGCCTGCCGCCGCGCCGCGCCTACGACGAGCTCCAGACCGTGCTGACCCAGTGGCGGCACGGGTCGAGCGACTGGCAGCCGTGGGACGCCTCCGTCGGCCGGGCCCGCGCCGCCTTCGCGCGGCTGGTCGGCGCGCCCGTCCGGGACGTCGCCATCGGCTCGGCGGTCTCGCAGATCATGTCCGTGGTGGCGACGGCGCTCCCGCCGGGCGCGCAAGTGCTGGTGCCGGACATCGAGTTCACCAGCAACCTGTTTCCCTGGGCGGTGGCGGCCGAGGTGGTGACCGTGCCCGCCGACCGGCTGGCCGACGCGGTCGACCGCTCCACCGCCGCCGTGGCCTTCAGCCTGGTCCAGTCCGCCACCGGGTACGTCGCCCCGCTCGCCGACATCGTGGCCGCCGCCCGCGCCCACGACGCGCTGGTCATCGCCGACGGGTCGCAGGCGTGCGGCTGGCTGCCCGTGGACGTCCACGGGCTCGACGTGCTGGCGTGCGCGGCGTACAAGTGGCTGATGGCGCCGCGCGGGGCGGCGTTCTGCTACCTGTCGCCGCGCGTGCGCGAGCGCATGCGGCCGCTGGCCGCCGGCTGGTACGCCGGCGCCGACGACGGCGGCTCCTACTACGGCCCGCCGCTGCGCCTGGCCCCGGACGCCCGCGCGTTCGACCTGTCGCCGGCCTGGTTCTCGTACGTGGGCGCGGCCCCGGCCATCGAGCTGATCAACGAGCTGGGCGTCCGGCGCATCCACGACCACGACGTCGCCCTGGCCAACCGCTTCCGCGCCGGGCTCGGCCTGGAGCCCGGCGACAGCGCCATCGTGCCGGTGGACGCCCCCGGCGATCGGCTGGCGACCGCCGGAATCCGCGCCGCCGTACGGGCGGGGCGGGTGCGCGCCAGCTTCCACGCCTACACCACCGCCGAGGACGTCGATCGCGCCCTCGACGCCCTCACCCGATAGCCCCGCTCCCCCGGTGGGCAGGAATCGAGGCGACCGAAAACGACCCCGGAAGGAAGCCGATGGCGCCCAACGCCGCGATCGACGTGACCGTCTGGAGCGAGAACTACCACGAGACCCGCGAGGAGGAGGTGCGCCGCCACTACCCCGACGGCATCCACGGCGCCGTCGCGGCCGGGCTTGAGGAACTGCTGGCCGACCGCGTGCGCGTGCGCACCGCCGTACTCGACGACCCCGAGCACGGCCTCACCGACGAGGTGCTCGCCGCCACCGACGTGCTGACCTGGTGGGGGCACATGGCGCACGAGGAGGTGGACGACAAGGTCGTGGACCGGGTGCGGCGGCGGGTGCTCGGCGGCATGGGCCTGCTGGTGCTCCACTCCGCCCACTACTCCAAGGTGTTCCGCGCGCTGATGGGCACCACGTGCACGCTGAGCTGGCGCGACGCCGGCGAGCGCGAACTGGTGTGGACGGTCTCCCCCGGCCATCCGATCGCGCGTGACGTGCCGCGTCCGCTGGTGATCGAGCGGCAGGAGACCTACGGCGAGCCGTTCGACGTGCCCGCGCCCGACGAGCTGGTCTTCCTCAGCAACTTCAGCGGCGGCGAGGTGTTCCGCAGCGGCTGCTGCTACCGCCGCGGGCGGGGGCGGATCTTCTACTTCAGCCCCGGCGACCAGCGGTACCCCGTCTACTACCATCCCGGCGTGCGCCGGGTGCTGGCCAACGCCGTGCTGTGGGCGGCGCCGGCCGACGGCGCCGGCGAG
>DASUCK010000263.1:0-2870 GCA_036276095.1 Nonomuraea sp. | reverse complement strand
AGCGGGCAGACTGCGAGGCGGGAGTCGTGGCATTGGCGGACGTGCTGGAGGATCTGTGTCGCTGACGTACTGGTGCGAGCAGGCCTGGCTGCCCGACGGCGTCGCGGACGACGTGCTCGTCGTCGTCGAGGGCGACCGGATCGCGCGGGTGGGGCAGGGGCCGCCGCCCGCCGGCGCCGTACGCCTGGCCGGGCTGACCGTCCCCGGCCTGGCCAACGCCCACTCCCACGCCTTCCACCGCGCGCTCAGAGGCGCCGCCCAGGCGGGCGACGGCGACTTCTGGGCCTGGCGCGAGCTGATGTACGCCCTGGCCGGCCGCCTCTCCCCCGACTCCTACCTGCGCCTGGCCAGAGCCGTCTACGCCGAGATGGCGCTGGCGGGGGTGACCTGCGTGGGCGAGTTCCACTACCTCCACCACGCCCCCGGCGGCCGCCCGTACGACGACCCCAACGTCATGGGCCACGCGCTGGTCCAGGCCGCCCGGGAGGCCGGGCTGCGCATCGCGCTGCTCGACACCTGCTACCTCACCGGCGGCATCGGCGCCCCGCTGGCCGGCGCCCAGACGCGCTTCGGCGACGGCGACGCCGACGCGTGGGCCGCCCGCGCCGGCGAGTTGGCCGCCGCGTACGAGGGTCAGCCCGACGTGGAGATCGGCGCGGCCATCCACTCCGTGCGCGCGGTGCCGCCCGAGCAGATGCCGGTCGTCGCCGAGTTCTCCCACCGCCACGCCGCGCCCCTGCACGTCCACGTCTCCGAGCAGCCCGCCGAGAACGCCGCGTGCGTCGAGATGTACGCGGCCACGCCCGTGCAGGTCCTGCACGAGCGCGGCGCGATGGGGCCGCGCTCGACCGCCGTGCACGCCACTCACCTGGCCGACGTCGACATCGAGCTGCTGGCACAGTCCGGCACCTACATCTGCCTGTGCCCCACCACCGAACGCGACCTCGCCGACGGCATCGGCCCCGCCAGGACCCTCGCCGACCGCGGCGCGCCCCTCACGCTCGGCTCCGACAGCCACGCCGTGATCGACCTGTTCGAGGAGGCCCGCGCGGTCGAGCTGGACGAACGCCTGGCCACCGGCCGGCGCGGCCACTGGCCCGCCGCCGACCTGCTCACCGCCGCCACCAGCGCCGGCCATACCTCGCTCGGCTTCCCCGACGCGGGCACGCTGGTGCCCGGCGCGTGGGCCGATCTGGTGTCGGTACGCCTCGACACCGCGCGTACGGCGGGCGCGGGAGGGCTGGAGGCGGTCGTGTTCGCGGCCACGGCGGCCGACGTGCATTCGGTGATCTCCGGCGGGCGGCGCGTGGTCGAGGACGGGCGGCACGTGCTCGGCGACGTCGGACCCCTGCTGGCCGAGGCGATCGGAGCCCTGCGATGACCAAGCGAAGCGCCGCGACCCTGCTGATCGACGGGATCGGGCTGCTCTACACCGGCGATCCGGACCGCGAGGAGATCGCCGACGCGGCCGTGGTGGTGCAGGACGGCCTGGTCGTCTGGACGGGCCCCGCCGTCCAGGCCCCCGACGCCGACGAGCGGGTCGACGTGGGCGGGCGGGCCGTCATCCCCGGCTTCGTCGACAGCCACGCCCACCTGATCTTCGCCGGCGACCGCACGGCCGAGTTCCAGGCCCGCATGTCTGGCGAGCCGTACACCGGGGGCGGCATCAGGACCACCGTCGCCGCCACCCGCAGGGCCGGCGACGCCGAGCTCGCCGACCGCGCCCGCGCGCTGGTCGCCGAGATGCGCGCGCAGGGCACCACCACCGTGGAGATCAAGAGCGGGTACGGCCTGACCGTCGAGGACGAGCGGCGCTCACTGGAGATCGCCGCCACGCTGACCGGCGAGACCACCTTCCTGGGGGCGCACGTCGTGCCCGCCGGCATGGACGCCGACTCCTACGTGCGGCTCGTGGCCGGGGAGATGCTGGCGGCGTGCGCGCCGTACGCGAAGTGGGTGGACGTGTTCTGCGAGCGCGGCGCCTTCGACGGCGACCAGACGCGGGAGATCCTGCGCGCCGGAGCCGCGGCCGGGCTGGGGGTGCGGGTGCACGCCAACCAGCTCGGCGAGGGGCCGGGCGTGCGGATCGCGTGCGAGCTGGGGGCCGCCTCCGCCGACCACTGCACCCACCTCACGCCCTCCGACGTCGACGCGCTGGCCTCCTCGGGGACGGTGGCGACGCTGCTGCCGGGGGCGGAGTTCTCGACGCGGTCGCCGTACCCCGACGCGCGGCGGCTCATCGACGCCGGGGTCACCGTGGCGCTGGCCACCGACTGCAACCCCGGGTCGTCGTACACGTCGTCGATGGCCTTCTGCGTGGCGCTCGCCGTGCGCGAGATGCGGATGACGCCGCTGGAGGCGATCAGGGCGGCGACGTACGGCGGGGCGCGCGCCCTGCGGCGTACGGACGTAGGGTGGCTGCGTCCCGGCGCCCGCGCCGACCTCGTCGTCCTCCAGGCCCCCTCCTACGCGCACCTCGCCTACCGACCCGGCGTTCCCCTCGTTCACCAGGTGTTTCATGGCGGCCTCCTCCTTGAGGAGGACATCCAGAACCGTTCCCCGGTCGTAGTGCTTTAGGGAATCTTTGCACGTGGCCGGACGTTGGCCGGTTATAGCACTCAGCTGCGGAACGAGGTGCCTGGGGATGGCAAGGCCTACGGGGAGTCGCACGCAGGAGCAGCACGTCGCCGATCGCGATCTGCTGGGTACATACCTGGCCGAGATCGGCCGCGTCCCGCTGCTCACGGCGGAGGAAGAGGTGGAGCTCGCCAAGCGGATCGAGGCAGGGCTCTTCGCCGAGCAGCTGCTCGACAGCGGGGGCACGGAGCCGCGCATCGGGGACGCGGCCGACGAGGAGCTGGAGCGCCTGG
>DASUCK010000262.1:0-6557 GCA_036276095.1 Nonomuraea sp. | reverse complement strand
AGACCCGGTGACCCGTGGCGCGAAGGCTTTGAGCGCCGGATGGCCGCTGATGGCCGCGGCGATGGTGGTGTAGCCGTAGTAGGAGTCGCCCCACATCACCACGTCGCCGTCGCACCAGACCTGCTCCGTGAGCCACTGGATGGTGTCGTAGCCGTCGTCCACCTCGTTGACGGCGAACTCGGGCACCCCCTCCGAGCGGTACTTGCCGCGTACGTCCTGCACCACCACGTGGTACCCGCGCGCCCGGAAGTGGCGGCTGATCGGCGGCATGAAGCCGAAGGCGCCGCCCTTGTCGTACGGGATGCGCACCAGCACGACGGGCCCCGGGCGAGACGAGCCGGTGAGGTAGAGGTCGGCCGCGAGCCGGACGCCGTCCCGCATGGGAATCACGACCTCGGTGGCGTCATGCGGCACCGGCTCGGGGCCGATGTGCTCGATGGCCGGCATATGTCTCTTTCCGCTGGAGTCGGGGTCGGGCTCTGGCGTCGGGGGCGCGTGCTCGGAGCGGGTGGCGAGGCTCAACGGGGCGGGCGCCGTGGTCGATCTTAGGCAGTGGCCGTCTCGGGTGTCGAGTCGGCCGGCGAGGTGCTGCCGGGTGGAGCCGGCCGTCCGGCGCACCCACCATGAGCTGCCACTTCAGAGGAAAATAGGCAGGGTATCGACGCCAATTTCACGGATTGCCAACCCGTTGAAGGTTTGACAGTATGTGGGCGGCCTGTCAGGTGACGGGTCAGTCCCCGCGGCAGGTTGGAACGTAGGCAGCGGCGCTTTAGGGTGAAAAACGCCAGTATTCACCGCATAGCAAGGAGTGTTATGACCGCGGCCGCGAGCACGCCCGACATTCTTTCGGACGACTTCGTCGCAGACCCGTACGCCGCCTACCGGATCATGCGCAACGAGGCGCCGCTCATCTGGCATGAAGCCACGCGAAGCTACATCATCTCCCGCTATGAGGATGTCGAGCGCGCCTTCAAGGACGAGGTGTTCACCACCGCGAACTACGACTGGCAGTTGGAGCCCGTCCACGGGCGTACGTTCTTGCAGATGAGCGGGCGCGAGCACGCGGTGCGGCGGGCGCTGGTGGCGCCGGCGTTTCGCGGCAGCGAGTTGCAGGACACCTTCATGCCGGTGATCGAGCGCAACTGTCGCGAGCTCATCGACGCGTTCCGGCACGCCGGTGAGGTGGACCTGGTGGCGCAGTTCGCCACCCGTTTCCCCATCAACGTCATCGTCGACATGCTGGGCCTGGACAAGGCCGATCACGAGCGCTTCCACGGCTGGTACACCGCCATCATCGCCTTCCTCGGCAACCTGAGCCAGGACCCCGAGGTGACGCAGCGCGGACTGCTCACCCGCGAGCAGTTCGCGGCGTACATGATCCCCATCATCCAGCGGCGACGCGCCGAACCCGGCGATGACCTGCTGTCCACGCTGTGCCGCGCGGAGATCGACGGCACCCGGATGAGCGACGAGGACATCAAGGCGTTCTGCAGCCTGCTGCTCGCCGCGGGCGGCGAGACCAGCGACAAGGGCATCGCCAGCCTCTTCGCGAACCTGCTGCGGCATCCCGACCAGCTGGAGGCGGTGCGCCAGGACCGCGGCCTGATCCCCCGGGCCTTCGCCGAATCGCTGCGCTTCACCCCGCCGGTGCACATGATCATGCGGCAGCCGGCGGAGGACGTCAAGCTGAGCGGCGGCGTCGTTCCCGCGGGAAGCACCGTGACGTGCCTGATCGGCGCCGCCAACCGGGACGAGCGGCGCTACGCCGCGCCCGACACCTTCGACATCTTCCGGCCGGAGCTGAGCGAGACGACCGCGTTCTCGGCCGCCGCCGGTCATCTGGCCTTCGCCCTGGGCAGGCACTTCTGCGTAGGCGCGCTGCTGGCCAAGACCGAGGTCGAGGTGGCCGCCAACCAGCTCCTCGACGCCATGCCGGACATGCGGCTGGCGGCGGGGTTCAGCCCGCAGGAGAAGGGTGTGTTCACCCGCGGGCCCGCCTCGCTGGAACTGCGGTTCACCCCGGCGGCGTGAAGGGCCACCCCACCGGCGGGGCGCTGAGCGCCGTCTAGGTGGCGGCCTGGTGGAGGGGGAGCGTGGGCGTGAACGCCACCGGCAGGGCGAACAGTCCACGCATCCACACCGAGGGTCGCCACCGCAGCGACGAGGCCGCCTCGGCCAGGGTGACGTCAGGGAGCCGGTCGATCAGCACCTCGACGGCCGTCTTGGCGATGATCTCGGCGAGTTCGGGCGCGGGGAACGGGCAGCCGTGCTCGCCGTGCCCGAAGGACATGTGGGCGCGATTGGTGCCGGAGTCCATGGGCGAGCGCGGCAGGACCTGCGGGTCGGTGTTGGCCGCGGCGAAGCCCAGCACCAGCAGGTCGCCCTTGCGGATGAGCCGGCCGCCGAGATGGCAGTCCTGCACCGCCCAGCGCCCGATGAAGTTCTGCGTGGGGGTGTCCTTCCACAGCACCTCGTTCAGCGCCTGGGCGACGCTGCTGCGCCCGCCCTGCAGCGTGACGGAGAACTCGTCGTCGACGAGCATCAGCCGCAGCGTGTTGCCGATCCAGTTGCTGGTGGGCGCCTGGGCGGCGGCCAGCACCACCAGCAGGTCGATGACGATCTCGTCGTCGGTCAGCCGCGAGTGGTGGGACAACAGCCGGGAGGGCACGTCGGAGGTCGCGTGAGTCTTCTTGTCGGCCACGAGCTGCTGCATTCTGGCGTGCAGCCGCTGATGCGCCCTGGCGGCGTCGTCGTTGACGTCGAGGGAGGCGAAGACGTCCTGGACCAGCGCGGGAATGTCGGCCTCCGGCAGGCCGAACAGCCGCGCCACGACCCGTGCCGGGATCTGGTAGGCGTACTGGGTGACGAGGTCGGCGTGTCCGTCGCCGGCGAAGGTGTCGATCAGGCGGTCGGCCACCTGCTCGCAGATGGCGATCAGCTCGGTGCGGTTGACCGCGTCCAGCGTGTCGCCGATGGCCCCGGCCCGCCGCTGGTGCTCGCCGCCCTCGGCGAACATCACCGACGGCGTCCAGCCGACGTAGGGCATGAGCGGCCAGTCGGCGGGAAGCCGGTCGTAGAGATTCCAGCGCCGGCAGTCGCGGCCGAACCACTGCGGGTTCGCGGTGATGTGGTGGACCTCCCGGTATCCCACGACGAACCAGGCCGGTACGTCCCCGTCGAGCAGGATGGGCACCACCGGCCCTCGTCTGCGCATCTGGTGGTACAGCGCGGGCGGGTCCTCGGCGATCTGGGGCCCGTAGAAGCGGATGGCGTCGGCGTGGTCGGGGTAGCCGGTACCCGGCCCTACGGCCGGGAGCGGCACGCGCGAGATTGCGGGGGAAGTGTCGGTCACAGGGATGTCTTTCTGAACGATGCGGAATGCACGCTGAGCAGATGCCGGACGAGCGCGATCAGCACGCTCTTGCACGAGTCGCGATCCCGGGCGTCGCAGTCCAGCATCGGCACCTCCGGCGGCAGCGACAACGCGTCGCGGATGCGATCGAGCGCGGGCCCGGGGCCGAAGCGGTTGACGGCGACGACGAACGGAGTGTGATGGTGTTCCAGCCGGTCGATGGAGTACCAGGAGTCTTCCAGGCGGCGGGTGTCGACCAGCACGACCGCCCCCAGGCTGCCGCTGAACAGCCGATCCCAGAGGAACCAGAACCGCTGCTGGCCCGGGGCGCCGAACAGGTACAGCACCCGCCGGGCGTCCAGCGTGATCCGCCCGAAGTCGAAGGCCACCGTGGTGGTGTGCTTGTCGCGGACCCGGCTGATGTCGTCGATCCCGGCCGCGGCCTGCGTCATGACCTCTTCGGTGCTCAGCGGCCGGATCTCGCTGACGGCGCTGACCATCGTGGTCTTGCCGACGCCGAACCCGCCCACGATCACGATCTTCAACGCGTCGGTGACCGTGGTCGGCAGCACCGGCGTGTCCGCCGGCCGGTCAAAGGTTGCGGAGTCCAATGAGCACCTGCTCCAAAGTTTCGAGATCGGGGATGGACGCTCGCGTGGACACCGGATGGCGGGCGGTGATGTGGCCGCGGTCCAGCAGATCACACAGCAGGATCTTCACCACGCTGACCGGCAGGCGGAGCTGGGCGGAGATCTCCACCACGGCCGTCGGGCGCCGGGCCATCCGCAGGATGCGCGCGTGCTCGGACTGCTGGCCCGGCTGCGGATCGCATTCGGCGACGATGAGCGTGACGGTGTCGAAGGTCCGTTCCGCGGCGCGGGTGCGTCCTCCGGTGATGGTGTAGAGCCGGTCGGGGTTCTCCCCGTCCAGCGACCGTCTGCCGGGCACGGACGGCTGCGGACCGCCCTGACCGGCACCCGGTTCCCGGGCCTGGGGCGACCCGGGAACGCCGCGTGCCGGGGGCTCGCGCCCGGTCATGGGTGGTTGCCGGTGTGCGCGGGCCTGCGCGGCGGCGCGGTGAGGAAGCCTCCGATCTGCTCCACCAGTTCGTTCATGTTGTGCGCGACGATCCCGATGTCGGCGTCGTCCTTGGCCAGCACGGCGAGGTGCGCGCCTTCGCCGGCCGGGACCATCAGCAGCAGCCCGCCGCCGAACTCCACCATGGCCTGCCCCGATCCGCTGTAGTCGCCGAACTCGACCGAGGCGGCCAGGGCCAGGCTCTGGATTCCCGCGGCTATCGCCGCGAGCTGGTCGGCCTTGTCGAGATGCAGCCCGGAGGACCAGCACATCTTCAGCCCGTCCCGGGACAACACCAGCACCTGCACGATCCCCGGGGTGTTGTCGCGCAGGTTCTCCAGCAACCACTCAAGATTGCGGTCGGCGGCACTCATGGTGTCTGTGGCGCTCATCGGAACGACGGGGCGCATGCGGGCGCAGGCCCGCGTGACCCCTTGCCTCCCATCGGCGATCGGTAATTCTGCAGGATGTGTGACGTGCGGCGCGTGCCCGGCGGGCGCGCGCCCTACCGGCTCTCGCCGGGCGGCGGTGACGGATCGGACGAGGTGCCGCGGGCCTGGCGGAAGGCGGTCAGGCGGTCCACGGCGGCGGCGGTGTCCCGCTCCCGCCGCACCGGCCGCGCGGCGGTGGCGGGTGTGGCCGCCATCAGGGTCTGCCCGCGCGGACGCTTGGGCAGCATCGCCTGCTCGCCATCGTGAGACGGCGGTGCCTCCTCGCGGGCAGGCGGCGGGACGGTTCTCGTGTTCTCCGCCTGCGGCTGGCCGAGCGGATCCAGCGGCTCGGCCGCGGGCAGATACATGATCAGCTGGCGCGGGACCAGCACCACGACGCCGATGCCGCCACGCGCGGAGGGCCGGATGCTGACCCCCAGCCCGTACTTGCCCGCCAGGCGGCCCACCACGGCGAGGCCGAGGCGGGTGCCGGACAGTGTGGTCAGGTTCAGTGGCCGGCCGATGAGATCCTCGGCCATGCGGCGCTCGCGGCTGCGCATGCCGAGGCCGCTGTCCTCGATCGTGACCACCAGGCCGGCGTCCTCGTCCTCCACGTAGACGTGCACCGCGGTGCCGTGCGGGGAGAACTTGGTGGCATTGTCGATCAGTTCGGCCAGGGCGTGCATCACGCCCTCGGCGGCGTATCCGGCGATCGAGGCGGTGCTGGTGGAGTGGAGGTGGACGCGCCGGTAGGCGCCGATCCGGCCGATCGCTCCGCGCAGCACGCTCTCCATCACGATGGGTTTGGTCCACCGGCGTCCGGAACGTCCGCCGCTCAGCAACGCGATGTTGTCCGCCAGCCGGCCCATCTGGGAGATGCGGTGGTCCGCCTCGAGAAGGTGGGCGAAGACGTCGTCCCGATCGCCGTACTCCTCCTCCCGCTCCCGCATCCAGCCCAGCAGGCTCGTGGCCTGGGCCTGGATGCGGGCCGCGGCGCCGGCGCAGGAGGCCATCGCGGCGGCCCCCTGGCGATTGCCCTCCGCCAGCTCACGCGCGACCTGCGTCCAGAGGCGTTGCACGGCCGGCTGGCTGGGCTTCATCACCTCCGCCAGGGCGACCTCCGCCGCCGCCTCGCCGGTGCGGATGCTCTTGACCAGGAGGGGAAGTTGTTCGTCGGCCAGCCGGTCCAGTTCGCGCTCGACGGCCGAGCAGGTGTTCACCGCCTCCGCCCGGGCGCGGCTCTCCCGTTCCAGCACCTGGCCCATCGTCTGCAGCAGCCGCTGGGTCGCCGGATGAGACGGCGGCGTCATCGCGGCCAGGACGCTGGAGACGGAGGCGCCGTTGTGGACATGGTGACCGAGCGCGGGCAGAACGTCGTCGGCCAGCCAGCGCGTCTCCCGTTCCACCAGCGCTGTCGAGGTCTCGATGTGGTGGACGCGCGCCCGCGCCGCGCGGACGGTCGCCAGGCTGTGGGCGGCGATGGCGGCGGCTGCCGAGGCCAGGGTGATGATCACGCCGCCGACGACACCCACCAGGGTCCTGGTGCCCGGGGAGGTCAGTGACACCACCCACGCCCAGGTGCCGCCCGCGACGATCGCCGTGACCAGGAAGATGAGTAACGCTCGGTTCGTCGGTGCGATCTGTCGGCGCGGCTGCTGGGGGGCATGTGCTGACATAGATCAGATCCTCGTGGCGAG
>DASUCK010000261.1:0-22446 GCA_036276095.1 Nonomuraea sp. | reverse complement strand
CTACACGCGCCAGGATCTGGATGTGTGGGCGGAGGTGATGGCCCGCTCCATCCGCGCCTCCGGCGGCAGGCCGGGCATGATGGTGCATGTCGCCTATGGCTACGGGCTGTTCACCGGCGGCCTCGGCGCCCATTACGGGGCCGAGCGGCTGGGCTGCACGGTCGTGCCGGTCTCCGGCGGCATGACGTCCCGGCAGGTGCGCCTGATCGCGGACCTGCGGCCGGACATCGTCATGGTCACGCCGTCGTACATGCTGGCCCTGCTGGACGAGTTCGCCGCGCAGGGGCTCGACCCGCGGGCGTCCTCGCCGCGGATCGGTGTCTTCGGGGCCGAGCCGTGGACCGAGCGCATGCGCGCGGAGCTTGAGGAGCGCTTCGACCTGCACGCCGTCGACATCTACGGGCTGTCGGAGGTGATCGGGCCGGGCGTGGCGAACGAGTGCGTGGAGAGCAAGGACGGCCTGCACGTCTGGGAGGACCACTTCTACCCCGAGACGGTGGACCCGCTGACCGGCGAGCCGGCCGAGGCGGGCGAACTCGTGCTCACGAGCCTCACCAAGGAGGCCCTGCCGGTCGTCCGCTACCGTACGCGCGACCTGACCCGGCTGCTGCCGGGCACCGCCAGGCCGGCGTTCCGGCGCATGGAGAAGGTAACCGGCCGCGCCGACGACATGATCATTCTGCGCGGCGTGAACGTGTTCCCGACCCGGATCGAGGAGCTCGTGCTGGGCGTGCCGGGGCTGTCGCCGCACTTCCAGCTGCACCTCACCCGCCCCGGCCGGCTCGACGTGATGACCGTGAAGGTCGAGGCCAGGCCGGGATTCGCGGGCCGCGCGGAGGCGGCCGCGGCGCTGCGCGAGGCGGTCAAGAGCGGCGTGGGCGTGAGCGTGGAGGTCGAGGTGGTGGACCCGGAGACGCTGGAGCGGTCGGTGGGGAAACTGCGCCGGGTCATCGACTCGCGTCACGATAATTAGGCATATGGCCACCCCGACCCCCACCCGGCAGCGCAGGCGCGGGCACGACCCCGAGTCCGTGCTGTCGATCGCCGTCGGCGTCTTCAACGAACGCGGCTACGACGGCACCAGCATGGAAGACCTGGCCAGGGCGCTCGGCGTGACCAAGTCGGCGATCTACCACCACGTGCCCGGCAAGGAGCAGCTGCTCGCCCGGGCCCTCGACCGGGCCCTCGACGGGCTGTCGGAGCTGGTCGCGGAGGAGCGGGCCTCCGCCGGCCCGGCCATCGAGCGGCTGGAGCGGGCCGTACGCCGTACGGTGCGGCTGCTCATCGACCGGCTCCCGTACGTGACGCTGCTGCTCAGGGTGCGCGGCAACAGCCTGACCGAGCAGGCGGCGCTGGAGCGGCGCCGCGAGTTCGACGCCTTCGTCGGGCGCCTGGTCAAGGAGGCGGCGGCGGAAGGGGGCATCCGCGCGGACCTGGACCCGGCGCTGGTGACGCCGCTGCTGGCCGGGATGGTGAACTCGATCAGCGAGTGGTACCGGCCCGCGCCCGGCGCCTCGGCGGACGACCTGGCCGACGCGCTGGTGACGATGGTGTTCAGCGGGCTGAGGGGAACCGCGGCGGGCGGAAGGGCGTCGGCAGGCTGAGGGGGCCTTCGGCGGGCTAGGGGGCCAGCTCGTCGCGCGGCGGGGACGGCGGGAGCTTGCCGCGCAGGTCGTTGCGGATGGCGTCGCTCAGCTTCTTGGTCGCGATGCGGTTGAGCGCGCCGCCGGCGACCGCCCCGGTGAGGAACGGGCCGAACGTGGTCAGGTGGCGGCCGAGCGTACGCATGAGGCGGTTGCGCAGGGCGGTCTTGGTGGCCGCGCCGAGCGCGAGGGAGACGGACGCGGGAGCGAGGGGGTCGATGCCGCGTTGCCTGGCCCAGGCGGCCGTGAAGGCGATCGCGCGCTGGGCGCCGTTCCCGTGCACGCGTACGCCGTAGACCTCGTGCAGCTCGGCCAGGAGCTTGACCTCGATGGCGGCGACGACGATGGTCTCGGCGACGAGCTGCGCCGGGGCGGAGAGCAGGAGGGGTGGTGCGGCGAACTCGGCCGCCGCGAGCGCTCCGCCGATGGCGCCGACGGTCATCGTGGCCTTCTGGGCGGTGCGCACCAGGTCGTCGGCGAGCTGCTCGC
The DNA here is from genome assembly GCA_036276095.1 of Nonomuraea sp. Taxonomy (GTDB): domain Bacteria; phylum Actinomycetota; class Actinomycetes; order Streptosporangiales; family Streptosporangiaceae; genus Nonomuraea. The sequence goes on along the minus strand of DASUCK010000261.1, from coordinate 20,314 downwards.
CGGTGAGGCCGTGATGATGCTCGGCGAGCGTGTGCAGGTCTCTGATCGGGATGCGCGGCGCGATGTTGAGGAAGACGTCGGCCAGCCACCGCCCCCGGCCGGCGCCGGACTCCTTCGCCTTCTTCGCTCCGGCGGACAGCGCCCGGGCTAGTCGGCCGAGCAGCTTGCGCCGCTCGGCCGGCTCCAGCTCACCGGGCGCGGTGAGCCTGCCTACGAGTTCGCCGACCTCTCGGTCGGGGTCGGCGATCTCGTCACCTGGTTGTTGACGGTCTTTGTCCGGTACGGCCACGCGATGCCTCCGTCCTCATGGTCGCGACCGCTCAGGGATGTCTTCTCGTGCCCTGAGCCGCGGCGATCAGGCGGCGCACTCCCGGCAGACCTGCTGGCCGTTCTTCTCGGACGCCAGCTGGCTGCGGTGGTGCACCAGGAAGCAGCGTGAGCAGGTGAACTCGTCGGCCTGGCGGGGGATCACCCGCAGGGAGAGCTCTTCGTTCGACAGGTCCGCACCGGGCAGTTCGAGCGACTCGGCCAGGTCGGTCTCGTCGATGTCGATGCTGCCTGACGACTTGTCGGTGCGCCGCGCCTGGAGTTCCTGGAGGCTGTCTTCGCCCAGGTCGTCGTCTGTCTTGCGCGGGCTGTCGTAGTCGGTAGCCATTGTGCTTACTCCATCCCCCTCATCTATATGTCTTCGCGCTCGTCGCGCGTCTTCTAACGTCCGGGAGGCCCATCTTGTGCCCGTGCCGTCGCCGAGATTTCCCATCGGTACCCCGCGGGAACGGGCGACGAACCTCCCAACACGTCAGGGCCTGCTGCCGACGGCAATGGTTAGCCAAATATGGCGAAACCCACAGCCTTGGCGTCATGCACCACCGTGTTCGACGGCACATCCAACCACATGTGCGGCGTGAACGAGACGCCCCCCGTGCATCAACACGCGGGAGAACGTCCCCGGGCAAGACGCCTCAGCGCCTCGGGAGCCTAATGGTCACCACAAGTCCTCCGCCCTCGCGTGGCACGGCGGCCACATTTCCGCCGTGGGCCTGCACTACCGCACGGACGATGGACAGCCCGAGACCCGCTCCCTTGGCCGAATCCACCCGGTCGGCGTGGAGCCTCCTGAACGGCTCGAACAGGCTGTTCACCTCGTACGCCGGGACGTGCTGTCCCGTGTTGGCCACCTGAACAACCAAGGCACCGTCCACCATTCCCGTCCGGATCCAGACTTTTCCGTTTTCGGGAATGTTGTACTTCACGGCGTTCTCCAGCAGGTTGCTGACCGAGCGCTCCAAGAGGACGGGATCGCCTATGGTAGGCGCGCTGACCAGATCGGTGGTTACGGTAACCCCGTGCTCCTCCGCGAACGGCATGACCTGTTCCACCGCCGTCTGCGCGACTTCCTGAACGTCGAGCGGTTTGCGCACGGCGAGTTCGCGTTCGCTCCTGGCGAGCAACAGCAGTCCCTCGATCAGCTTCTCGTTACGCGCGTTGACTTCGAGAAGGGTGCGCCCCAGCGCTTTGAGATCCTCCGACGCGGCCGGATCCGACAGGGCGATCTCCAGGACCGTCCGGTTAATGGTGAGGGGGGTGCGCAATTCGTGGGAGGCGTTGGCCACGAATCTGCGCTGGGCGTCGAAGGCGACGTTGAGCCTGGTGAGCATGTCGTCGAAGGTGTCGGCCAGCTCCTTCAGCTCGTCGTTGGGGCCCTGCAGGTCGATGCGCTGGTGCGCGAGCGTGCTCTCCGAGAGCTTGCGCGCGGTGGCGGTCATCCTCGCCACCGGCCGCATCGCCCGGTCGGCCACGAAGTAGCCGATGATGAGCGACAGGATGCCCACCCCGAACAGCGCCATGACCGAACTGCGCAGCACCGCGTCCTGGGCGGCCACGACGGCGCCCTCCCTGGCCTCGCGCCAGATGATCTCGTCACGCGGGCTCGGCCACGTGAGGTCGGGCCAGTTCCGCGCGATCGCCGTGGCGACGATCGAGTAGACCGAGAAGAGCAGCACCGCGGAGGCGGCGAACACGAGCGCGCCGTAGGTCAGCGTCAGCCGCCAGCGGATGCCGACCTTCCCCGGGAGCGCCCTCATGAGCTCCATCGTCGTGCGCTGCACCGGCGCGTGCGGCGGCGGGGGCGGGCCGTCCCAGGCGGGTGACCCGCTGGGAGGCGGCGCCTCCTGGACACGCGTCGATTTCCGCGCCGAGTGCGGGCTGATCATCGGGTGGGTCGGCCCCGCCTGGCGCTGCGGCCCGTCAGTCACAACTTGTACCCCACGCCGGGCACGGTCTCGATCACCTGAGGCTCGCCCAGCTTCTTACGCAGCGTCATCATGGTCACGCGGACCACGTTGGTGAAGGGATCGATGTTCTCGTCCCACGCCTTGTCCAGCAGGTCCTCCTGGCTGACCACCGCGCCCTCGGCGCGCATCAGCTCCTCCAGGACCGCGAACTCCTTCTTGGTCAGCACGACCTCCCTGCCGTCGCGCTCGACCAGCCGCTTGCCCGGGTCGAGCCGGATCCCGGCCCGCTCAAGCACCGGCGGCAGCGCGGGCGCGGACCGCCGGCCGAGCGCCCGGACCCTGGCCACCAGCTCGACGAACACGAACGGCTTGGCCAGGTAGTCGTCGGCCCCCAGGCCGAGCCCCTCCACCTTGTCGTCGACGTCGCCCGAGGCCGTCAGCATCAGGATCCGCGACGCGGACCGCTGCTGCACCAGCCGGCGGCACACGTCGTCACCGTGGACGACCGGCAGGTCACGGTCGAGCACGATCACGTCGTAGTCGATGTAGGAGGTACGCTCCAGCGCGCCGCCGCCGTCGTAGGCGACGTCGACCGCCATGGCCTCGCGCCGCAGCCCGGTCGCGATCGCGTCGGCGAGCACCCGCTCATCCTCCACCACCAGCACTCGCACGCCTGGAACACCTCTCTCCGGATCCGGTTTCTCATTCTGCCCACAGCTTCGATAAGCGCACGGTAAGGCATGTTCAGGGCTTGGTGACCACGAGGTGAGGCAGACCATCGGAAATTCATGTTTCGGGGGGCGACAAGGCGGGGTATGCCTGCGGGACACCCATTGGCCGGACATCGACCGGCAATGGACTCTCATCGCCCTTGCACGGCACGACCCCCTAGAGAGTAGGTGAGATGGGCGAGTTCACGACCACGATCGAACAGCGCCTCGACCAGGCTTACAAGGGCCTCAGGGAGGCCCGGAGCACCGGCGACGACTACCTCGCCGACACGCTCACCGCCGAGATCGAGGACCTGCGCCGGCTGGCGGACGATCACGGCATCGCGTTGCCCCGCTAGTCCAGACGAAACGGTCGGAGCAGGGGGCTCCGGCCGTTTCCACGTCTCAGCACGGCCCCCGGCCGCGCCCGTCACCACCCGGCACGACCGTCGCGCTCGTCACCTACGACGCACCGGTCGCGCCGAGCTCAGGCGTCGTGCTCGGGGTCGAGCGTCACCAGCAGGTCGTGCAGGTCCTCGAACAGGCCGGGAGCGGCGCAGAGCGCGAACTCCGGGCCGACCGGACGGCCGCGCAGGCCGCCGAGCCTGGCCCCCGCCTCGGTCGCGACCAGGCCGGCGGCGGCGTAGTCCCACGGGTTGACGCCGCGCTCGTAGTAGGCGTCCACCCGCCCGTCCGCGACCGAGCACAGGTCGACGGCGCACGACCCGCCGCGCCTGATGTCGCGCACCCTGCTCAGCACCTCCGCCACCACTCGCCCCTGGACGGCCCGCGTGGCCGCCGCGTAGCCGAACCCGGTCGCGACCAGCGCCTGCGCCAGCGGCACCCCGGTGTTGCAGCGCAGCCGCCGGCCGCCGAGCCAGGCACCCTCACCCAGGGCGGCCGTGTAGACCTCGCCGCGCGCCGGAATGTAGACCGCGCCGGCCACGACCCGGCCGCCGACCTCGACGCCGATCGAGACGGCCCAGTCCGGCAGTCCGTACAGGAAGTTGACGGTGCCGTCGACGGGGTCGACGATCCAGCGCACGTCGGACTCGCCCGGCTCCTCGCCGCCCTCCTCGCCGAGGATGCGGTCGCCGGGACGGGCGGCCAGGATGCGCTCGCGGATGAGCTCCTCCGAGGCGGTGTCCAGGGCGGTCACCACGTCCGTCGGGCTCGACTTCGTCGCGATCTCCTCGGGCATCGTGGGCCGCTTGGCGATCAGCATGTCGCCGGCCTCGCGGGCGATGTCCTCGGCCAGTCTCATGAAGTCGGTCATCACGCCACCGATTCCGGGCGCTTCCACTCCTCGCCGCGCACGTGCTGGGCGAGGAAGGCGAGCACCGTTTCGTACCAGGCCACGATGTTGCCCGGCTTGAGGATCCAGTGGTTCTCGTCGGGGAAGTACAGGAACTTCGACTCGACCTCGTTGCGCCGCAGGTCCCACCACAGGCGCAGGGCCTCGCCGATGGGCACGCGGTAATCCTTGTCGCCGTGGATGACGAGCATCGGCGTGGTGATCTTGTCGAGGGCCAGGTGCGGCGACAGCAGGGCGTACCGCTCGGAGCCGGGCACGCCGAACTCGCGCTGCCAGTACATCTGGACGTCGGTGGTGCCGGCGAACTGGTCGAGGTTCCACAGGGAGGCGTGGGTGACGATGGCCTTGTAGCGGTCGGTGTGGCCGGCGAGCCAGTTGGCCATGTAGCCGCCGAACGAGCCGCCCATCGCGCCGACGCGGTCGCCGTCGATGTCGTCCCTGGCCAGCGCGACGTCCACGATGGCGTCGAGATCGGCCTGGGTGCGCGGGCCCCAGTCGCCCCAGCCGCGGTCGATCATGTCCTGACCGTAGCCGGTGGACAGGCACGGGTCGGGCAGCAACACGGCGTACCCGTGCCTGGTCATGATCCACGCCTGCCAGCGCCACTGCCAGTCGTTCCACGACGCCACCGGGCCGCCGTGGATGAACAGCACGAACGGCGCCGGGTTCGCGGCGGAGGCGCCCTCGGGCAGCGCGAGCCAGCCGCGTACGGTGGCGCCGTCGTCGGCCGTGGCGGTGATCTCGGTGAGCGTGCCGGGCACCTCGGGGCGCGGCGCGGGCGAGGGCAGGTCGGTGACCCCGCCGGTGGCCACGTCGATCCTGGCCGGGGCCGGGGCCAGGTCGACCGCACTGCGCAGGGCGTACACGGACAGGCCGTCGGCGGAGGCGTTCAGCCCCAGGTAGGCGGCGTCGTCCCGGGTGAGCCGGGCCGGCTCGCCGTCGAGGGGGACCAGGAAGACCGGGCGGCGGCCCTGGAAGTCGGCGGCGAGGTAGACGGCCGAGGAATCGGGCGCCCACTCGACGTCGGAGGGGAACAGGTCGGGCGCGTACCCGCGGCCCTCGCCGGTGGCCAGGTCGGCGATCCACAGCTCGCTGCGGGCCGAGACGTCCAGCGCGGTGAACCGCTCCCTGGCGCAGGCCACCCGCGTGCCGTCGGGGGAGATCGCGACGGGGCCGGTGAAGTCGTGGCGGTCCTGGCTGAGCACCGTGCGCCGCTCGCCGGTGGCCACGTCCACGGCCACCAGGTCCGTACGCCACTCGCCCCCGGCCAGCGGCACCCGCCAGGTCGTCACCACGGCGGCGCCGCCGGGCGTCAACTCGAACGCGGCCTCGCGCAGCGCGTCGCCGGCATCCGGGGTCAGGTCGCGGACGTCCTCAAGCCGGGCGGCGCCGAGCCGGGCGGCGAACAGCCGGGTGCGGCCGGGGCCGAGGTCGCGGTCCCAGTACCGCACCGGGGAGCCCTCGTGCAGGATCGCGCTGATCCCGGCCTCCTTGCGGGCCTTGCGCTTCTCCTCCTCGGCCGCCGCCTCGCCGTCCAGCACGTCGGCGGCGAACACCACGACGTCGCCGGCGGTGCGCACGGCGCCGATCCCGCCGGGCCTGGTGGCCACCCGCCGGGCCTCCCCGCCGGCGCGCGGCAGCAGCCACAGCGCGGGGACCTCGTCGCCGTCGTCCTTGGCGGTGGGGTCGGGGCGGGCGGAGGTGAACAGCACGTCACCCGCGTCGGTGAAGACGGCGGCCGACTCGCCCTTGGCCGAGCGGGTCAGCCGGTAGGGGGTGGCGTCGCCGCCGAGGGGGATCGACCAGAGCGCGGTGCCGTACGACTTGCCGTCGGGGTTGAGGGACTGGACGGTGGAGACGAGGCTGGAGGCGTCGGGGGCGAGCCGCAGCGAGAGAACCCGCGGAATGGCGACATAGTCGCGAATGTCGTTAAATGCGCTCACTCGACCGAACCTACCCTGCTTCCCGGCCGCGCTCCGCGCGGCACGCTCACTCATCCCGAGCCGCCGCCGTCCGTCGCTCCCGGTCGCCACGCTCCCTTCTCCCCGGTCCAGGCGACAGGCTCCCTCGCGCGGGACGCACCGGCACGGGTGAATAGGGTTGGTCGGGTGGGGAACTACGACGCGCTGCTGGTCCTGTCGTTCGGCGGCCCCGAGGGGCCGGACGACGTCATGCCGTTCCTGGAAAACGTCGTACGCGGCCGCGGCGTGCCACGCGAACGGCTGCTCGACGTGGCCGAGCACTACCTGCGCTTCGGCGGGGTCAGCCCGATCAACCAGCAGAACCGCGACCTGATCGAGGCCCTGCGCCCGGTCGTGGACGTGCCGGTCTACTGGGGTAACCGCAACTGGCGCCCGTTCGGCGAGGACACCGTACGGCGGATGAAGGCCGACGGCGTGCGCAGGGCGGCCGTCTTCGCCACGTCCGCGTTCGCCGGCTACTCCAGCTGCCGCCAGTACTACGAGGACATCCGCCGCATCTCCGTCGAGGACGGCCCCGAGCTGGTCAAGCTGCGCCACTACGGCGACCATCCCGGTTTCGTCGCCGCCATGGCCGACCACACGCGGGCGGCGCTGGAGCGGCTCGGCCGCGACGACGCCCGGCTGGTGTTCACCGCCCACAGCATCCCGGTCGCGATGGCCGAGACCGCGGGCCCGGCCGGCGGCCTCTACGAGGCGCAGCTGCGCGGCAGCGCCGAGCTGGTCAGCCGGGCGCTCGGCCGGAGCGGGCCGTGGGACCTGGTGTGGCAGTCGCGCAGCGGCCCGCCGCAGGTGCCGTGGCTGGAGCCGGACGTCTGCGACCACCTCCGCAAGATCGAGGCCGGGTCGGTGGTGCTGGTCCCGATCGGGTTCGTCTCCGACCACATGGAGGTCGTCTACGACCTCGACACCGAGGCCAGGCAGGTGGCCGCGGAGCTCGGTCTGCCCCTGGAGCGGGCGGCGACGGCGGGCACCCACCCGCGGTTCGTCCGGATGGTGCGCGAGCTGATGGACGAGCCGGAGCCCGTCCCGTGCCCGCTCACCTGCTGCCCGCCACCCAGAAGGCGGCCTCAGCCGTAGGGGCGGGCGGGCGTCAGGCGCAGGAACGGGCAGCTCAGGCGTAGGAGCGGGCGTCAGGCGTAGGAGCGGGCGTACGCCTCGGCGATGCCCATGACCTTGTTCACGTAGTCCCACGAGTGGTTGTAGAACCAGATCGCCTTGCGGAGCTTCTCGCCGCCCTTGCCGGCGCCGTTGGCGCACAGGTAGGTGGCCGCGCCCGGCACGGCGTCGTACGGGCTCCAGATGTCGGCCTTGCCGTCGCCGTCCCCGTCCACCCCGTACGCCTTCCAGGTGGCGGGCATGAACTGCATGGGCCCGAGGGCGCCGGCGCTGGAGGGGCCGTTGTTGCGGCCGTGCCCGCTCTCGACCTGCCCGATCGCGGCCAGCACCGTCCACGACAGGCCGGGGCAGCGGGTGGCGGCGGCCTTGTAGAGCTCCAGGTAGCTGCCGGGGCGGCCGACGTTGACGGTGTGCGAGGGTGGCTGGTCCCGCTCGGTGGCGGGGCGCTGGGCGGCGTCCAGCATGACGATCTGCGCGCTCTTGCCGAGCGTCTTCCGCACGCCCGACTCGCTGATCTTGCCGGGTCTGCCGTGCAGCAGCACCGCGACGCCCTGCGCGAACCCCAGGGACCGGCCGAGGTCGGCCGCGACCAGGCCGTCCACGCCGTGCAGCCCGAGCGGGGCCGAGGCCGCGACGCGCAGTCTCGGGCCGCCGTCGAGCTGGTACACCGCGCCCAGCGCCATCCCGAACCTGCGGACCGCCGCCGCGTCGGCGACCAGCTCTCCTCTGGCCAGCGCGCTCCACACGGCCGGGTGGTCGGCGACCGGTTTCGGCGTCCATGAGCGGAAGTGGGCGGGGTCGACGGCGAGCAGGTTCAGCGCGGTGCCGGACACCTTGACCGCGCCCGCGTCCACCACGATCACCTTCTGGACGTGCTTCAGCTCGCCCAGCCGGAACCTCGTCTGCTTGGGCACGGTGGCCGGGGCGACGGCCAGCACGCGCGGCGGGGTGGGGGTGACGCCGGGGCCGCCGGCGCCGAAGTCCTTGGCGGGTTCGGCGGAGGGGACGAGCCGGTCGAGGTCGGTGGCGGCGGCCGGCTGGCGTTGCGGCCGGCGTACGGGCTCCTGCGTAGCGTCATCCGTGGTGCCGATCAGGTCACCGTCCAGCATCACGACGACCGCGCCGGTCGCGGCGGTGACCGCGAGCACGGCGACCAGCATGAGCATGACCGCACGGAACGAGGGAAGACCGGACACTCGGGACACGTTAGCCCAGCCGACAGGGAATCCACTTGCCATCACACCATTAGTGCGGAATGGTTAGCTGGCCGGAGTAAGGAGGGAAAGGGGTGGTTGGGCCTTACCGGGGGCTGTTCAACGGACCTGGCACCAAGGCGTTCGTGCTCGCCGGGTTCATCGGGCGGATGCCGATGTCGATGATCGGCATCGGGATCGTTTTACTCATCTCCGCCCTCACCGAGTCGTACGCCACCGCCGGCGCCGTCGCCGCCACCATGAACGTGGCCTTCGCCGTGGCCGCGCCGCTGTCCAGCCGCCTGGTCGACCGGTTCGGCCAGAGCCGGGTGATCCCGCCGTTCGCCGCGGTCAACGCGCTGGCGCTGGCGGCGATCATGCTCTGCGGCCTGTTCGGGCTGCCCGAGTGGACGCTGTACGCCGCCGGCCTGGTCGTCGGGGCCACCTCCATGTCGGTCGGCTCGATGGTGCGCGCCCGCTGGTCGGTCATCCACGGCGGCTCCAAGCAGCTCCACACCGCCTTCGCCTTCGAGTCGGTGGTCGACGAGGTCATCTTCGTCACCGGGCCAGCCGTGGTCACGGTGCTGGCCACCGCGCTCAACCCGTACATGGGCCTGCTCGTGGCCCTGGTCCTCATGTTCACCGGGCTGCTGGCGCTGGCCGCGCAGCGGCGCACCGAGCCGCCGGTCCAGCCGGTCCGCACCGTGAACGGCACGCCCATCCTCATCCCCGGCATCGCCCTGCTGTCGTGCGTCTACCTGGCGATGGGCGCGGTGTTCGGCTCGGTCGACCTGACCACCGTGGCGTTCGCCGAGGAGCAGGGGGTGAAGGGGGCCGCCGGGTTCCTGCTGGCGGCGTTCGCGGGCGGGTCGATGGTGTCGGGGCTGTGGTTCGGGTCGCGGCACTGGCGGATCTCGCTGCGGCGCCGGTTCGTGCGGGCGTTGTGCCTGTTCGCGCTGGGGCTGCTGCCGATCTCTTTCATCGGCGACGCGCGGGTCATGGCGGCGGCGCTCTTCCTGGCCGGGTTCGCGATCTCGCCGACGCTCATCACCGGCTTCTCCCTCACCGAGCGGCTGGTGCCGCCCTCGCTGCTCACCGAGGGCATGGCGTGGATCTCGACCGCGCTGGGCTTCGGCGTGGCGATCGGCGCGTGGGCGGGCGGCCGGATCACGGAGGCGTACGGCGCCTCCAACGCCTACGTCTTCTCGCTCGGGGCGGCGGTCCTGGCCGTGGTGGTCGGGATCGGAGGTTCGGGTTTGCTGAGACTTCCCGGGGCTCCTTCACCGGCGAAAGGCTGATCCGCTACGGTCAGGACATCCCTCGCAACATCCGTCACAATGGAAGCTCTATTGATGTCCCGACAATTAACTTCAATTCTGACAATCGCGGCGATGTGTGCCACGCTGGCTCCAGCGGCGGCCCACGCTCGGGCCCAGGAGCCCAAGAAGGCGCCCGTCGACTGCGAGCAGGTCAAATGCATCGCGCTGACCTTCGACGACGGCCCCGGCAAGTACGCCGGCACGCTGCTCGACACCTTCAAGAAGTACAACGCGAAAGCGACGTTCTTCCTTGAGGGCCAGTACGTGAAGAGCCGCCCCACGTACGTGAAGCGCATGGTCGTCGAGGGCCACGAGCTCGGCAACCACAGCTACAAGCACCCCGACTTCACCAAGATCGAGCCGTGGGATGTCCGGGCCGAGATCAAGAAGACGCAGGACGAGGTCAAGAAGGCCGCGGGCGTCGAGCCCAAGCTGCTGCGGCCCCCGTACGGGCTGGCCGACCTGACGGTCTCCGACATCGCCGCCGAGTTCGGCATGCCGATCGTCCTGTGGACCGGCGGCTCGGAGGACTGGGCCAGCAAGGACGTCGAGAAGATCAAGAAGAAGACGCTCGAAGTGGCCAAGCCGGGCAGCATCATCCTCATGCACGACTGGGTGAAGCAGACCGTGGACGCCATGCCGTCGATCGTCAAGACCCTGCAGAAGAAGGGTTACCACCTGGTGACGGTGTCCGACGTCATCAAGAGCCAGGAGCTGGAGCCCGGCGACGTGTTCCCGGTGCCGCAAGGCTGGGAGAATAAGTGAGTATTACTCACGTTTGATCGTCGGAGGGGCTGCCATGGTCTTCACGAACTGGGCCCGAAACCAGTCGGGCAGCCCCGCCGAGGCGCGTACGCCGGAGTCGGTCGCCGACGTCGTACGCGCCGTGCGCGACGCCGCCGCCACCGGGCGGCGGGTCCGCATGGTCGGCACGGGCCACTCCTTCACCGGGGTGGCCCTCACCGACGGCATCATGCTGCGCCCCCACGCGCTCACCGGCATCAGGTCCCACACCGGCGACCGCGTCACCGTGCTGGCCGGCACCCCGCTCACGGTCCTCAACGAGCTGCTCGGCGAGCTCGGGCTGGCGCTGGCCAACATGGGCGACATCACCGAGCAGACCGTCGCCGGCGCCATCCAGACCGGCACGCACGGCACCGGCCGCGACAGCGGCGGCCTCGCCGACCAGGTGGCCGAGCTGGAACTGGTGCTGGCCGACGGCTCGGTGACCACCGCCTCCCCCGGCGACGACCTCTTCGACGCCGCCCGGGTCGGGCTGGGCGCGCTCGGCGTGCTGACCGCCGTGACGTTCCGGGTCGAACCGGCGTTCCTGCTGCGCAACAGGCGGCGCAGGATGGCGCTCGGCGACGTGCTCGGCTCGATCGACGAGCTGACCACCACCAACGAGCACCTCGACTTCTTCTGGCTGCCGCACACCGACGCGTGCCTGGTCAAGACCAACAACCGGCATCCCGGCCCGGCCCGGCCACCGAGCCCGGCCAAGCGCTGGCTCGACACCGTGTTCCTGGAGAACACCGTCTTCGGCGCCGCCTGCGCCCTCGGCGCCCGCGCTCCCGGCCTGATCCCGCGCATCAACGAGGTCTGCGCGGCGGCGCTCGGCGACTCCGAGTCGGTCGACGTCTCGTACAAGGCGTTCACGGCGCGGCGGGACGTGCGCTTCCTGGAGATGGAGTACGCCGTCCCGCGCGACCGCCTGGCCCAGGCCCTACGCGAGACCAGAGACGTCGTCGAGCGCATGGACTGGAAGATCACCTTCCCGGTGGAGGTGCGGGTGACCCCGCCCAGCGACGCCTGGCTGTCCACCGCGTACGGCCGCGCGTCCGCGTACGTCGCCTGCCACGTCTACCGGCCCACGCCGCACCCCGCGTACTTCAAGGGCGTGGAGGAGATCATGACCCGGCTGGACGGGCGGCCCCACTGGGGCAAGCTGCACACCAGGGACGCCGCCTACCTGCGCCGGGTCTACCCCCGTTTCGGCGACTTCACCGCCCTGCGCGACCGGCTCGATCCCGGCCGCCTGTTCACCAACGACTACCTGGACGTCGTGCTCGGCTGAGGCCCCGGGCGCAGCGACGCCCGTCCCCCCGTATCGGTCCCCTCTGCGTATGCGTTCGGTAAAGAGCTGTCTCGTGAATAGACGGGAAGGCGTGTCCCGTTGCTCGTGGGACACGCGTGACAGGCACCCTCCTAGCTCGTGCCCCGACGACTCGGCCTGCCCTCCGTGTACCTCGCCGCGGCCGTGGCGACTGCCGCCACGACCGCCGTCCCTCTGGCCATGACGCCCGCCTCGGGACTCGCGCTGCGCCCGGCCCTCACCGAGCCCACCAGGCCCGCCATCGTCATCGCGCGCAGCCGCGCGGCCGCCCGCGACCTCGTCGGCGAGGTGAGATGGCGGGTACGGCGCTACTACACCGCGGCGCTGCCCGGCTTCGCCACCTACCTCACCGCCGCCGAACTCGCCGAACTGCGCGCCGACCCACGGGTCCGCGCCGTCGAACCGGACCGCGAGACACACCCCGCGCCGGTCGCCAGACCCGGCAGCCCGCCCACGGGCGACGGCACCGGCGGCGGCGTCACCGCGTACGTCGTGGACAGCGGCATGGAAGCCGGCTTCGTCGCGGACCACGCGGCGGACGACGGCCCGGTCGGGGGCGGCTCTGTGGGGGGCGGCCCGGCCGGGAACCGGGAGGCCGGGAGCGGGTTCGGGGATCGCGCCTGGCGGGCGTTCGACGCCACCGGCGGCACCGGGCGCGACTGCACCGGCCACGGGACGCGCGTCGCCGAGCGCGTCCACGCCGCCGCGCCCGCGGCCAGGATCGCATCGGTACGCGTGCTCGGCTGCGGCGGCCCAGGCACGCTGGCCGACGCGCTGGCGGGACTCGACTGGATCCGCAGGCACGCGCGCGGGCCCTCCGTCGCCGTCCTCTCGTTCGACGGGGCCGGCTCGACGGCTCTGGACCTGGCCGTACGGGAGCTGGTGCGGTCAGGTGTCTTCGTGGCCTGGACGGCAGGCGGCTCCGCCTGCCGGGTCGTGCCGGGCGGCGCGGCGTACTCCGCCGTGGCCGCGCATCTCGCAGGCGCCGCCGCCCGCCACCTGGAGCGCCATCCCGGCACGAACCCGGCCATCCTGGCGTCTCTGCTCAACTGCACCCCGGCCCGCGACGCGATTCGCCAGAACCCGTCGGGGGCCTCTAACCTCCTCATGCACAACGGCGGGCTCTAGAGGGATGGATCAGACAAATGTGACCGGCGTCACATCGCCCCGTGGCTATCCCAGGAAGGCGATGTTCGGACATGCCGGGTACGGTGCTGGCAGGCAACCGGCACACGCGAGAGACTCAAGGGTCCGGGGGAAGAATGGCGACGCTGACGAAGGGACTCGCATGCAGGAGCTCCGACTCGTCGCGGTGAGTGAGGACGGCACCTACCTCGTCCTGGCAACGGCCGGGCGGGGCACCCGCTTCACTCTTCCCGTGGACGACCGGCTCCGTGCTGCCGTCCGCGGCAACTTCTCCCGTCTCGGCCAGTACGAGATCGAAGTGGAGAGTCCGTTGCGCCCCAAGGAGATCCAGGCCCGCATTCGCGCCGGCGAGACCGCGGAGGAGATCGCCGCGACCGCCGGCATCCCGGTCGAGCGGGTGCGCTGGTTCGAGGGGCCGGTGCTGCAGGAGCGGGAGTATGTCGCGCAGCAGGCCCAGCGCGTCGCCGTACGCGTGCCCGGCGAGTCCGCCCCTGGGCCGACCCTCGGCGACCTCGTGGCCGAGCGGCTGACCAGGCGCGGCGTCCCCACCGACGAGATCGACTGGGACTCCGCCAAGCGCGACGACGGCCTGTGGCGGGTCAAGCTCGGCTACGTCTGGAACGGTCACACCCGCCACGCCGAATGGCTCTTCGACCCGCGCAAGCGCCACGTGACGCCCCACGACGACGAGGCCATCCGCCTGTCGGCCGCCGACTTCGACCCCGAGCCGCCGGTCGTCGAGGACACGACCGTGACGCCCTTCACCCCCCGAGTCGCCAAGCTCCAGCCGGTGCCCCCGCTGGCCTCCGACTCCGTGCCGTTCCCGTCGGTCGTACGCCGCGAGCCGGAAGAACCCGCTGTCGGCTACAACCCGCCGCCCAGGCCGTCCGACTCCGCCTACACCCGCACACCCGACCCGTCGTCCCGCGAAACCCCCTTCGACCGCCACACTCCCCCGCGCGACCCCGACACCTACGACCGCCCCGCATCCCGCGACCCCGGCTACACCCGCCCCGGCGAGACGTCCCGCCGCGGCGGCTCCTCGCCGTGGCTGCCCGACTTCAGCTCCGGCCGTACGGGCGACCGCGACCCCGATCCCATCTACGCCCCCGCCGCCCCCCGCCCCGACCAGCCCTCCACACCCGCCGCACCCCCGCACCACGACGCCCGCCCGCAAACGGCGTCCCCCGAACACCCGGCCCCCGCAGACCCGCCGACCCCCACACCATCGCCGACCCCCGCAGAGCCGCCGACCGTTGCGGAGCCGACCGCTCCGGAGGCAACCTCTACAGAGCCGACCGCAACAGAGCCGACCGCAACAGAGCCGACCGCTCCCGAGCCGTCGGCCGCTGCGCTGTCGCAGGCCGTGCGGGAGCCGTCCGCCGCGGAGCCGCTGATCCCAGAGTCGCCGACCACGGCCCAGACCTCGCCCGCCGCCCATCACTCCCCCAGCGTCCAGGAGCCTGCGGACACGCCGTCCCAGCCCACGGCTCCGGTGTCCACGCCCGGGCCCTCGCCCGCGCAAGAGCCCTCCGCCACGCCGCAAACCACCACGGAGCCGGCACCTGCCACGACGGCCGCCACGACCCCGCCGGCGATCGCCAACGAGACAACCACCACCGCACCGGCCCCCGCTCAACCGACCGACGCTCAACCGGCCGACGCAGCACAGGGCGCCACCGCACAGAGCGCCACCGCACAGGCCGCCACCGCACAGAGCGCCGCCGAGGGCGCCGGCACCGGTCAACCGTCCGCCGAGCCGACCACCACGCCCGCGACCACCCGGGAGTCCACCCCGGCCACTCAGCCGACCGTCGCCACCGACGTCAGCTCCCCCGCTGAGCCCACGGACGCCGCTGAGGTGGCCTCCGCGACCGAGCCGGACACTGGGTCGCGCTCCGATGCCGCGCCATCCCCCGAAGCGTCCGCACCCACGGCAGCCTCCGCGACGACAGCGTCCGAGACGCCGGCTTCCCAGACATCCGCTCCTGACACGTCGGCTCCGCAGACCCCGGCTGCGCAGACCCCGGCTCCCGAGAAGACGGCCGAGCAGCCTCCCGCCGCTGTGCCGCCGACCCGCGAGACGCCGGCGGCCGCCGCCTCCACGCAGGCGACCGCTGGGACCACCGCCTCACGCAGCGCCGACGCGCCCAGCGAAATGCCTGCCACGACGGCTGAGGCGGAGAAGGCAACTCCTTCGGAGGAGCCCTCGCCCGCAAGCGCCACCGCGCCCGCCGAAACCACCAGGCCCGCCGAAACCACCAGGCCCGTTGAAAGCCCCGCGCCCGCCGACGCTGCCGCACCCGCCGACGCTGACTCGCCTTCGGACGACCGTCGTCCGACCGAGGAAGCCGATGACGCGGCCGGAAAGCCCGGTCGGCCCGCTGAGTCCGCCGCGGTCGCCGCGCAAGCCGAATCCGAGCCCGAGCCCGAGCCGGACAAGGAAAAGGAGAAGGAGAAGAAGCCGCCGGCACCGACGCCCAAGCCGAAGCCCGCTCCCGCCGAACCCAAGGTCCCGGCCGCGCGAGCAGGCAAGGACGGGGCGAAGGACGAGCCGCCCGTGCCGGTGCCGTCCCCGCCGCCGGCCCCGGCCGCCCGCCAGACCCGCAAGGGTTCGCGGGGCCGCCGAGCCTCGGTGCCGACGTGGGACGAGATCATGTTCGGCGCCCGCCGCCAGGACTGACGCCGGAACGCCTCATACCGACGGTCAGGGCCCCGCACGCCCGGCGCCCTGACCACGCCAGACGCGGTCACCCCAGACCCGATCACCCCAGACCTCACCACGCCAGAACTCACCACGCCAGACCCGGTCACGCCAGACCTCACCACGCCGGATCCGAAGCCGGTGCGCCCCACCCCCAACTCCCAGCCACCGACCCCTTCCCGCCCAGCTCTCACGCCGGGCGCCCGCCGCGGGCAGCTCGGACCAGCGGGCGCCGCACAGCAGATTCCCGTATCCCGCCAGCCATTGCCGCAGCTGATCTCGCATGGCTCGCTGGCGGAACCGGCTCAGGATCGGGCGCCCGGGACCTCGCCGGCCGGCGGGTTGTCGGCGGGGGGTCGAAGGAAGGGAGTGAGCCATTCCGGGGTCACTTCGGCGGGGAAGGTCGCGGCCTGGGCTTGTGAGACGTCGATGGCGTCGTAGCCGCCCTTGCCCGCGCCGACGCCGGCGATCAGCGTGAGCACGCCGGCCCTGCGCTGGAACCAGGTCTGCCGGAGGCGCCAGCCCACCACGGCACGGCGTTCGATCACGGCCTGGGAGCGGCGCAGCGACCCCGACCGTACGGCCATTCGGGCCCCGTCGTAGCCGTGCCCCAGGGAGGCGTACCGGTCGAGGCCGAGGGGGATGCCGGCGGCGGCGAGCAGGAGCGACACGACGAGCAGGATCCACCACAGCATCGTGCCGCTCGCCCAGACGCCCGCGGCGGCGGCCAGCGCCGTCACCGCCCAGGGGAAGACGGCGCGGAAGAGGCGGCGGTTGCGAGCGACGGGCGGGTGGCGGCGCAGGGCGGCCCGGTAGGGGCCGACGGCCTCCGCCGTCACCTGGGCCGCCACCGGACGCGGCACGTCCGGCAGCAGCTGTCCGCGGGTCTGGGAGTCGCCGAGCCCCGTCACGATGGCCCAGACGCGGACGACCCCGGCCCATCTCTCGACGAGCCCGTCCACGATCTCGTAGCCGCGCACCCGCGCGGACTCCAGCGACACGCTCCGCCGGTTGATCAGCCCGCGTTCGGCCACCAGGTAGCCGTCGCGCCGTTTGAGCACGAAGTCCCAGTTGAAGACCGCGTACATGACGCCGCCGAGCACAGGCATCGCCAGGACGAGCAGCACCGCGACGGCCAGCAGCAGGTAGGGGTGTTCCCAGAGCCATTCGCCCACGTACCAGGCGGTGTCCTGGCCGAAGCCCAGGTCGTCGCCCCACTGGAACGCCAGCCCCACCGCGCCTCCGGCGAGCGCGAACGGGGTGAGCAGGTACGCGCCGGACAGCGGCCCGTACAGGAGCCATCTGCGGGGCACGCGGATGATCGGCCGCTCCACCGGCCGCCCGGCCTCCGCCGCCACCGCTCCTGGGACGGGTCGCGCAGCTCCATCGGTGCGCCGCAGCAGGACCGCCTTGAGGCGTTCGGCCTCCGCCAGCGTGACCCCGTCGAGCCCGGCCTCCTCGTCGCCCCCGCTGGCACCCGTGTCGATCTTGAGTACGGCCAGGCCGAGCAGCCGGTGCAGGGGCGGCGTGGACACGTCCACGCCGCGGATGCGTTCGAGCGGGATGGTCCGGACGGAACGGCTGATCAGCGACCGCTTCGTCTCAAGGCGGTCACCGAAGATCTCGTACGTGAACGTGGCCCACCGGACGACCGCGAACACCACGGTGCCGACGACGCCGAGCGCCGCCCAGCCGTACGACCTGGCCGAGAAGCCGCCCACGAACAGCACGCCGAGGAGGGGCAGGAGGAGCGAGGGCAGCATGCGTACCGGGTCGATGAGCAGCACCTTCGGGCTGAGCCGCAAGGGGACCCGCGCCGGGGGCCCGCTCCCGTACCCCGGAGGCCCTGCCCCATGGCCTGGCGGCGCTCCCCCGGGTGCCGGCGCGGTGCCGGGGACGTCCTCCGGGGAGGGGTCGTGGGGCGGGCGAGGGGTGGTCATGTCGCGTCGTCCCTGAGCTCCTCGGCCCGGTGGGCGAGCTGTTCGGCGAGGGCCGCCGCCACCCGGTGGTCAAGGCCCTTGATCGCGGACGAGCCCGCGTGGGACGCGGTGCGGATCTCCAGCGTGGCCAGGCCGAGCATGCGCTCGAACCATCCTTGCCCCTTGTCCACCGTCTGGATGCGGCTCACGGGCACGAACACCCACTCCCTGGTCAGGAACCCCGACCGGGCGTAGACGACGTCGCCTGCGAGCTCCCAGCGATGCACGGAGTACCGGACGAACGGCTCGGCGGCCAGGAACGGCAGGGTCACCACCACGACCGCCACCGGCAGCAGCCAGGGGTCGCGGGCGAACCAGTCGGGCACCCACGACCAGTCGCTCCCGCCCACCCATTCCGACACCAGCAGCGATCCGCCCAGCAGGAACACGAACGCGACCAGCGCCTCCAGCAGCCACAGGCGCACGGCCTTGGGCGAGACACGATTCGCCGGATCGCGCAGCGGGCCAGATGACGTCACAAGGCCAGCTTAGGACCGCCGACGCGCCGCCGCCGGAGCGGCATCCGCCAGGCGACCGAGCACCATCGAAACGACGCCCACGCGCCGCCGGCACCCGCGTCCAACAGGACGTGACATCAGTGCGTGCCGGCACCGGTCCCCGGCAACGCCGGCAGCGGGCCGGGGCGACGTCCCCACGCTTCGGAAACGGGGCCGTGGGGCGGCAGGGGGCGGGCGGGTGGCGCGGCAAGCGGGTGGGGCGTGGCTGTGGTGGCGCGGTGGCTGTGGTGGCGCGATGGGTGTGGTGGTGCCCGATGGGGGCGTGGTGTAAAGATCCGTTGGCCGGCGCGGCGTGTCCGATCGCCCGGTGTCCGGCGGGGTGCCATGCTCGGTGGCGGCCGGCCGCAGGCTGTCGAGCTAGGCCACGTCGGCGGCGCCACGTTCGTGCCAGCCAGGCTCGGCGACGCGCGGGACCGCACGACAGCGCGAGCGCCTCACGTAACGTGGCAGCCGCCGTCCGCCCGACGATGACCCGCCCGCGAGACCCCTTCCGACACTCTTCGAATTCGAACACAGTCGCCCGCGACCATGCTCGATCGCACCCGCGGATACCGCGAGACCGCCGTTCGGCGCATCTCGATTTTCCGCGTGGGGCCGCGTCCGAAACTGACGTCCATTTATCAGGTCGCCGTACGGGATTCCGCTCCGCGTCCGATCGTGGTGACGCCGCAGGCCAGTATGGGTCTCCCGGCGGGGACGGATTCGGGCGGACTTCTGGGGACGGAGGGGCCGGTGTGGCGAACGTCACTCTCCTGATGCCGTGGTTCCAGCCGATTTCGGATCCTTTACCGACCACCGACCATCGAGAAACGGTCTGCGCACCGCCGAGAGCCGCGTAGCATCGTCCGGCATGGGGCTGTGTAACGCGGCAACACGCATGCGGCACGCCGCGGTCAGTGTGACGGCGGTGGCGTCGGCGTTCGCCCTGTCGGCGTGCGGAGGCTTCATCGGCAGGTCACAGGCCCAGGACATCGCGGAGATCAACGTTTCGAGCCCGGAGCTGCGCGACGGTCACCCACTGCCGCGCGACTACACCTGCCGGGGCGGCCAGGGGAGCCCGCCGTTGCGGTGGTCGAGCCAGCCGCTGTCCGACGCCCGATCGATCGCGATCGTGGTCGATTCTCACACCGCGTCCGATGCGGCCGTGCACTGGGTGCTCTTCAACATCCCCGCGACCACGACCGAGCTCGGCCCCAACGCCGCCGCCGATCCCCCGGAAGGCACCGGGCAGGCGCGGGCGACCAGTGGGAAGGCCGGCTACGACCCGCCGTGCGCGTCAGGGAGCTACCGCTTCACGGTCTACACGCTGAAGGGCAAGGTCGACCCTGAGCGGGGAGAATCCCTCCCCGAGATCCTGAAACAGATCGCGGACCAGACCATCGCCCGGGGTCGCCTCACGGCGGTCGACATCGAGTGAGAGACCGAACACCCCAGGTAACACGGTGTACCAATTATTCACGTAGGGTGTGACAACGCTCATAGTGGTCCGACACAATCAGATCCAATTGTTAGGCATTGGTGATCAAAGGGGGCAGATCGCGTCGATGGCCGCGCGATCTCACCGATGCCAGAGGGAGGCCATGGCTTTGAGGGTGGTGCAATGATCGCGGTCGTAGTGAGCTTGGTCGCTGTCGTGCTCCTCGTGCTCGTCGTCGTGGCACTGGGCGTGCGTTCGATGAGCCGGCGGGAGAGCTCCCTTCCTCCGGAACGGCTGAAGGAGATGGCTGAGAAGGAGGAGAAGACCCACGCTCGTTCGACGGACGAGTTCGCGGCCCACGAGCCGCGCATGGCCAACTTCAGCCCCGACTTCAGCCCGATCGACGCGCCGAAGCCGAAACCGGTGCGCACCGGGCAGCGTGGCAAGCGTGGCGTCGACGAGTGGGGCAACCCCACGAATGACGACGACGACGAGGAGTTCTGGGCCAACATCCGCAGTGACGCGGAGCAGGGCGGCTTCGGCGCCGGGGGCACCGTGGCGGCCA
>DASUCK010000260.1:0-5808 GCA_036276095.1 Nonomuraea sp. | reverse complement strand
GATGAGCTGGCCGTCGACCGACTTCCAGGTGATGTGCCGGCCCTCCTCGCGGCTGGTCTCGACGGCGTCGAACCTGATGGGCGTGCCGGCGGGGCCGCTGATCTCCCAGTGGGAGCGGAGGCCGTCGGCGGAGCGGCGTACCTCGCGGACGTCCGGCATGATCGTGGCGAAGACGGAGTAGTCGCTCACCAGCGGCCAGATCTCCTCGGGCCGGGCGTTGATCGAGACGGCCCGGTTGACGTCGACGGCGCGGCGGCCCGCGTTGACGCCGGTCAGCCGGCGCAGCGGGAGGTTCGTGACGGCGCGGGCGGCCAGCGCGGTGCCGGCGCCGCGCAGCGGCCAGGCGATCGCCGCCGGGCAGCGGCGGGACAACGCCCACAGGCCGGCCGCCGCCGTACCGGCCAGGAACCTGACCGACGGCGCCCAGTGCTCCTGCAGCAGGCCCGGCACGGGCGGGCGGGCCCGGCCGGCTCCCTGCAGCTGCGGCACGTCGGACGCGTCGCGACGGACCGTCCACCTGGCGTCCACGGACTTGACGCCGGGGATGCGGCGCACCGCGCGGACCGCCGGCCGGTCCTCGCCGCCGAGCACGTCGCCGTCCAGCCTGGCCACCCGGTGCTCGACGCTCACGTGCACGGCGTGCGGGTGGGTCAGGTAGCGGCCGAGCTCCGCCCGTACGCGCTCGTGCAGGATGCGGTCGTCGGCGGTGCGGCCGGTCAGGCGGAAGCGGGTGCCCGCCGCGACGCCCAACGACCGGTTCCTGAGGTCGCGGCTCAACCGGCCCAGCCCGTACGTCAGCTCGTGCGTGGCGTGCGAGGCCCGGTCGCGCACCTTGGCCCGGCGGCTTCGGCCGCGGTCGCGGTCGAACAGGTACTCCACGGCCGCGCCCGCGGCGGCGCCCGCCCCCAGCATGGTCGCGGTCCTGGTCCACCGGCGTGCCACCGGCACGTCGGCGGTCGAGTCGAGATCACGAGTGCGCACGGCGTCCCCCTTCGTCGTTCACCCAGCGCGGGCTACCCCGGCCCATGCCCTGCTAACGGGTTTGCGCGGGTGGCGGGCCGGGTAGCCGGTGGGCTCACGCGCGGAGGGGGCGTGGACGGATGAATCTGGCCGAGAAGCTGATCAGCGCGCATCTCGTCGAGGGGGACCTGCGGCCGGGCGCGGAGATCGGGCTCCGCGTCGACCAGGCGCTCGTCCAGGACGCCACCGGCACGATGGTGATGCTGGAGCTGGAGGCGCTCGGCCTGGACCGCGTACGCACCGAGGTGGCCGCCCAGTACGTCGACCACAACCTCCTGCAGTCCGACGAGCGCAACATGGCCGACCACCTGTTCCTGCGCTCGGCCTGCCGCCGGTACGGCCTCTGGTACTCGCCGCCCGGCAACGGCGTCTCGCACCCCACCCACATGGAGCGGTTCGGCGTGCCCGGCAGGACACTGGCCGGAGCCGACTCCCACACGTGCGCGGCCGGGTCGCTCGGCATGCTGGCCATCGGCGTGGGCGGGCTGGAGGTGGCGATGGCCATGGCCGGGCAGCCGCTGTACGTGACCATGCCGCGGGTCTGGGGCGTGCGGCTGACCGGCGCGCTGCCGGACTGGGTGAGCGCCAAGGACGTCATCCTGGAGCTGCTGCGTCGCCACGGCGTGTCCGGCGGCGTGCACAGGATCGTCGAGTACCACGGCCCGGCGCTCGGCGCGCTGAGCGCGATGGACCGGCACGTGATCGCGAACATGGGCGCCGAGCTGGGCGCCACCACGTCCGTCTTCCCCTCCGACGGGCGGGTGCTGGAGTTCCTGGCCGCCCAGGGGCGGGCCGACGACCACACCGAGCTGGCCGCCGACCCCGACGCGCGCTACGACGACCTGGAGGAGATCGACCTGTCGGCGCTGGAGCCGCTGATCGCCCGGCCCGGCTCGCCGGGGAACGTGGTGCCGGTGCGGCAGGTGGCGGGCGAGCCGGTGCACCAGGTGGTGGTGGGCTCGTCGGCCAACCCGGGACTGCGGGACTTCGCGATCGTGGCCGAGACGCTGCGCGGGCGGCAGGTGCATCCGCAGGTGTCGCTGGAGATCAACCCGACGTCCCGGCAGGTCCTCGCCGACCTCGCCAAGTCGGGGGCGATCACCGCGCTGGTCGAGGCGGGGGCGCGGATCCACCAGACCGGGTGCCTGGGGTGCATCGGCATGGGGCAGGCGCCCGCCGTGGGACGCAACAGCCTGCGGACGTTCCCGCGGAACTTCCCCGGGCGGTCCGGCACCCACGACGACTCCGTCTGGCTCTGCTCGCCGGAGACGGCGGCCGCGGCGGCGCTCACGGGCGCCATCACCGACCCGCGCACGCTCGGCATCGAGTATCCGCGGGTGGGCGAGCCGCGGGCGGTCAGCGTCATCACCGGGCCGCTGCAGCGGCCGCTGCCCGCGGCGGAGGCCCGCGAGGTGGAGCTGGTCAAGGCGCCCAGCATCGGGGCGCTGCCCGAGCTGGACCCGCTGCCGGACTCGCTGGTCCTGCCGGTCGTGCTCAAGGTGGGGGACGACATCTCGACGGACGAGATCATGCCGGCGGGGGCGCGGGCGCTGCCGTACCGGAGCAACATCGCGGCGCTGGCGGACTTCGCGTTCGGGCAGATCGACGACACCTACCCGGAACGGGCCCGCGCCGCGGGGCCGCACGCCGTCGTGGGCGGGCGCAACTACGGGCAGGGCTCCTCACGCGAGCACGCCGCCATCGTGCCCCGCCACCTCGGGCTCCGGGTCGTGATCGCCAAGTCGTTCGCCCGGATCCACTGGCAGAACCTGGCCAACTTCGGCGTGCTGGCCCTGGAGTTCGCCGACGAGTCCGGCTACGACCGGCTCGCCCAGGGCGACGAGCTGCGCCTGGACGGCCTGCGCGCGGCCGTGGAGACCGGCCGCGAGATCACCGCGAACGGCGTCGCGCTCCGGCACCGGCTGTCGCCGCGCCAGCGCGCCATGGTCCTGGCCGGCGGCTGGATCCCCCTGGTCAGAAACACCGAGCCGGCCCGCTGACCGCACGCCCGAGCCTCCAGACGGGCCTCCAGACGGGCCGGCGGCAGGCGGACCGAGGGACCGCCGGGACTCGCCGGGAACGGGCCGGTCAGCGGTGGTCGGTGCGGCGGAGTTGGGCGAGTTCGTGGCGGGCGGCGGCCTGCTGGAGGGCGAGGCCGGCCTGGATGCCCTGGAAGACGCCCTCCAGCCAGCCGACGAGCTGGCCGTGCATGATGCGGATCTCCGCCTGGGTGGGCAGGCGGTCGCCGGGCACGTCCGGACGCAGCCGCGCCAGCTCCTCGCGCAACTCGGGAGCGACCGACCCGGCGATCTCCTCGATGGCCCTGCCGTGGATGCCGCACAGCCGCTCCCTGGCCCTCTCGTCGAGCGGCAGGTCACGGGCCTCGGACAGCAGCTGCTGCACCATGGTGCCCACCCGGATGAGATGCGCCGGCTCGCGTACCTGCTCCACCTCGGCCGCCAGCGCCTCCTGACGCGCCACGGCCGCCTCGTGCCCCGCGCCGGAGCCGGGGTTCCGAGCCATGTCGTGAGCCATGTTCCGAGCCATGCTGACACCTCCTCTGACGAGCGACTCCATCTGCTCTCGTCCTGCCCGGAGGGTCCGTCCGCAGTCCCGTACGCGTCCGGGGATAGTCGCCGCGATTTCGGGATAGCAGGACCGTAGGGGATGATGCGCGATGGCACGCACCAACGACGACGTGGCCGACGTGCTGGAGGAATACGCCGACCTGCTCGCCATCACCGGCCACGAGGACTTCAAGATCCGGGTCTACCAGAAGGCCGCCCGGTCGATCGGCGCCTACCCCGACGACGTCGCCGGCTACGACGCCGGCGCGCTGCGGCGGATCCCCAACGTGGGCGAGTCCATCGCCGCCAAGGTCGCCGAATACCTGCGTTCGGGCACCATCAGGCAGCTGGAGGAGCTGCGCGGCCGCATCCCGGCCGGAGTGCGGGCGCTCACCCGCATCCCGGCGCTGGGCCCGAAGCGGGCGATGGTGCTGCACGAGCGCCTCGGCGTGGACTCCCCCGAGAGCCTGGAGTCCGCGATCGGGGCGGGCGCGCTGCACGGCCTGCCCGGCTTCGGCGCCAAGACCGAGGAGAACCTGCTGCACGGCATCGCCCTGCTGCGCGACGCCGGCGCGCGGGTGCACCTCGGCGTGGCCATGCCGCTGGCCGAGGACATCGTGGCGGCGCTGGAGGCGGTGCACGGGTGCCGCCGCTGCGGGTACGCCGGGTCGCTGCGCCGCATGAAGGACACCATCGGCGACGTCGACGTGCTGGCCACGTCGAACCGGCCCAGGGCGCTGATGGCCGCGTTCGTCGCGCTGCCGCAGGTGACCGAGGTGATCGTCCGCGGTGACAAGAAGACGTCCGTACGCACCGCGCAGGGGCTGCAGGTGGACCTCCGGGTCGTGCCGCCGGACGCCTGGGGCGCGGCCGTGCAGTACTTCACCGGCTCCAAGGCGCACAACATCCGCACCCGCGAGATCGCCCAGCACCGCAAGCTCAAGCTGTCGGAGTACGGGCTGTTCGACGCGCGCACCGACGAGAAGATCGTCTCCAGGACCGAGGAGGAGGTCTACGAACGGCTCGGCCTGCCGTGGATCCCGCCGACGCTGCGCGAGGACACCGGCGAGATCGAGGCCGCGCTCGCCGGTGCACTGCCCGACCTGGTCACCGCGGACGACATCCGCGGCGACCTGCACACCCACACCGACCTCACCGACGGGCACGCGTCCCTGGAGGACATGGTGGCCGCCGCGGCCGGGCGCGGGTACTCCTACTTCGCCGTCACCGACCACGGGCCCGACCTGTACATGCAGCGGATGACCCTGGACAAGGCGCTCGCGCAGCGAGAGCGGCTGCGGGCCCTCGACGGCAAGGTGGGGGTGCGGCTGCTGCACGGCATCGAGCTCAACATCGACCCCGACGGCGAGGTGGACTGGCCGCAGGACGTGCTGGCCGGCTTCGACCTGTGCGTGGCCTCGGTGCACTCGCACTTCGACCTGCCGCGGGCCAGGATGACCCGGCGGCTGGTCCGCGCCGCCGGGAACCCGTGCGTCAACGTCCTCGGCCACCCCGGCGCCCGGCTGATCGGCCGCCGCCAGCCGATCGACGTGGACTGGGACGAGGTGTTCCAGGCGTGCGCGCGGTCCGGCACCGCCATGGAGATCAACGCCTTCCCCGACCGCCTCGACCTGGCCGCCGACCTCGTCCGGCGGGCCCGCCCGTACGGGGTGAGGTTCGCCGTGGACAGCGACTCCCACGCCGTCGGCCACCTGGCCCACCTGCGGTACGGCGTCGGCACGGCGCAGCGCGGCTGGCTCACGGCGGACGACGTCATCAACACCTGGCCCCTGTCCCGCCTCACCGCGTTCCTCGGAAGGGGCCGCTGCTGACGGCGTCCCGGCAGGGGCCTTTCCCGCGGGGTTCGCGGGGTCAGGTGAAGCGGCGGTAGCTGACGGGGCGGCCGTCGGCGGCGACGCTTCCCACCATGACGTCCGACCCGGGCCGGGGTGCGTGGATCATCTTGCCGTCGCCGATGTAGATCCCCACGTGCCCGGCCGGATGCCCGAAGAAGACCAGGTCGCCCGGCTGCGGCGACGACACGGGTGTGCCGCCGGCCTGGTATCCGGCTGCCGTGGTGTCACCGATCGTGATCCCGGCCTGGTTCAGGACGTAGTAGACCAGCCCGCTGCAGTCGAACGCGGACGGCCCGTTGGCGCCCCACACGTACGGCTTGCCCAGGTGCAGCCGGGCCGCCTCGACGATGCGGGACCCGGTCGCG
>DASUCK010000259.1:0-9054 GCA_036276095.1 Nonomuraea sp. | reverse complement strand
CGTCACGCAGGTGAGCAGGCCCGCCGGGGGTGTGATGCCGCCGCGGGCGCGCCGGCCCTGGAGCGGGCCCGAGCGTACGGTGCCGGTGAGCACGGTGTTGGCCGGGCTCTGCGTGGCCAGCCGGTCGGCGCGGACGCGCAGCCCCGAGGTGCCGACGGGGCGGCCGTCCGGACCGAACCAGGTGAGGACGGCGGCGCCGCGGACCCGGCGGGCGCTCGTGCACGAGGCCGTGGCGGTGGCCTTCAGGGAGACCCACGCCGAGCTGAGCCCGGCCGCCCGCCCGTCCGGCGAGGTGCACTGCGTGAACTGCAGGTGCCCCCGGACGGTGACGCGCCGCGGCGTCAGCCCGATCCCCGGGCTGAAGGTCAGCGGCCGCCCGAACGGCATGGTGACCGAGCACGTCAACGTGGGCGGCACCGCACCGGGTAGCGCGACGGCCGGGGCCGGAGCCGGGGTGAGCGGGGTTGTGGCGGTGGTGAGGGCGACGATCCAGGCCAGGCGCATTGTTCCTCCGGCCGGTGCTGCTGTGGGTGGTTGATCCGTCACATTGTGCAGCATCAGGCGGGGCGGCACGCCGGATCCCGGCGGTCCGCCGTCCATCGAGCGAATGCGCGAGCCGTACGCGAACCGTGGCGCAGACGGTGGCGCGGACGGTGGCGCGGACGGCGACCCGGTCGCGGCGCGGCCGGCGAGGCGCGGCCGGCGAGGCGCGCTGCTGCTGTCAGGGGGCGCGGCCGGGCCGGGTCACGCGCGGGTGGCGTGCCGGTGCTGGAACGTGCGGGCGCCGGCGCGGTGCACCGCCGCCTTGACCAGCCCGAAGATCGCTCCCTGCACCATGGCGGCGATGAGCACCTCCGCCCAGCCGCGTTCGAGGTCGCCGGCGTCGGGCGCGTCGTCCTGGCCCGAGGCCGCCTTCCACACGCGCTTGAACAACGCGGCCGCCAGCGTGGCGCTGAGCATGCTCATTCCCAGCGATACGGATTTCTCTACGGGACGCATCTCACCTCTCCTCACGACCACGGTGAGACCGTGCCCCGTACGAGGTTCCTAAACGTCGGTCACTCCGGCAGAACCGCCGCCCTGCCGCCCCCTAACGGCGGTCGGCGCGCATGAGGCCGTGGCAGGCGATGGCGGCCGCGGCGACGACGTTGAGGGAGTCGACCCCGGCCTCCATGGCGGCCGCGCTCATCGGGATGCAGACCGCCCGGTCGGCCTCCTCCAGCCAGCGCGAGGACAGCCCGTCGCCCTCGGCGCCGAGCAGCAGCGCCACCCGGCTGCCGCCGAGCGGGACCTCGTCGATGGGCGTCACCGTCTGGTCGGGAGTCAGGGCCAGCGTCTGGAAGCCTTCACGGCGCAGCACGGCGAGGCCGTCGAACCAGTCGTCCATCCGCGCGTACGGGATGGAGAACACCGCGCCCATCGAGACCTTCACCGCGCGCCGGTAGAGCGGGTCGGCGCAGCGGGGCGACAGCAGGACGGCGTCCACGCCGAGCGCGGCGGCCGAGCGGAAGATCGCGCCGACGTTGGAGTGGTCGACGAGGTCCTCCAGCACCAGCAGCCGGCGGGCGCCGCTCTTCAGCAGGGTCTCCACGGACGGCAGCGGCAGGCGCTCCATGGAGGCCAGGGCGCCCCGGTGGACCTGGAAGCCGGCGATGGCGGACATGATCTCGTCGCTGACGACGTACACCAGGGCGTCGCCGAGCACGTCGGCCAGCGGGGTCAGCCAGCGGCGGGTGGTCAGGACGGAGCGGATCGGGTAGCCGGCGTTGATGGCGCGCCTGATGACCTTCTCGCCCTCGGCCAGGAAGAGGCCGCGCTCGGCCTCCAGGCTCTTGCGCAGCTCCACGTCGCGCAGCCGGGTGTAGTCGGCCAGGCGGGGGTCGTCGGCGTCGGTGACGTACTCAAGCACCTTCCGATACTGCCATGCGCCGCCTGACCTGCCGGACCGCCGCATGTCCGGCGCGCGCCAGGCACCGGCCGCCGCCGCGCTCCGGCGATCGCCCGCCACTTGTGCGGGAATCTTGAACATCCTTTGCCGAGACCGTTCGCGGCCACGTTCCGCGATGGGTACGTAACGGGGTGCTGTCGACGGCCGGATAGCCGGGAGTTCGGGGGTTCATGGTGCCTGACCAGCGGATTCATGAGCATCCGGCCGCGTCAGCCGATTGGTTGCGCGCCGCTCGGGCGGCGCGCGCGCTCTCCGTGGCCACGCTCGCCTGGCTGGGCGTGGAAAGCACGCTCGGCCTGGCGGCGGGCCTGGCCGCGCACTCGGTCGCGTTGATCGGGTGGGCGCTGTCGGCGCTGGTGGAGGCGGCGGCCAGCCTGATCGTCCTGTGGCGGTTCACCGGGACGCGGACGATGTCGCCGAACGCGGAGGCCACGGCCCGGCGGGCGATCGCCCTGAGCTTCTGGCTGCTCGCGCCGTACCTGGTGGTGCATGTGGCGCACGACCTCGGCGAGGGGTACCGGGCGGCGCCGAGCGTGCTGGGGATCGTGGTGACGGGGTGCAGCCTGGTGGGCATGCCGGCGCTGGGGCTGGCCAAGCGGCGGCTCGGGCGGCGGCTGGCGTCGGCGGCGACGTCCGGGGAGGGTGTGCAGAATCTCATCTGCGGGGCGATGGCGGCCGGGGTGCTGGCCGGGCTGTGGCTCAACACGCTGGGCTGGTGGTGGGTGGATCCGGCGGTGGCGCTGGCGCTGGCGGCGGTCGCCCTACGGGAGGGGCGGCGGGCCTGGCGCGGATACGCCTGCGCGCATTGACGAACGATCATTCCGCGACCGGTCCTTGACCGGTCCGCGACTCGGCGGGCCGGTCACCCTGGCGGTCGACAGCCATGACATACGGTAATCACCGCACCAAAAGGGCTGTTTTGCACCACTGACCGCACCGAGTATCGTTCCGGAAGTATTGCGGAGCATCTCCCGCTAGGGTCTCCGAAAGGTCTCAACTCACCCAAGAGGACATCGTGGGGCGACACCGCACAGACGAGCTCGACGGCGGATACGGAGCCGGCGAACCCCCATCCCGCAGACGCGCCCGCAACAGCCGGGGCCGCGTACTCGTGCCGCTGGCCGGCGCCGTCGCGCTGGCCGTGCTCCTCGGTGTGGCCGCTTTCGTGATCTTCAACCGCGAGCACGACTGCACCGGCGGCAGGCTGCCGCTGAAGGTCGTCGCGACCCCCGACATCGAGCCGGCGATCAGGAAGATCGCTGGCAACTATAACAAGGCCATGCACTCCATCGACAGCAAGTGCGTGGACGTGACCGTGGCCAAGGAGGCGGCGGCGAGGACCGCGAACGCGGTGGCCGCGGGCAAGTCCGGCGCCGACTTCTGGGTGGCCGACTCCAGCCTGCTCATGGAGAGCATGCGGACGACCTCCGCGGGCGAGGGGCTGCCCGAGCCCGACGGCTCGATCGCGGCCTCCCCCGTCGTGCTGGCGACGGCCAGGTCGGCGGCCGAGAAGCTGTCCGGCGCCCTCAAGCCGAGCTGGTCGAGCATGATCGAGGCGGCGAACGTGGCGAACGTGGACGGCCCCGGCAAGAAGGTGCGCGTGCTCGCCCTCGACCCGCAGAAGAACTCCGCCGGCCTGGCCGCGCTGCTCGCCGCGGCCGGCATCGCCAGGGAGGCCGGGCAGGACAAGGCGCTGGTGGGCGCGCTGAAGGAGCTGTCGGGGCAGCTCGCCGCCGACTCGACGGCGCTGCTGGCCAGCCTGACCGTGAAGTCGGGCAGCAAGGTGCCCGTGGGCGTGGCCTCCGAGCAGGCCGTCTTCGCCCACAACGCGAAGAAGCCGGAGGCCCCGGTCGTCGCCCTCTATCCGGAGGAGGGCACGCTCAGCCTCGACTACCCGGTCACCACCCTCACCAAGGACCAGGCGACGCTGAAGGCCGCCGCGGACTTCAAGCGGGAGCTGGGCGGCGAGCAGGCCAAGAAGATCCTGCGGGACGCGGGCTTCCGCAGCTCCGACGGCAAGGCGGGGGACGCGCTGTCCAAGGACAAGGGCTTCGCCCAGGACGCGCCCCAGGCGCTGCCGCTGCCGGACGGCGCCACGGTGGCCCGGATGGTGCAGACCTGGTCCCGGCTCAACCTCGGCACCCGCCTGCTCACCCTGCTCGACGTCTCCGGCACGATGGCGCTCCCGGTGCCCGGCACGGGCATGACCCGCATGCAGGCCATCAACAAGATCGCTACCGAGGGGCTCGGGCTCTTCCCCGCGGACTCCGAGATGGGCCTGTGGACGTTCTCCACGCACCTGGACGGGCGCGGCAAGGACTGGCGCGAGCTGATCTCGGTCGGGCCGCTGGCCGAGCCGATCGACGGCACGCTGCGCAAGGAGGTCCTGGGCCGGACGTTCGCCCAGGTCGAGGCCAAGGCCACCGGCGACACCGGGCTGAACGACACGGTCAAGGCCGCGTACACGGAGCTGACCGGGACGTACAAGCAGGACAAGATCAACACGCTGCTGATACTCACGGACGGCGCGGGCAACGACGACCCCGACGGCGGCGTCAAGAACGCCGAGCTGCTGCGGTTCCTGAAGGAGACCTACAACCCGAAGCGGCCCATCAGCATCCTGCTGATCGCCTTCGGGCCGGAGGCCGAGCAGGGCAAGCGGCAGATGGACGCGCTGGCCAAGGCCACGGGCGGCGAGGCGTACATCGCCAAGGACATCCTCCAGGTCCGCGACTTCTTCCTGAAGGGCATGGAGCGCCGCCTCTGCTCCCCGAACTGCGACGGATGACTCCGCCTTCCATGCCTAATGGGCATGAGGGGCGAACCCGTACAAATGACGCCGCGTCCTCTCCGCGTGGGGCTTGTCCGAGCTACCCGCGGGGAGGGAATCCGTGCCTGGATGGCCGACCGTCGATCGGGCCGACGAACAGGAGCTCGTGGCGGCACTGCTGCGCGCGGACGCGGACGCTCCCGCCCGGCTCTTCGACTCCTACGCCGACCGGCTGCACGACTACGCCTTCTCCCTGTCCGGGGAGCGGGACCTCGCGACGGACGCGGTGCACGACGCGCTGGTCACCGCGTACGGGTGCGTGGCGCGGCTCAAGGAGCCGGCCCGGCTGCGGGCCTGGTTGTACGCGCTCACCAGGTTCCAGGCCAGGGCCAGGCTGGCGCACCGGAACGCCCCCGCCCAGCAGATGCCCGACCTGGAGGAGCCGGCTGATCCGGAGCTGGCCGGCCTGGTGCGCGAGACGCTGGGCGAGCTGGGCGAGGCCGGGCGGGAGGTCCTCGAACTGTCGCTGCGGCACGGCCTCACGCCGTCGGAGGCCGGCGCGGTGCTGGCGCTGACCTCGCGGCAGGCGGCCGGCAGGCTGGCCCGCGCCCGCGACCAGCTGGAGATCGCCGCCGCGGCCGTGGTGCTGGCGCGGACCGGCCGGGCGCACTGCCCGGACCTGTCGGCGATGGTGGACTCGTGGGAGGGGCCGCTGACCCCGCTGCTGCGGCGCCGGTTGTCGGGGCACATCGGCGGCTGCGACGTGTGCACCGAGGGGCGGCACCGGCAGGTGTCGGCGGGGCGGCTCCTGGACATGGTGCCGGTGGCGTACCCGCCGATCTCGCTGCGCCGCCGGGTGATCGACACGTGCCTCGATCCCGAGCGGGGCCACACGCGTACGCTGATCATGGATCGGGGTGACAGCTTCGACCGGGTGGGGTTCCCCGTGCCGGCCGGGCGGCGGCCGCGGCGGCGCCGGCCCCGCGGGCTCGCGCCGGTGGTGCTGGCGGGGGCGTGCGTGCTGGCCGCCACGGGCGCCATGGCCGTGATCGGCGGCGGCGAGGCGGGGAACGACCCGGCGCCGCGGGTGGTTCCGGCCGAGGCGGGCACCGCGTCCGCGGGCGTGCCGGAGGGCCTGGTCGAGGAAGGCGAGCCGGCGACGCCGGACCCGGACGCCACCGCCTCCTCGCGCCGGCCCGAGCCGAGCGGGCGGCCCACCGCCACGCGGCCGGACGCCAGGCCGGCGGTCGCGCCCACGACCCGCCCGAGGCGTACGCCGGCGCCCGCGACCCCGCGCCGGCGGCCCGCACCGGGCGCCCGGCTGGCCGCGGCCTGCCCCGACGGCATCGACGGGATCGAGGGCACGGCCACGATCGGGCTGCGGGCCCGCGACGCCGCGGTCGCCTGGGTGGCGACCGCGTCAGAGGGCCTGGACGTCCACCCGGCCAGCGGGTCGATCAGGACCGGCGGCTCGGTGCGGATCCGGGTGACCGTCGTCGACCCGGACACCGGCGGGACCGGCCGGGTCGCCTTCACCTCGAACGGCGGCACCGCCACCTGCTCGTTGTCCTGGACCGGTCAAGAGCCGCAGGCGTCCGGCCCGCCGGACGACGAGCCGACGGCCTCCCCGGACCCCACCGGGTCGCCCACCGCCCAGCAGACCTCCTCGGCCGAGAGCACAGGAGGCGGCGCTGGAGACCTGAGCGGCGAGTAATGCGCAGCCCATGTCACGGTAGACTCTCATTTACCCGGCAAACAGTGATAAACCGGGCCCTGACTCGAAGATCCTAGGCTACATAGGGCATTCTGGTGGACTTGGGGACGGCGTCGGGCCGGAGAGTACTCGACCGTGTGTTGAGCGTCACACGAGAAAATCTCTGTCTGCCGGTAAACCGGAGCGCGTCGCCAAGCGTCGGCATTGACGTGTCCAGGCACGGATTGGTCCCATGAACTGCGATCAGTCGTGCTTTAGCCAGGTAAGAGCGGGAGAGATACAGGAAAATGCTCAAGCAGCGTCGCAGAACCCTCGCGTGGCTGGTGGGCCTTGCCTGCATCGCGGGAGCGATCGTGGCCCTGTTCGACATCGAGACGCCGCTGCGCCCGTTCCTGATCTCCCTGTTCCTTCTGGTCGTTCCAGGAGCGGCAGTGGTGGGATTGTTGCGCGATCGTGATCCGCTGGCTGCACTTTCCGTGGGGGCGGCGGCATCACTCGTCCTGAACGTGCTTCTCGCCGAAGCCATGCTGTTGTTCGGCGCGTGGTCACCGCGCGCCGGCGTGGCGACGGTCGCCGTGCTCGGCGGGTTCATGTACGTGCTCCGCGTCCTGTACCGGGGGAAGAGCATGCAGACCGAAGTGGGGGCCAGGGCAAGGTGAACATCCAGGTAGTTCGGCCGGGCGAGCTCGGTGACGCCGAGCGGGCCCGATGGCGTGAGCTCCAGAAGGCCGACCCGAGTCTGGACAACCCGTTCCTGTCGGTCGAGTTCGCCCTGGCGATGGACCGCCTGCGCGACTACGTGCGGGTGGCGGTCGTCTCCGACGGCGGCCACGTCGCCGGCTTCTTCCCGTACGAGCGCCACGCCTTCGGCATCGGCAAGCCGCTCGGCGGGTTCCTCACCACGTGCCACGGCCTGATAGCGGCCCCCGAGCTGAAGCTCGACGCCAGGGCCCTGTTACGGGCCTGCAAGCTCAGCGTCTTCGACTTCGACCACATGGTGGCCGGGCAGCCGACGTTCGCCGCGTACGAGCAGGACGTCCGCCCGGCGCCCGTCATGGACTTCACCGCCGGCTTCGAGGCGTGGATCGAGCAGGTCAAGGCCAACTCGCCGAAGAACCTCAAGACCGTCCGCTACAAGGAGCGCAAGCTCGGCCGCGAGCAGGGTGAGCTGCGCTTCGCATGGTCCTCGGCCGACCCGGAGACGCTGCGCACGCTGCTGGCCTGGAAGTCCGACCAGTACCGCCGCACCGGACGGGTCGACCGGTTCGCCCAGCCGTGGATCGTCGAGCTGACCGAGATGATGCATGCCGAGAACGCATCGGACTTCGCGGGCGTGCTGACCATGCTTTATGCCGGTGACGTGCCGATCGCCGGGCATTTCGGCCTCCGTACGGGGACGACGCTTGTAGGGTGGTTCCCCGCCTACGACACCGAGTACGCCAGGTACTCCCCCGGCATCGTCCACCACCTGCAGATGGCCGAGGCCGCGGCGACCGCCGGGCTCCACATGGTGGACATGGGCAAGGGCGGCAAAGAGTACAAAGACTGGCTCAAGAGCGGGGTCCTGTACGTCGCCGAAGGCCGTGTCTCGCGCCCGTCCGCGACGGCGGCCGTGCACTGGATCGGCCGAACTCCTTACAACAAGGCCCGAACAATTGTCATGGACCGACCGTCTCTCTATAGGGCGGCCGACCGTGTCCTCAAGGGCTTCGGTCGGGTGCGCACCTCGATGCAGCAGCAACAGGAGTCACCCAGCGCAGTAGTCAAGGAACCAACGGGAGCTCGCTGAGCGAGCCCCCGAAACACCCCGGCACACCACCCCACTCCACAGGACCCTTCGATGCACCGTTCACCGGCTTCGCCATTCCCGCAGCACCCGGGGCTGGCTCCGTCCGGTCCGCGGAGCAGGGCCCCGGAAGGATATCCCTCGCCATGAGTCCCGAGATCACCAAGCCCAACGGCAAGGTCCACTCCTCGCCTCTCCGTTCGATGCCACCGCCGTCGAGCTTCACGCCCGTCACGCCGCACCTGGCCATCTCGCCGACGGTGAGCGTGGTCGTGCCGGCGATGAACGAGGCCGAGAACCTCCCCCACGTCTTCGCCACGATCCCCCAGTGGATCGACGAGATCGTGCTGGTCGACGGCAACTCCACCGACGACACGGTCGCCGTGGCCAGGCGGCTGCGGCCCAACGTGAAGGTGATCACCCAGACGGGCAAGGGCAAGGGCGACGCCCTCGCCGCCGGGTTCGCCGCCTGCACCTGCGACATCATCGTGATGATCGACGCCGACGGCTCCACCGACGGCCGCGAGATCATCAACTTCGTGGGCGCGCTGGTGACCGGCGCCGACTTCGTCAAGGGCTCGCGGTACGCCTCGGGCGGCGGCAGCGACGACCTGACGCTGAACCGACGGCTGGGCAACAAGGTCCTCACCGGCATCGTCAACGTGATGTACAACACCAAGTACACCGACCTGTGCTACGGCTACAACGCGTTCTGGGCCCGCCACCTCGACGTCCTCAATCTCGACTGCGACGGCTTCGAGGTGGAGACGCTGATGAACGTGCGCGCCGCCAAGGCCGGGCTGAAGGTGCACGAGGTGCCGAGCCACGAGCGCAAC
>DASUCK010000258.1:0-6705 GCA_036276095.1 Nonomuraea sp. | reverse complement strand
GCCGCCGCGGGCAGCAGGCAGCGGACGAGCAGGTCCTGGACCGCCTCGGTGTCGTCGACCATGCGGCTGAGCAGGTCGGCGCCGCCGTGCCGGGGCCGCTGGGGCGGGATCAGCGCCTCGTAGAGGTCTTCGCGGGTGCCGGCCTGGGCGCGGAGCGCGACATCGTGGCCGGTAAGTCGTTCGACGTAGCGGAAGACGCCCTTGCCCGTCGCGAACGCCCTGGTCGCCACGATGGCCACGCTCAGCGCGGCGAGCGGCGGCTGCTGCGCGGCGCGGGTGATCAGCCAGGCGGCCGCCGCGATCAGCCCCAGCCCGGCGAGGTCGGCCGCCGCCCCGGCCGGCACGGCCCACACCAGCCGCTTCCCCATGAGCCGCCTCATCGCCCGGCCCCGCTCTCCGGCCGCCCCGCAGTCGCGGTGGTGTCGACGGTGGTGTCGGCGGTGGTGTCGACGGTGGTGTCGGCGGCGGTGCTGGAGACGGTGTCGGCGGCGGTGTCGGCGGCGGTGTCGGAGACTGTGCCGGAGACTGTGGCGGCGGTGGTGTCGGAGACGACGCGGCCTTCGTGGAGGCGGATGACGCGGTCGGCGAGGCCGATCATGGCGGGCCGGTGGGCGACGACGACCGCCGTGCGGTCGCGGGCCAGCTCCGCCGTCGCCGCCACCACGGCCGCCTCGCTGCGCCCGTCCAGGCGCGCGGTGGGTTCGTCCAGCAGCAGCACCGACGCGTCCGGTCGGCAGAAGGCCCGCGCCAGGGCGATGCGCTGCCGTTGCCCGGCGGAGAAGCCGGCGCCCCGCTCGCCCACCACGGTGTCGAACCCGCGCGGCAGGTCCGCCACGAAGTCGACGTGCGCCGCGGCCGCCGCCCGGCGCACCTCCGCCAGGGACGCCGACGGCGCGCCGAGCCGGATGTTGCCGGCCACCGACGTCGCGAACAGGTGCGGCCGCTGCGCCACGAACGCCAGCCGCGCCCGCCACCCGGCCGGGTCGAGCGCGCCCAGGTCGACGCCGTCCACGAGCACCCGCCCCGCCGACGGCCGGACGAACCCGAGCACGAGGTGGAGCAGCGTGCTCTTGCCGCCCCCACTCTCGCCCACCAGGGCCACCCGCTCGCCGGGCCGGATCGTGAACGTGACGTCCTCCAGCGCCGCGGCGTCCCGGCCGGGGTAGCGCACGGTGACGTTCTCGAAACGGATCTCCGGAGGGCGGGCGGAGGAGACGGCCTGGCGGCCCGCCGGAGCCGGATCGGCGGCCGAGTCGAGCACGGCGAAGGCGGCGTCCGCGGCCGCCACGCCCTCCATGGAGGCGTGGAAGCGCGTCCCCATGGCCCGCAGCGGCAGGTACGCCTCCGGCGCCAGCAGCAGCACCAGCAGCGCCGTCGTCAGATCCAGGGACCCGCCGAGCAGCCGCAGCCCGACCGGCACCGCCACCAGCGCCAGCGACAGCGACGCGCACAGCTCCAGCACCAGCGACGACAGGAACGCCACCCGCAACGTCCGCATGGTGGCGCCGCGATGCGCGTCGGCCACCTGGCGGATCACCGTGGCCTGGTGGCGCGCCCGCCCGAAGGCCCGCAACGTCGGCAGGCCGCGGACCACGTCCAGGAAGTGCCCGCCGAGCCGCGACAGCGCGCGGTACTGCCGCTCGGTCACCGCCCTGGTCGTCATGCCGACCAGCGCGCCGAAGATCGGGATCAGCGGCAGCGTGACGAGCACGATGACCGCGCTGCCGAGGTCGGCCGCGAACAGCCGGACGAGCACGGCCAGCGGCACGACCCCGGCCACCGCGATCGACGGCAGGTAGCCGGTGAGGTACGCGTCGAGGCCGTCAAGCCCGCGCCCGGCCAGGGTGACCAGCTCGCCGGACCGGTGCGCGCCGAGCCGGCCGGGGCCGAGTTCGCGCAGCCGTTCGAGCAGTCGCCGGCGCAGCGCCGACTTGACCCCGGTCGCGGTGCGGCCCGCGAAGACACCCTGGGTCCAGGCCAGGAGCGCCCGCACGCCGACCACGGCGGCCAGCGCGCCCAGCGCGGCGGCGGTGAACCGGCCGGACAGCACGCCGGCGAGCAGTTCGGCCTGGACGAGCACGAGCAGCCCCGCCAGCACGGCCGCGGCCACGGTCACGGCCAGGTGGCGGCGGACCGACCGCTCGGCCCGCATCAGCCGGAGGAGATCTTTGTGCACGTGCCCTCTAGAAGAACGACGGGAGGCGGAAGGCATCCTTACCTGGACGGAAAGTGCGCCACACCCATACTTGCGCGCCCAGCATGATCGGCGCGAACGGCAGGACCATGACACTGAGCACATTCAAGGTAGCCGCGGGCGCGCTGTGCTCCAGCAGGTACGGCATCGCCCCCGCGACCAGCCCCGCCGCCGGCAGCGCCGCCACCACGCCGGACACCAGCAGCGCCCGCCCCGTCCGGGCCGCCCCGAAGGCGCCGGGCGCGCGCCAGGCCAGGAACGTCCACCCGTGCCAGGCGAACAGCAACGTCACGACCACGCCCAGCATGAGCCCCACCGGGTGCACGGGGGAGGCGGCGAACCCGGTGGCCGCCGCGTACAGGCCCATGCCCCACCCGAAGGACAGTCCGAGCGACCCGAACGCGATCAGCGCGTCCCAGAAACCGCGCCACCGCGTGCCGTCGACCCGCCGGCGGAACCACAGGCCGGCGTCCCGCACCACCCAGCTCAGCAGCATGGCCACCACCACGGGGTAGAGCCGGAACAGCACCTCCCCTTCCAGCAGCGGGTAGACGCCGAACATCGTCCCGGCCACCGCCACCAGCCACACCTCGTTGGCCAGCACGTACGGCGCCACGGCCGCCACCATGCGATCGCGCCCCTCGCGCGTCCGCCCGAGGACGGGAAGCAGCAGCCCGACGCCCAGATCGAACCCCTCCAGAGCGAAGTAGCCGACCAGCAGCACCGCGAAGAGGGCGAACCACAACAGTTCCATGTCAGCTCTCCTGGAAGGTCAGCGCGGCCGGACGCGGCTCGCCGGTGGCGCCGAGGTCGAGCGCCCGCGGCCCGCGCCGGACCGTGCGCGCGATGAGCACGTAGTCGACGACCGCCAGCAGCCCCAGCACCGCCACGAAACCGATCATCGAGGCCGTGACCATGCCCGGGGTCAGCCCCGGCGACATGGCGTCGGCCACGGTCAGCCGCTCCCAGATCATCCACGGCTGCCGCCCCACCTCCCTGGCCACCCAGCCCATGATCGACAGGAGGAACGGCAGCGGCGTCATCGCCGTCAGCAGCGGGAGCGCCCACCGCCAGCGCGGCAGCACCCGGACCGCGGGCAGCATCACCAGCAGCACGACCAGCCCGAGCAGCTGGCCGATCTCCATCATCACGGCGAGCCCGAGGGCCGCCCCCACGTTGCCGCTGAACTTGCCCTCGGCCGGGATCACCGCGAACTGCGCGTACCCGAACCCCATCGTGACGAAGATCCCGATCGCGGACGCCAGCACGCCCGTGCGCAGCGACCGGGTGAAGAGCTCCCCGTGCTCGGTACGCCGCCGCAGGTGGTACGCGCTCGCGCCGACCATGACCATGGCCCCGGTGAACAGCCCGGCCCCGATCACGTGCGGGAACGCGAACACCAGCGCCGGGTTGGCGAGCAGCGCACCGAAGTCGACCAGCTGCATGCGGTCGCCGCGGACGACGGCCCCGGCCGGGTTCTGCAGGAACGAGTTCGCGACCATGATGAAGAACGCGCTGGCGTACGCGGTGAGCGTCACGAGCCAGATGCAGGCCAGGTGCAGCCACCTGGGCAGCCGCCCCCAGCCGAAGATCCACAGGCCGAGGAAGGTCGACTCCAGGAAGAACGCGACGAGCGTCTCCATGGCCAGCGGCGCCCCGAACACGTCGCCGGCGTAGTGCGACAGCCCGCTCCACGACAGCCCGAACTGGAACTCCATCACCAGCCCGGTGACGATGCCGAGCGCGTAGTTGGTGACGTAGATCTGTCCCCAGAACCGGGTCATCGCCTCGTTCAGCGGGCGGCCGTTGATCGTCCAGCGGGTGTGCATGATCGCCACCAGCGGCGCCAGGCCCAGCGTGAGCACGACGAACAGGAAGTGCAGCCCGCTGGTCACCGCGAACTGCGTGCGTGCCAGGTCGAGTACGTCCATCAGATCTCCGATGCTATGCCTATCTACATATAGAGAGCCTACATGTAGCCTGGCTACATGAAGAACGGTTGCCTAAGATCTGAGTCATGAATCCGGACGCGCTGCGCGGGCACATGGACGCGCTGCTGCTCTCGGTGCTGGAGCGGGAGCCGCTGCACGGCTACGCCATCATCGAGGCCCTGCAGCGGCGCAGCGGGGGAGCGTTGAGCGTGCCGACCGGCACGGTCTACCCGGCCCTGCGCAGGCTTGAGCGCATCGGCCACCTGTCCAGCGAGTGGGCGACCGTGAGCGGCCGCAGACGCCGCACCTACCGGCTGACGGACGCGGGCAGGAAGCAGCTCGAAGGGGAGCGGTCGGCCTGGCGCGAGTTCACCACCGTCATCGGCGGCGTGCTGCGCGCGGAGACGTCGGGGTGACGTCGGGGTCGCGTGGGATGGCGTGGGAGTGGCGTGAGGGGCGCGGAGGGCGTCAGGGTGACGAGGGCGCGCGGGTGATCCGCAGGCACCGTACGGCACAGTAGACCTGCATGCCCCACATGGCCGCGGTCACCGCGTTGGCCAGCACCGACGGCATCGCGCCCAGCGTGTTGGCTCCCGGCGTGCCGTGGGTGAGCACCTGCGCGAGGCCGATCGTGACCGGCAGCGACACCCACACGACCACGCCGAGCGACCTGGTGAGCAGCCGGGGCCGGCGGATCCACCGGGCGCCGCGGCCCAGGGCGAGGAGCACCAGTCCGCCGTACCCGCCGACGGCCAGCTGCACGACGTCGAGCAGCCGGGAGACCGTCAGGTACCAGCCCGGCCGGTGCGCCCAGACGTCGTCGGCCGCCGGGTGGAGACGCCACAGCACCGACCACATGAGCACCGTGATCGGCACGCTGACGAACAGCAGGAAGCCCAGCCGCCGCCCCGAGGCGCAGGTCAGCTCGGCCTGGTAGCGGGGTGCGATCTCGGCCACGGCGCCGAACTCGGCCACCGCGATCCGCTCCGCCTCCGTCCGGTCGAGGCCGCCGTCCTCCAGCGCGTCGGCGGTGTCGGTCAGGCTGTCGCGCGCCTCGACGACCAGGTCGCGCTTGACGCCGCGGGGCCCGGCGAGGGCGCGGTCGAGCTCGGCCACGTAGTCGTCGATCGGCATGATCCCCAGTCTACGGAGCGTGGGCTCAGGGTCTCACTCAGGGAATTCCCCGATATTTCGGGATGAGGGTTGTTTTGTAGGACCCGAGGCCGGCCACCGCTTCACGTTCCGCACCACGCCCACGAAGGCAGAGGGCTTCGACGGCATCGTCCACTGCGAGGTCCTGGAGCTGGCGCCGGAGAAGCTCCTGAAGCTGAGCTGGAGTGACCGGAACGGCGGCGGCGACCGCGGTCCCGGCGGCGGGCCCGGCCGTAACGAGCGGAAGTCCGGCCGGGCCCCCCGGAGGTTCCCATCCTTCAGCCGCCGGGCCGGCCGTTCAAGGGCGCCGGCCGGGCATTGACCGGACTTTCGGCCGGAGCCAGCGTGGAGCCCTGGCCGTAGGCCGGAGTCGCCGACGCCGACCCAGCGAAGATCATCTTTGACGAACACCGGACGCGCTTTGACACGTCGCGCAGCTAACCGCTATCTATTGGATAACCGTTAGAGGGATGCCGTGCAGGATACAGTGCTGGCGATGCTCGCCAAGGAACCGTCACACGGGTACGGCCTGCGCGCCCGGCTGCGCCAGAGCCTGGGCCCGCTGGGCGAGTCGATGAACCCCGGCCAGATCTACGTGACCCTGTCCCGGCTGGAGAAGGCCGGGCTCGTCGTCTGCGAGCGGGAGGGCGGTCTGCCCGAGCGGCCCGACCGCAAGGTCTACGCGCTGACACCGGCCGGTCAGCAACGGGTGGCCGCGTGGCTGGCCGAGGTGGGCTGGCCCAAGCCGGACCAGGCGGAGTTCCATCTCAAGCTGGCCGCGGCGGCCGCGGCCCGGCTCGCCGACCCGATCGAGCTGGTGGCGGCGCAACGCCGAGAGCTGCTGCGCCGCCTGCGCGAGGCACAGCGCACGATCCTCGCCGAGCCGGCGGGCTCGAAGGCCGTGCTGCTGCTGGAGGGGGTCGTGCTGCGGCTGCAGGCGGACCTGCGGTGGCTGGAAGCCTGCGAGCGGGCCTGGTCCAGGGCCGATGACAGCGTTGAGGGTGGTGCGTGAACGAGTCGGGTGCCGTGGTCCAGGTCCGTGACCTGGTGAAGGAGCACGGTCAGGGGGCGAGCCGGGTTCGGGCGGTCGACGAGGTCGGCCTGGAGGTGCCCGAGGGGCAGATGCTGGCGGTGATGGGGCCGAGCGGCTGCGGGAAGTCGACCCTGCTGCACCTGCTCGGCGGCCTGGAACGGCCGACCCGCGGGGAGGTGTGGCTGGCCGGGCAGCGCATCGACACCTTGAGCGAGCGGGCTCTGGCGCGCGTTCGGCGCTGGTCGGTGGGGTTCGTCTTCCAGGCCTTCCACCTGGTGGAGGAGCTGTCGGCGGCGGAGAACGTGGAGCTGCCCGCGCTGCTGGCCGGCCGTTCGCCGCGCAGGCCAGGCGGCGCGCGAGCGCCCTGCTCGAACGGGTCGGGCTCACGGCGCGCG
>DASUCK010000257.1:0-10163 GCA_036276095.1 Nonomuraea sp. | reverse complement strand
ATCATCAAGTCGCCCGAGTTCATGACGCTCCCGCTGGGCCTTGCCACGCTGCACGGCCAGTTCACCACCGAGTGGGACGTCGTCATGGCGGGGTCGGTGATCAGCGTCGTCCCGATCCTCGTCCTCTATGTCTTCGCGCAGAAGCACGTCATCGCCAGCGTCGCGCAGAGCGGGCTCAAGTAAAGGAAATTCCCCTATGTCACGAAAAGTCCCCCGTAACGTCGCCGTAGCCGCCGCCGTGGTGGCCGCCGCGCTGCTCGCCTCCGCCTGCTCGCAGGGGTCGGCCACCCGGGCCACCTCCGGCGCCGACGGCAAGACCACCGTCCGCTACTTCACCTTCTCCGCCGCCCCCGACCACCTCAAGGACCTCGACACGATCGAGAAGGCCTTCGAGAAGGACAATCCGAAGGTGGACGTGGTGGTCGAGTCCGCCCCCTTCGAGGAATACTTCACCAAGCTCCAGACGAGCATCGCCGGCGGCACCGCGCCGGACGCGTTCGAGCTCAACTACGAGAACTTCGTCACCTACGCCAGCGCCGGCTCCCTGCTCGACCTCGGCACGCTCGCCGGCGACGGCGACACCGCGGCGTACGCCCAGGAGTCGCTCAACGCGTTCACACGCGACGGCAAGCAGTACGCCCTGCCGGCGTCGTTCTCCACGGTCGTGCTCTTCTACAACAAGGACCTGTTCGAGCAGGCCGGAGTGGCGCCGCCGACCGCGGACTGGACGTGGGCCGACGAGCAGGAGGCCGCCGAGAAGCTGACCGACCGCAAGAAGGGCGTGTACGGCGACTTCCAGCCGGTGCAGTTCTTCGAGTTCTACAAGACGCTCAAGCAGGCGGGCGGCGAGTTCCTGTCCGCCGACGGCGCCAAGTCGGCCTTCAACGGCCCCGAAGGCGTCAAGGCGGCGAAGTGGCTGGTCGGCAAGGTGGGCAAGACGATGCCGACCGAGGCCGAGATCGGCGGCACCGCCGACTTCGACACCAACCTGTTCAAGTCCGGCAAGCTCGCCATGTGGCACAACGGCATCTGGCAGTTCGCGGGGCTGAAGGACGTGCCGTTCGAGTGGGACGTCGTCGTCGAGCCCGGCGACGCCGCCAAGGCCAGCGCGGTCTTCCACAACGCGGTCGCGGTCTCGTCCGCCAGCGGGAACGGCAAGGACGCCTACGCCTGGGCCCGTTACCTGTCCTCGTCGGACACGGCCGCCACCACGCGCATCCAGTCGTCATGGGAGCTGCCGCCGGTCGCCGACCAGCAGGTCCTGTCCGGCTACCTGCGGGACCCGAAGCCGGCCAACCGGCAGGCCGTCTTCGACGCGCTGGAGTCGATCGCGCTGCCGCCCGTCATCAAGCGCCAGCAGGAGATGCAGGACGCCGTGACCAAGCACCTGGCCGAGGCCGCCGCCGGCCGCGTGTCCGTGGAGGACGCGCTCAAGGCCGCCGCCGCCGACGTCGACGCCCTGCTTTCGTAAGGAGAAACCCCGTTGTCCCTCGTCGCGCACAGCCTCGACGTGATCAGGAGCTGGCAGGCCCCCACCGGGGCGTATCCGGCCTCGCCCACCTTCTCCGCCTACCGCGGCTACTCCTGGCCGCGGGACGGGGCGTTCATCGCCGAGGCGGCGAGCAGGCACGGCGA
Source organism: Nonomuraea sp. (assembly GCA_036276095.1). Lineage (GTDB taxonomy): Bacteria > Actinomycetota > Actinomycetes > Streptosporangiales > Streptosporangiaceae > Nonomuraea. The sequence continues at coordinate 8,528 of DASUCK010000257.1, read as the reverse complement.
CGTGGCCGGCGCCGACGCCTTCCACGCCTGGTGCGCCCGCGTGGTCGGCGACCGGGCGGGCCAGGTGGACGCGCTGGTCGCGCGGGCGGCCCGCGGCGAGGCCGTGCCGATCGCGGAGATGCTCCCGACCCGGTTCACGCTGGACGGCGTCGAGGGGACCGACGAGTGGTGGGACTTCCAGCTCGACGGGTACGGGACCTGGCTCTGGTCCCTGCGCGAGCACGCCGGCCGCCACGGCAGGCTCGCCCCCGGCGTGGAGAAGGGAGTGCGGGCGACCGTCCGCTACCTGACGGCGTTCTGGCACCTGCCCTGCTACGACTGGTGGGAGGAGCACGTCGAGCAGCGGCACGTCGCCACGCTCGGCTCCGTCCACGCGGGCCTGCGGGCCGCGGCCGAGCTGGGCGTGCTGAGCGCGGCGGAGGAGGCGGGCGCGGCGGAGGCCGTCGAGGGCATCGCCGGCCTGGTGGAGCGCGAGGGCGTGGTGGCCGGGCGGCTGCGCAAGTGGCTCGGCGGCGACGCGGTGGACGCCAGCCTGCTGGCCTGCGTGGAGCCGTTCGGGCTGTATCCGGCCGATCACCCGGTCGGGGCGGCGACGGTGGCCGAGGTGGAGCGGCAGCTGGCCAGGGACGGCGGCGTCCACCGCTATCCGGCCGACACCTACTACGGCGGCGGCCGGTGGGTGCTGCTGTCCGGGTTCCTCGGCTGGAACCACGCGGCGGCCGGTCGGCCCGCCGCGGCCCGCCGCTACCTCGACTGGATGGCGGCGCAGGCGACGCCCGGGGGCGACCTGCCCGAGCAGGTGTCCGACGTGCTGCTGTTCCCCGGCCGGCGCCAGGAGTGGCTGGACAGGTGGGGGCCGGTGGCGACGCCGCTGCTGTGGTCGCACGGCATGTACCTGATCCTCGCCGACGAGCTGGGGGTGCGGGCGTGATCCGGCATCGGCCGTTCGGGTCGGGGCACCCGTACGCGGCGAGCGAGGACCAGCGGGTGCCCGCCCGGCCGCTGGACGGCGAGGCGGTGGAGCTGCGGGTGCGGGCCTCGGCCGGCGTGCTCGGAGTGGTGTGCGAGTGGGTCTTGGACGGCGGCGCCCCCGTCGACCTGCCCCTCACCAGGGCGAACGAGGACGCGGGGGCCGAGCGGGGCGGGGTGGCGGACGGCGGGCATCTGGCCGCGGCCCAGGCCAGGGCCGCACGCGCCGCGGCCGGCGCCTGGTCGGTGCGCACCCCCGCCCTGCGCGCCGGTCACCGCTACGCCTACCGCTTCCGCGCGGCCCTGGACGGGGGCCGGAGCCGTACCAGCCGGTGGTTCGAGGTGACGGCGGCGAGCTGGTCGGAGGACGGCGGGAAGCTCGACGTCAGAGGGGCCGACCGGATCGTGCCGGGGAGCGTGCGCTGGCTGGCGGACGGCGACGGCGTGCTGCGGGTGCGGTTCGACGTGGCGCTCGGGGCCGGGGAGCACGTGGTGGGGTTCGGCGAGCGGTACGACGCGGTGGACCAGCGCGGGCGCGAGCTCGACGCGGTGGTCTTCGAGCAGTACAAGGACCAGGGGCGGCACGGGCGTACGTACCTGCCGATGCCGTTCGCGCTGGTCGTCGGGGGTGCGGAGAGCTGGGGCGCGCACGTGGCGACCTCGCGGCGCACCTGGTACGCGCTCGGCGAGCGGATGGCCGTCGAGGCCGAGGTGGGCCGGGACGCCGTACTGGAGGTGCGCTTCCACGACGGGCCCGAACCGGCCGACGTGCTGCGCCGCTTCCTCGCCGACGTGGGGCGGCCGACGGAGCTGCCGGAGTGGGTGTTCAGGCTGTGGGCCAGCGGCAACGAGTGGAACACCCAGGCCCGCGTGACGGCCGAGATGGACCGGCACCGCGAGCACCGCATCCCGGTGGGTGCGCTGGTCATCGAGGCGTGGAGTGACGAGACCACGTTCACGGCCTTCCGCGGGGCCGCGTACGAGCCGGCGGAGGAGCCGCACCGGCTGGCCGACTACACCTTCCCGCCCGACGGCCCCTGGCCCGACCCCAAGGGCATGGTGGACGAGCTGCACGAGCGCGGCGTCAAGGTGCTGCTCTGGCAGATCCCGCTGCAGAGGACGCGCCCGCATCCCCGCCACCAGGCCGCCGTGGACGCCCGGCAGCTCGTCGAACGCGGCTACGGCGTGCGCGAGGCGGACGGGCGGCCGTACCGGAACCGCGGGTGGTGGTTCCCGCTCGCGCTCATGCCGGACCTGTCCTCGCCGAAGGTGCGCGACTGGTGGACGGCCAAGCGCCGCTACCTGGTCGAGGAGGTCGGGATCGACGGCTTCAAGACCGACGGCGGCGAGCACGCCTGGGGCCACGACCTGCGGTACGCCGACGGCCGCGACGGCGCCGAGGGCAACAACCTGTTCCCCGTGCACTACGCCCGCGCCTTCGGCGACCTGCTGCGGGCCTGCGGGAAGGCGCCGGTGACGTTCAGCCGGGCCGGGTTCGCCGGGTCGCAGCCGCACGGCGCGTTCTGGGCCGGGGACGAGGACTCCACGTGGGCGGCGTTCCGGTCCTCGATCAGGGCCGGGATCACGGCTTCCGCCTGCGGGATCGTGTACTGGGGGTGGGACCTCGCCGGGTTCTCCGGCGAGGTGCCGGACGCCGAGCTCTACCTGCGGGCGGCGGGGGCGTCGGCGTTCATGCCGATCATGCAGTACCACTCGGAGTTCAACCACCACCGCACGCCGGTCCGGGACCGCACGCCGTGGAACGTGGCCGAGCGGACCGGGGACGAGCGGGTGATCCCGGTGTTCCGGCGGCTGGTGGAGGTGCGGGAGCGGCTGGTGCCGTACCTGGCCGAGCAGGCTCGGAGGGCGGTGGCCGGGGGCGCGCCGCTCATGCGCGGGCTGTTCTTCGACCATCCTCGGGACCCGGCCGTCTGGCGGTATCCGCTGCAGTACAAGCTCGGGGAGGCGTTGCTGGTCGCGCCCGTCACCGAGCCGGAAGTAACGGAAATCTCGGTGTACCTGCCGGAGGGTGAGTGGGTCGACGTCTGGACCGGGCACGCGTACGCCGGGCGGCGGGAGGTCACCCTGGCCGCGCCGCTCGACCGCCCGCCCGTGCTCTGCGCGGCCGCCCACTGGGCCCGCCTCGCCCCGGCGTTCGGGGCAGTCCCGTGAGTTGACGACACGTGGTGGTGATCACCTTGGCAGTCATGCCTGCCGCACCGTCCGCGGGCGCCCTCGACGGCGTCCACCACAATCCGACCGGGATCGACGACCTGTACTCGGCCGAGCCGGCCGAGCGCGTGCCCCGCGACCCGATGGCCGGCGAGAGCGTCGAGATCAACGCGACGACCTGGCCGGTCGGGCCGGGCCAGACGGTGTGGATCACCTGGACGAGGAACGGCGTGGACCAGGCCCCGGTGGGGGCGGCCTGGTCCCGCAACAGCGGGAACGACAGCCACTGGACGATCAAGCTGGGCGCGTTCGCCCGCGGCGACCGGATCTCCTACACCGTGCACGCGGACGTGAACGGGGGAGGGCGGAGAAGCGTCGGCCCGTTCGCGTTCACGGTCACCGCGTGGAGCACGGTGACGGACGTGACCGGCTACGCCGACAACGGCACGTCGGTGGACGTCACGACGGGCGACAGCGGGGGGAGCTTCACGCCGCGGATCCGCTTCGCGTTCCCGGCCGAAGGCCAGTTCCGTACGCAGATCGCCCCGAGCGGCCAAGGTCTCAACATTTCCGGCATTTCGGGGTATACGGTGACGGACTCCCCGACCACCCTCACCATCTCCCTCGGCGCGCTGACCCTGAGCCTCCAGAAGGCGCCGTACCGGCTGTCCGTCCTCCGGGACGGCACGCCGATCGCCCGCCAGTACGACCCCGCGATCTTCCGCAACCTCGGCTGGGCCGGCGACGGGGCCACCACCGTCACCAGGATCGAGGATCACTTCCTCGCACCGCCCGGCGAGCGCTTCGAAGGCTTCGGCGAACGCTACGACCGCCTCGACCAGCGCGGCACCGACGTGCACAACTACGTCTACAACCAGTACCGCGACCAGGGCGCCACCCGCCGCACGTACCTGAGCGTGCCCTTCTTCCTCAACTCGGCCGGGTACGGCGTCCACCTCCCGACCACCCGCTACGCGATCTTCAACCTCGGCACCCACCTGCCCGACCTGGCCGGCTTCACCGTGGACACCGGCGGCGGCCTGGACGCCACCCTCGACTACCACTTCTACGCCGGCTCCCCGGCCGAGATCCTCGACGCCTACACCGCGACCACCGGCCGCCCGCTGCTGCCGCCCAAGTGGGCCTTCGGCGTGTGGATGTCGGCCAACGAGTGGAACACCCAGGCCGAGGTGGAGGCCGCCCTGGCCGACATGGAGGCGCACGCGGTGCCGCACACCGCGATGGTGCTGGAGCAGTGGAGCGACGAGGCCACGTTCTACGTCTGGCACGGGGCCACGTACGCGCCCACCGCCGGCGCGGGCACGCTCGCGTACGGCGACCTGACCTTCCCGCCGGGCACCGCGTGGCGCGACCCGAAGGCCATGGTCGCGAGCGCCCACGCCAAGGGCATCAGGGTGATCCTCTGGCAGATCCCGGTCCTCAAGGAGAACTTCGACGCCAACCCGCCGGCCGCGCCGCGCCAGCACCTCGACGACAAGGCGTACGCGGAGGCGGAGGGATTCGTCGCGAGGAATCGGGACGGCGGCCCCTACCGCGTCCCCACCGGTCAGTGGTTCGGCGACAGCATGGTCCCCGACTTCACCGGCGCCGCCGCGACGAGCTGGTGGATGAGCAAGCGCGCCTACCTCCTCGACGAGGTCGGCGTCGACGGCTTCAAGACCGACGGCAGCGAGGCGATCTTCGGCAGGGACGTGCGCTTCGCCGACGGCCGCAAGGGCGACGAGATGCACAACGCCTACCCGAACAGCTACACAGGCGTCTACCACGCCTACGTGAAGAGCAGGCGCCAGGACGGCACGATCTTCAGCCGGGCGGGCACGTACGGAGCCCAGACCCGGTCGATCTTCTGGGCCGGCGACCAGGACTCCAGCTTCCCCGCCTTCCAGGAGGCGGTGCGGGCCCAGCTCAGCGCCGGGCAGTCGGGGGTGCCGTTCGTGGCCTGGGACCTGGCCGGCTTCACCGGGGGTTTCCCGAGCGCCGAGCTGTACCTGCGCGCGGCGGCTCAGGCCACGTTCTCCCCGATCATGCAGTATCACTCGGAGAAGGCGAACCCGGGCACGTCGGAGGCGCGTACGCCGTGGAACGCGCAGGCCCGCACCGGCGACCCGCGCGTGCTCCCGGCCTTCCGCAGGTTCGCCCACGTGCGCATGAACCTGATCCCCTACCTCTACACCGAGGCCAGGGCCAGCGCGGCCTCGGGCGCCCCGATGATGCGCGCGATGAGCTTCGCCTTCCCGGGCGACGCCGCCGCCGCGCCCCTCGACCAGCAGTACGCGTTCGGCTCGCAGCTCCTCGTCGCCCCGATCACCGCGGCGGGCGCGACCTCCAAGGACGTGTACGTGCCCGCCGGCGAGTGGCACGACCTGTGGAACGGCGGCCGGTTCACCGGTCCTGGCGTCAAGACCTACCACGCGGCGCTGGACGCGATCCCGGTCTACGCCAGGCCGGGCGCGATCGTCCCGCTCAACCTCAACGACGACTACGAGCTCGGCGGCCCGATCGGCAACAGCGTGACCGACTACGCGAACCTGACATTCCGGATCTATCCCTCCGGCACCACGACGTACGCATATTTCGAGGACGCCGCCGACGCCACCCGCGCCCTCACCTGCGCCGAGAACTGGCCGGCCCACCAGGTCGTCGTCACCGTCCCGCCGCTCACCACGCCGAGCACCCTGCAGGTCGCGACCACCGAACCGGCCTTCGTGACCGGCGCCACGCCCCGCGCCACCCTGACCGATCTCAAGGCGGCGGCCGAGGGCTGGTGGTGGGACCCGGCCCGGCAGCTCACCCACGTCAAGCTGCCGGGCGCCGCGACCGGCCGCGCGGTCACCCTCCACGGCGTGCACAAGGCCGCCTACGAGGCCGAGCTCGCCACGGGCACCGGCACCTCGGCCAGCGCCGACCACCCCGGCCACACCGGCACGGGCTTCGTCGACGGCTTCGCCACCCCGGGCGACGCGGTGACGTTCCAGGTCAACGCCGACGCGGCCGGCGACCACGAGCTGCGCTTCCACTACGCGACCACCGTGGACGCCACCAGGACCGTCCACGTGGACGGCGTGCCCGCCGGCACGCTGCCGCTCCCCGCGCTGCCGGACTGGGACACCTGGGCCACGGCCACGCTCACGATCCGGCTGGCTGCCGGCCCCCACGCCGTCACGCTCGCGCACGGCCCGTCCGACACCGGCGGGATCAACCTCGACAACCTGGTGGTGGCCCGGCCATGACCCGCGCCGTGATCGTCCTCTCCGTGCTGCTCATGCCGCTGCTGGTGGCGTCGTCCGCGCAGGCGGCCGTCCAGCGGGTGGAGTTCGTGAGCGGCCCGGCGTACCTGGTCGTGGAGTTCCTCGACGACGACCTCGTCCACTTCGAGCTCGCGCACGGGGCCGGCCCCGGCGTGACCACGCCGCTCCTCGCCACCCCGCAGGTGGCCAAGAAGGACTACCCCGGCCCGAGCAGCTTCGCCAGGTCGCGGGACACGATGACGACGGCGGCCATGAAGGTCGAGGTCGCGGCCGGGACGCTGTGCGTGCGGGTCTCCGACCCGGTCCGGCCGCTGTACGAGGCGTGCCCGCGCAACCTGGCCCAGCCGTGGAAGGGCCTGACGATCAGCAAGGGCGCGATGGAGAACGCGTACGGGCTGGGCGAGCAGTTCTTCACCGGCGGCAGCGCCGACGGCGACTGGGTGGGCCGGGTGCGCTCGCCGGGCGGCCCGTACGGCAACGCGTGGGTGTGGGACGAGGACAACGGCGCGGCCGGCAACGCGCAGATCCCGGTCCTGTTCGCGGTCGGCGCCTCGAACCTGAACTACGGCCTGTTCCTCGACCAGGTCTACAAGCAGGAGTGGGACCTGACCGGCGACCCGTGGACGGTGGACACCTGGGGCGACCAGCTCCGCTGGTACACGATGACCGGCCCCGACCTGCCCGACCTGCGCCGCGACTACATGGAGCTGACCGGCCGCCCGCCGGTGCCGCCGAAGAAGATGTTCGGGATGTGGGTCTCGGAGTACGGCTACGACGACTGGGCCGAGATCGAGGACCGGCTGCGCGGGCTGCGGGCGAACGCCTTCCCGGTGGACGGGTTCGTGCTGGACGTGCCGTGGTTCGGCGGGGTGACCCCGGCGTCGGACAACACCCGAATGGGCACGCTTTCCTGGGACACGACCGCCTTTCCCAACCCATCGGCCACTATTTCGGAATATGCCGTCAACGAGGGCATCGGCCTGATCACCATCGAGGAGTCGTACGTCGGCAAGGCCCTTCCCGAGCACGCCGACCTGGCCGCCCGCGGCTTCCTCGTACGGTCCGGCTGCGCCGGCTGCCCGCCCGTCCACCTCACCCACAACGACTGGTGGGGTTACGGCGGCATGATCGACTGGACGCAGGACGCGGCCGGCGACCACTGGCACGCGCTCAAGCGCCGGCCCCTCGTCGACCAGGGCGTCCTGGGCCACTGGCTGGACCTCGGCGAGCCGGAGATGTACCAGCCCGGCGACTGGACCGCCGGCGTGCTGCCCGGCGGGCACGCCCACGCCGACTACCACAACGTCTACAACCTCAAGTGGGCCGAGAGCGTGGCCCGCGGCTACCTCGTCACCGACAGGCGCCCGTTCATGCTGGCCCGCTCGGGAGCGGCCGGCATCCAGCGGCACGGCGTGGCCATGTGGTCGGCCGACATCGGCTCCAAGCTGACCGCACTGGCCCAGCAGCAGAACGCCCAGCTTCACATGTCGATGTCCGGCATCGACTACTTCGGCTCCGACATCGGCGGCTTCCACCGCAAGCTACTCGACTCCGACCTGAACGAGCTGTACACGCAGTGGTTCGCCAACGGCGCCTGGTTCGAGGTCCCCGTGCGCCCGCACACCGAGAACCTGTGCAACTGCGCCCAGACCTCCCCCGACCGGATCGGCCACCAGGCCAGCAACCTCGCCAACCTCCGACGCCGCTACGAGCTCGCCCCCTACTACTACTCGCTGGCCCACCGCGCCCACCTCTACGGTGAGCCCGTCGTGCCGCCGCTCGTCCACTACCACCAGAACGACCCGAACGTCCGCGAGATGGGCCACGAGAAGCTCATCGGCCGCGACCTGCTGGTCGGCGTCGTGGCCGCCGCGAACGAGCGCGAGCGCGACGTCTACCTGCCCGCCGGCACCTGGTACGACTACACCACCGGCGAGCGGCTGACCAGCTCAGGACAGTGGTTCATGGACCGCCCGCTGTGGGTGAACGGCGTCTTCGGCCTGCCCGCCTTCGCCCGCGCCGGCGCGATCCTGCCGAAGGCGCACGTGGACGACAAGACCATGAACGTCACGGGCAAGCGCACGGACGGCTCGACCAGGGACGAGCTGATCGCCCGGA
>DASUCK010000256.1:0-3753 GCA_036276095.1 Nonomuraea sp. | reverse complement strand
AGCCGGGGCCGATCAGCAGCAGGAGCCCGGCCAGCAGCGCAGTTCCCCGCACCACAAGGACCGGCCATGCCGGTCTGGCCGGCGTGCCGGAGGGCGCGGTCGCCGGGACGGAGGCCTCGGCGGACGGCACCCGCGCGGGTTCGACGGTCGGAGACGACTCGGGAGAGGAGGACGCAGGCCGGGCCAGCCGCTCGGGAGAGGAAGGCGCAGGCTGGGCCAGCCGCTCGGGAAACGAGGGCGCAGGCTGGGCCAGCCGCTCGGAAGAGGAGGGCGCACGCGTCGGGGGCCGCTCCGGCGAGGACGCATGCGGCGCCAGTCGCTCCGGAGCGCGGCCGAGGGCGCGGGCGGCGGCCGCCGAGACGGACCGGCTGTCGTCGTGGGCCAGTTCCTCCAGGGCCAGCCGCGCCGCCAGCGCGAGCCCGGCGTGCCGGCTGTGCCGCAACCGGTCCAGCTCCTCGATCGTCCCCGCCCTGATGGTGGCGATCGGATGGTCGACCGCCTCCTGCAGCTCCGGCGGCAGCGGCGCCGGCCGGTCCACGGGACGGCCGCGCCGCGCGATGACGAGTTCCCCCTGCAGGTCGAACGTCCACTTTCCCGGCGTCTGCCCGGGCACGACGGACCGCACCCTGTCGTAGACGAAGTCGTACAGCTCGTGGATGCCCACGTAGCCGTCCTGGTCGCGGTCGGCCTCGCCCGTCTCCAGACCTTCCACCAGCGCGCTGGTGAACACCGACGGCGAGGTCGCCTCCTGCGTGTCGGCGAGGTCGAGCCCGTCGAAGGCGTACTCGAGGGCGTTGGAGGCGGTGATGACCACGCGTCCGCGCCCGCCGAACTGCTCCTCGACGTGGACGTCCGTGCCCGCCCTCGGCAGCGCGCCCCGCGCGAAGGCCCCCGCGTAGCAGCAGTCGAGCAGCAGCACGATCCGGCGGCACCGGCTGCGGCTCATCCGCCGGTTCACGAACTCCGCCGACACCGCGGTCGCGCCGAGCCGGTTGAGCTTGGTGGTGGGCGTGGCGAAGTACAGCTCGCCGTTGTCGTCCTTGACGCCGTGACCGGAGAAGTGCAGCAGGAGCAGGTCGTCGGGGTTCCGGTCGGCGAAGAACTCCTCCACGGCCTCGTTGATGACGCCGGTGGGCTCGTTGAGCAGCGTACGGACGTCGAAGCCGCCGATCGCGCGGTCGCCCAGCACCCTGGCCAGGGCGTCGGCGTCCTGCGCGGGCGCCCGCAGCCGCCGCAGCCCCGGATCGCGGTATTCGTCGTTGGCCACGATCAGCGCCATGCGCCGGCCGGCCCGCTGCGGCGTGTCCGCCTGCCTGCGGCTCAGCCACACGTCGATCAGCTCGCGTTGCTCCCTCGACGCGATGCCGGTCACCTCCAGCACGTCGCCGTCGATGTCGAGTTTGACCGAACGCTGCTGGTTGCGGCCGAGCCAGCTGGTCACCGCGTTGACGATCGCGCCGAGCAGGTCCGTGCCCGCGAGCGCGATCACCAGGCCGCCGATCGTGAACGACAGGACGGCCCTGGCGCCCGCCGGGGCCTCCCCCTCCTCGGCCGCGCTCGCCACGACATCCAGTTCGAGCAGGTCGTCCCGGAGCCTGGCGGCGGCCTCGTCCAGTTCACGGTCGTCCGCGGCGGCGTCCACGACACTCAACCGCAGCCGAACAGTTTCACCCACCATGAGCCACCTCCGAAGAACGAGGCCGGCACGCCCGCACGAGGTGGACTCTCAGCTGCCGGGTCTCCACTGCCACGTACCGATATCGCCGTCAATCGCCGTATCGCTACCTGAGCGCGCATCGAATCAGCAGCCGCGCCTCGACCGCATGATGGCGGCCGGGCCACGACGACGCACGCGACGGGCAATCGTGCCGCGGACGCGATGACGTGCCGGTCGCCGCGGCAGCGCTGCCCGCGCCCGTCATCACCTCGCCATCACCGCTGAGGCGCGAACCCCTTCCGGCGTGACCGCACCCCCGCGTTCATCCGCCCACGTGCCGTGATGATGGCCGGTGGCACGTTCTCGGACGGCTGCGCACGTCGACAGCCGAGCCGCGGAGCACGCCAGAGACGAGCGGCATGTCGGCTATGCCGGGAGGTTGGTGGAGCCGGCGGGATCGGCGTCAGGAAAACGGGTCCTGGACGTCGTGGCGCTGGATGCGGGCCGCTTGTCGTGGACGGCACCGCTGGAGGTGGGTCAATGTAAGGGTGGAGGTTATGGCCGGTCTACCTTCGAGTCGGCGTCGAACGGGAACGCGCGGACGAGGTCGCCGCAGGGCCTGCGGGCTCTCCCGATCATGGCGGTCAGGATGGCGATGGCCACCCGGCGGACAGAGGGCCTTGCCCGGCCCCGCGCCGCCCGAGCCGGCGCGCCGCCCCCGAACGTGGAACTGCCGGCACCGACATGGGCGCCGTTCAGACGCTGTCGGTGCCGGCACCCCACCAGCGGTGACCGTCAGATGACGCTAGTCAGAGCCGGATGAGCTCACTCCGCCACGTATACTGCCCGCCGGGTTGGAAGTCGAAACTCGGCGAGTACGCGGGGATATTTGTGGCTTCCCGGGTGAGATAGCACCTACTCCGCTTCCATATCGGCCGGGCCTCGTCGGGCACCTCGAACCAGCAGTTCCACTTGTACCAGCCGGTGGCGAGATAGATGTCGCGGTTCGGCGCCCGGTAATGCATATTCAAGCTACTCTTGTCGTAGAACGCATTGGTCCATCGATACGTATCAGCGGCAAGGTAGATGCGCCGAGGAAGACTGATCAGGTAAGTGGTGGGATAGTACCTCCACTCCTCTATGGTGACATCGCGTTGGATGTAGGCCTGCCCGGCAGTGGGCGGAGGCACGGTAGCCGCGGCCGGAACACTACTGGCGAATATCGAGAGCCCGAGGCCGATGGCGATGGCCGCCGCCTGTCGCAATCTTGACAGCATGATGCTCGTCCTTCCTGTGCAGATACACCCTTCCGGGTCGGCCTGACGGCCGATCGTCCGGCCTTCGACTCCTTATGTGACATCGAATGGGGTCTGCGCTGACGACAACGTAACGGGCGGTGTCTTCTCCTCGGCTTCACGTCGGCCTCGCGGAGTTGACGCCGACGCCGGCCCCTTTTCCGTGCGCGCTGTAAACCCAGGCAGATACCGAGTTCGTGGCCGGCGGCCCCGTGCCACCGGGATGTCGCGTTGGTGATGGCAGCCGGAAGGAGCAGGGCACGACGGCCGCAGAGCACGAGCCCTACAGCGATTGCCGCCACTCGCCCAATCCTGAGAGCATTGAGCCCCTCCTTCCCGTCCCGTATGACCTTCCGAGCCGCCCAGGCGATCTGTCCACGGCCGCCGTAAGCCCTTACGTGACTACGTGGCGTCGACGCGCTTGACCGCGAGGTCATCGGACCCAGCACAGGCGAGGGCACGGGCACGGGCACGGCATCTTCTGAGATATTCCGCCGGGGTGTCGAATGGCGTCGAGCCCGTTCGTCGCCAAGGTGAGAGGCCGGCAAGGGGCCGGTCGCCACTCACCGGAGGCATACGATGTCCGTCACCACCCCCACCACCGCCGCCCCTTCTTCCGCCAGGTCCCTGATCACGGGCGGACTGATCGCCACCGCCGTGGCCGCCGCGGCCACCGCCGCCGTTGCCGCGGCCGGTGACGCCGCCGGGATCAGCCTGGCGGTCGGCGGCGCGGCGATCCCGGTGTCCGGGTTCGCCATGCTGACCGCCGTCTTCTCCCTGGCCGGCCTGGTGCTGGCGTTG
>DASUCK010000255.1:0-4097 GCA_036276095.1 Nonomuraea sp. | reverse complement strand
GCCGGCGGACGTGAAGCGGGTCGCCGACTACTGGAAGCCCGACCGCCTCAAGCGCGCCGACACCTACAGCCCCGCCACGCCCGGCGCTCCCAGGTCCTCCGCCGTCGGCTCCAGCGTGGCCCCGCCCGCCCCGGGAACCTCCGCGACCACCGCGGGAACGTCCGGCCGTGCCACGACCGCCGCCACCGCCAAGAGCGCCGCCACCGCCAAGACCGGCCACACCGCCAAGAGCGCCGCCACCGCCAAGAGCGACGGCACGTCCGCCGCCCGCGCCCAGGTCGCCGCGCCCGCGCTGCCGCGGAACAAGAAGGTGGCGAGCACCATGGGCAAGGTCTTCTTCCGGTTCGGCGAGAAGGACCACTGGTGCTCCGCCAGCGCCGTCGCGGCCAGGAACCGCAGCGTGGTCTCCACAGCCGCCCACTGCGTGTACGACCCGCGCCAGGGCAAACCCGCCGAATACTGGATCTTCGTTCCCAACCCCGGCCCCAACGGCGAGACCCCCGACGGCATCTACGTCGGCGCGTCGATCAACATGCACGAGGACTGGGCCGGCAAGGGCGACTACGACTACGACTACGCGTTCGTGACCGTGCACCGCGGCTTCACCTGGGCGGCCAAGAACGGCCAGTACGTCATGCAGGACGTCGGCCGCCTCCAGGACAACGTCGGCGGCCTCGGCCTCGAACTGAACCGGCGCCCCACCACGTACACGGTGGCCGCCTTCGGCTATCCCGCCGGCACGCAGCCCGACGGCAGCCGCCCGTACGACGGCACCGAGCTCCGCATCTGCCGCGAGGGCCCCACCCGCTGGACCGAGGCCCCCGCGTTCGAACTGCAGAAGGGCGTGCAGCTCCAGGCTTGCGACTTCAGCCCCGGCGCGAGCGGCGGCCCCTGGCTGATCGGCTACGACCGCGACCGCAAGATCGGCAGCCTCAACGGCGTCAACAGCCTGACCTGGCGCGACGCCAAGGGCATGTACATCGCGGTCTCGTCCCCGTACTTCGACAACGCCACGGGCAACGTCTACCGCCGAGCCGCCGGCCAGTCCACCCCCGCGAACGTAACCTGACCCACGCCCACGTGACCTGACCTGGGCCGCCCAGCCGCCCTGGAGCAACCCGCACAGGGAAGCCGGCGCACAGGCGATCAACTCGGAAAGCAGGCGAGGGCCCCGCGCAGTAGGACCCTCGCCCCTATGTACATGCCCTGAAACCAAGACCATCCGCAACCGAAACCCGCACTTCGCTTGGCAACTCGCTCCCCCGAAGGGCGCCAACCCTCTCAGTTCGGGATAGATCGCTGGCCCCGGATCTCGTACCCCGACATGTGCCGAGGCGTCGGCAGGTCGAGAGGCGGCCACCCGGCGAAATCCGCGCGCTTCCTCGCGGCGCTGAACATCTGGACGTCGTCGGCCCAGAAGGCGTACCGGAAGTCCGCATGCACGTGCGCCGGCTCGTTGACCCCCGCATCGGCCGGCACCGAGTGGACGCGGACGTCCACCGGCACGACGTCCACAAGCGCCGCACTACAGGTGCATGCAACGGAAAGGTGCTGCGCGAGGCCGGATCGTCGTCCTGACAGAGGGCCGAGAGCAGGGGGACTGTGTCGAACCTTCGCTCGGGAGATGCAGCGAGAAAACTCATCAGCCTCATTAGCGCAGCGCTGACCACGTCACGGTCAACGACCACGATCCCATAGAAGTGGCCCCAGCCGGGACCCGCAATCGCTTGCCGGACATCAAGGAGGATCGCCTTCTGCCAGAAGCGCAGCGCTCTACCAGCAAATACACCGACCTGGAACCTGGCACGGGAGCCACGGTGATGCTGTCATGCCCAGACGTCGGAGGCCGGCAGAGCCCACAGCCGATCACCGAAAGACAGGCGACGCTCTCCGGTGTGCAGGACGATCCCGCCCACGAACGAGTCGCCACACCGATCGAGACGATCACGCAAGTAGGAGAGTCCACGGAAGTCCTCTTCACGCGGCGTGGAAGTCGCCTTCACCTCGATGCCGAGCACGCGACCATCCGCAGCTTCGAGCACGATGTCGACTTCCGTGCCGCCGGACTCCCGAAAGTGGAACATCCTGGCCAGCGTGCCGCTCCAGGTGAGCTGCTTCGCCAGTTCGTTGACCACGAAGGTCTCGAACATCGCACCCGCCGCAGGATCTGTGGGACGGCGCAGTGCCGTGGCATCCTTGCCCAACAACCCGGCCGCGACCCCGGTGTCGGCCATGTAGAGCTTGGGCCTCTTGACCACCTTGGCGGAGAGATTCCTGCTCCATGCCGGCAGGCGATGCACCAGGAAGGCGGTTTCCAGCCACGGCTGGTAGGTGGACGCGGTCACCCGATCCAGACCCAGCCGATTCGCCACCGCGCTCATCACGAGCTCCTGCGAGCTGGTCGCGGCGAAGAGATGGACCATGTTGAGCAACTCATCGGCCCGGCGTATGTCGGCGGCCACCTGGACTTCCCGCTGCAGAACGGTACGAACATATTGCCGGAACCAGCGCCCGCGAGACCGTCCGGCAAAGCGCTGCACCTCGGGATAACCTCCGGCACAGAGGTACTCGAAATACGTCGGGCGATCCAGAGTGAGCCGGTCGTAGTGGATCAACCCAGCCGGGTCGCTGAACGCCCGGTCGACGAAGTCGTCGCTGCCGCCAGTGATCTCTCCGACCGAGAGCGGCCACAACGTGAGAAGGTCGACACGGCCAGCAAGCGTCTCAGCAATGGACGGAACCGTGAGGAAGTTGCTGGACCCGGTCAGGAGATACCGACCAGGTCTGTGGTCGTTGTCCACCACGTCCTTGATGGCCAGGACGAGCGGTTCTCCGACTCGCTGCACCTCGTCGATCACAAGGGGCGTGCCCAGTTCGCTGAGATACGTTTGGGGATCCCGCCGAGCGGCCTCCCGGTCCTCGCCACGATCAAGCGTGACGTACGAGGCACCGAGTCGCCCCGCAAGCTGCCTGGCCATCGTGGTCTTGCCCGTCTGCCGAGCTCCATGCACCACCACGACGCGAAACGCCGCAAGGGACTCCTCAGCGAGTGCCAGTGCCCGCCTGGGTATCACACCGCGCAGACCGTCAACCACGGGGCACCCCACAAAATCTCGTCAACCAAACCAGCATTCCATCCTACGTAAGTTCCACATTTGCACCACAGCGTACTCCACACTTTTCCGACCTGCAGCCATCAGCACGCCCCCGGCCAGGCAACTCCTCCTTGCTCCTACGGCAGGGGCAGTGATCGCGGCTACACCTCCGGCGACAACCGCCACGACCTGCGCCGAGGCGATCATCGCTACATCATCGGTGAGCGGCTGCCCACGGGCCCGGCCGAGGCCCAGCCGCCCTGTCCCGGCAAGGCCGCCACCAGGATATGGCCGAGAATATGAAGGCCAACGGTGCGGATCGGTGAGGTCGACCGGTTCATGATCCGCTCCCCAAACGGCGCCGAACACGACCCGCCATTCGCGAGCCCCCTGCTCGTGATCCACCTGCGCAAGGGCGAAACGTTCGCCGAGCGGGCCGCAGGATTCGAATTTCGATTGGGACCGCGTGGCGCCACATGCGGGAAGCGGTGACGCTGCTGGTGGCGCGCTCTCGCCCAAGCTCGACCAGGCGTTACGCAAGGCCAAGAAGGCCCAGGCTGCACTACCTGGTGCTGGACGGCATACTCGTCCTCACCGATCGGCCCGAGTTGGCTCAATTTAGTGCACCCTTCCCGGCCGTGGATCTGGTTGAGCGCGTCGCGTAGGTCGGTGGGCAGGGGGTCGGCGGCGGTGAGGAGGTGGCGGCCGGCTCGGACGCGGACGGTGCGGTAGCGGCGTGCGGTGCGGACGAACTTCTTGATGGACCAGCCGGTCCGGTGTTCGATCCATCGGCTGACGGCCAGGGCGGCGAACACGATGGTCAGGTGTGCGTCGATGGATTCGCGTTTGTGGTGGTAGATCGGCCGGGCCTTGAGGTCGTGCTTACTCATCCTGAAAGACTTTTCGATTTCGAAGAGCCGGTGGTAGGCCTCCACCACGAACGCGGGTGTGACGCCGGGCAGGTTGGTGATGTAGCCCTTGAGCCCGGCTAACTCCCGCGCT
>DASUCK010000254.1:0-36311 GCA_036276095.1 Nonomuraea sp. | reverse complement strand
GAAGGTGGCTCGGCGGGCCGGGCTGGAGTTCGCCGACCGGATCGTGTGCCTGCTCTGCGGCGTGGGGAATGGCAGGCTGCTCAACCGGGCGTCGTTCTTCCAGCTTTACGAGGCGCGCAAGGGCTGGACGCGCGGCATGCCCATCCACGCCACCGCGCACGAGGACCTACTCGTCTTCACCAAGCCTGCGCAGTCAGCAGGCTCGGCGCCATTGCAGAACGGCTCCGGCAAGCTTCGGGCGGGGATATCACGTGATCAACGCCCGAGGGGACGAGTCGTAAGAGTACGGACGGCTCGGACCGTGCAGCATTGAGGCGTGGATCTGTGGACGTGGCTGGTGTCCCATGCCAGATTGGCGTCGGCGGCAGGACCCATGTGCGCTCGGGCATCGCTACTCGGCCTTAGTCGCGCCACAGCCACTCCCAGAAGGCGGGATGCTGGTGGGAAGGAACGCGGCACCCACCACTGGATCGCCGTTGCGGCGTTTCACTTGGCGACTCGCCATATCCGTCCGATCGCAAAGAGGAATCGGGCTTGCTGGAGATCTCCCAGCGGGCCCGTATCCTCCGCCCGCGACGCGAGCCCCCGTCGCAGCGTCATGCTTCTAGGCCAGGCCGGTCGGTCTGATCCACACGGAGGGACGGCATGCCCCGTACTTCCGGCCCTGGCATAGCTTGAAGACCGTGATGCGGCTGAAGAAGGCGGAGTCGGTTCCGCAGCCCCACCTGGCGCCGTTGCCGTCGGCCACCGTCCACTTCTGCAGGTAGGTGGTGGCATATTCGACCCGCACCGCTTGGCCATCGTCGCTCAGGTCGCAGACCGTGATGTGCTTGCGGTCGGCCGAGACGGTGACCGAACCCCAGCCGGCGTCGTCACGCCAGCCGCTAGGTGAGCGGGCGGCAGCTGGTGCCGCCGCCAGCACGATCGTGAGGGCGGTAGCCGCCAGGATAATGCGAGGGAGCATGCGCTATCCGTTCCGCTGAGCAGATCAGAACGGTGCCACTGTGAGGCATCGCCATGCCGAGATCTCGCAGGTGAGAGCTGTAACGGCATGGCTTGATCAACATTTGGCGAGTACCACAGGATGCGAAGAGCTTGGTGCCTCGAGCAGTTCTCTTGCGAGTGTCAACGTGTGCTTCCGCAGCTGGCCGCGAACAAAAGATCCGGAGCTACGTGTCGTTGCCTGCCGTGAAGCTGCCTGTCGTTGGGCGCGCGTGTCAGCCTTTCTGAGTGATCGTTACCGCCACACCCCGGGCTCAGTGGGGCGTGCATCTGTTGACATGGGATTGACCGTTTCGGGGGAAACGACCCTACCGGCACTCCTCACACTTCGAGGGGCTGGCCGGCATAGGTGCGGCGGAGATTGTCCACACTCCGGACGAGGGCGAGGTTCGCCGCCGTCAGCGTACGGACCTGCTCTTCCAGGTCGTTGACCCGCTTCTTCAGCGCCATCAGCTCGAGATCGACTGCCGACGCCTCCATGACCATTCGTCCACCGATCATGATGGTTCACCTCCACGTTACGGAACACCCACAGGGTGAACGCTCGACGTTCTGACGGGTAGCGGCGAACGTCCCAGACCGCAGGGACCAAAGGCATGGCCGTCATCGCTCCGGGGCGGACGTTCGAAGGGCGGAATACGCAACGACGTGGTCGGCCTGCATTGGCGATCGCGGCGGTGCCCGAGAGCATGGCCGCGGCCGTCACCACCGCACTTGCGCTCGGCTCGTAGCGCATGGCCGGGCTTGGGGTGATCGTTCGCAGGCTGCTGGCGATCCAGGCGCTGGCCACGTTGCTCGCCCTTGCCCCGATCCCACCGCCGGGCTGGGCCATGGCACTGGGCGCCGCCGTACTCACCCCGCCGCTGTGCGACCTGGCCCGCCGAGTCCTACAGCCGACAAGCCCGCGCCCACCGGGGACGATCGTCCCTGATGGGAGAGCTCGCCGGGCTGGCGCTGGGTGGTACTGCGGGACACCTTGGGAGGGAGATCGGGCAGCAACTGGCGGTGTGGCGGCAGAAGTACCCGGATGTCGAGATCGTGAAGATGGCCGAGGCCAGTCGTCCAGTCGGAGTCCCGGTCGGGCTTCGCGCCTGGCAGACCTCGCGGTGGTGGGATCACGCGGGCTGGGGGAGGAGTCGCCTCTGCCGTCCTCGGCTCGGTGAGTCACGGGGTCCTGCACCAGGTGCGTTTCCCCGTGGCTGTTGTAGGCGCGCCTGGCATGTCCCCATGAAGGTCTGAACCGGCCCGGCACGCCGCGCGTGCTTGCCAACGGCGGCTGGCTCAGGGACCGTCCGGCCGCGAGTTCCTCATAGGCGGTGGATGCGGCGGCCGGTGACGTGATGCGGGACGATGCGGATGTACAGGTGGCGGTCGCCGCCCGCCCACGGGGTGACGTCGACATCGGGCACCTCGTCCGGCGGCACGTGGTGGGCGGGACCCTGGATGAGGACGCTCCAGCCCTCCTGCTTAGCCTCGTCGATCCGGTCCACCTGGAAACCGATCTTGATCTCCACGCCCTCCAGACCGGTGCGCAGGTCCTGGTCCATGGGGCCGCCGTAAGAGGTGCGGAAGACGATGGCGCCGTCGTGGAGCTTGTAGTTGACAGGCAGCACCGTCGGCCCGTGCGAGCCGTTGAACGCCACCCGGCCGATGCCGCCCGGCGCCACCAGTCGCAGGCACTCCTCACGATCGAGGACCTCCAGCGTCGGCTCTGCCGCGGCGGGACGCGAGTCGCCATGGGTCGTCATGCGTATCTCCTTCTCGGTGACGGTCACAGTGATGACGCTACCCTCGCGAACTCGTGGCAGAGCGGACAGGGCCCTTCGTCCCTTGAGCGACCGACCTCTGGCACTGCACCCGACAGGTGCGGGCAGGGTGCGATGGAGGTACGACGAAGGAGGGACACATCATGATCATCGTGGGAGTCGACGGCTCCGTGACCTCACGGGCCGCGGTCGAATGGGCGGCCAACGACGCCTTCCGCATGCGGGTGCCGCTACGGGTGGTGTACGCGCTGGATGGTAGCTGGTACCAGCTCGGCAAATACCCTTACGTCGGCCTGCCCGACTTCCTGGTCCGAGAGGGGCGGAGAATCCTGCGCGAAGCCGAGGCACTCGTTCACGAGCGCCAGCCCACCGTGGACGTCACCACGCAGCAGATCGAGGGCACGCCTACCGTGGTCCTGCGCGAGCAAGCCAAAGACGCCACCGAACTCGTGGTGGGCAGCCGAGGACTCGGCGGCTTCGCCGGCGCGCTGCTCGGCTCGGTCAGCATCCATGTAGCCGGGCACATCCACTGCCCCGTCGTGGTGATCCGGGGCGAGCACCGGCCGCCGCAGGGGGAGGTCGTCGTCGGCGTGGACGACTCGCCCGAGTGCGAGCCCGCGCTCGCCTACGCCTTCGAGCAGGCGAAGCTGCGGGGTTCTGCACTGCGGGTGCTGCACGCCTGGCAGCTGCCGGTGCACGCCTTCGCCCCGGAGATCGCTTACGACATGGACGAGGTACGTACGGCGCAGCACCAGGTCGTCCGGAACCGGCTGGAAGCCGTCGCCAAGGATTACCCGCAAGTGGAGGTCATCGAGGACGTGCAATCAGCGCATCCTGTGGAGGCGCTCACCGATGCATCCGGACGGGCGGATCTGTTGGTCGTGGGCTCGCACGGGCGCGGCGCCGTGGGGTCGATGCTGCTCGGTTCGGTCAGTCGGGGCGTGCTGCACCACGCCCGCTGCCCGGTGGCGGTGGTTCGCGCCTAGCGCAAGGACCCAAGATCCATCGGGACGTTCGCCGCTGCCGCACGGCGTCGTCCAGAGGGATTGCGAAAGGCGAAAGCGAAGTACGACATCATGTCGATCGAAGTCAAGGAGTCATGGGGCGGGTGGCCATCGCCGTGCTGCGGAACACCTCGTTCGCGTGAAGGCGGCGGGGGTGACGGCGGTCCAGCTCATGACCTCCCCGGCGGCCGTATGCGGCGCCGCTCTCAGGCCATCGCCTTTGTGGAGGCGCTTTGAGCCGTCGAGGGCGTCGTCGACGTGGAGTATGAGATGTCCTGCGACGCGGAGGACACCATCGTCGTTCGTCCGCTGCTGTAGCGACGATCAGGGTGCGGAGCGGCAGATCGAGCTCTACGGGACTGACGGGGGACTCCGCCGAGTTCGTCCCCCCTTGGCGGGTGACCGACGGCCTGATCTCTTGGCCGTTCCGGCACACAGACACCGCACGCTGGCACCAGGCGCTTGCTCCGGCGGCGGGATGAAAGCCCCAAAGGCGCTCGCTGACAGTCACGCTCCTCAGCCGCCAGCCGACAGATCGTAGCTTTCCGGCCAGCCTGGCACGATGGGTTCGGCAGCACCCTAGTAGCCGTGCAGGAAGGGTTCGCTTATGGCCGACCAGAGGTTGCGGCGCAAACCGTACGAGAGGGAGCTCTTTCGGCTGCAGGCCGAGCTGGTGAAGCTGCAGGAGTGGGTGAAGGCTGAGAGTCAGCGGGTGGTCGTGATCTTCGAAGGACGGGACGCCGCCGGCAAGGGGAGCACCATCAAGCGGGTGACCGAGTACCTCAACCCCCGGGTGGCCAGGATCGTCGCGCTGCCCGCGCCCACCGAGCGGGAGCGTACGCAGTGGTACTTCCAGCGGTACGTGGAGCATCTGCCGGCGGCGGGGGAGATCGTGCTGCTCGACCGGAGCTGGTACAACCGGGCCGGGGTGGAGCGGGTGATGGGGTTCTGCACGCAGGAGGAGTACACGCGCTTCCTGCACCAGTGCCCGATCTTCGAGCGGCTGCTGGTGGAGGACGGGACCCTGCTGCGCAAGTACTGGTTTTCCGTCGATGACGCCGAGCAGGAGCGGCGCTTCCGGGCCCGGCTGGAGGACCCCATGCGGCGGTGGAAGCTGTCGGAGATGGATCTGGAGTCGATCACCCGGTGGGAGGAGTACTCCCGGGCCAAGGACGAGATGATGATCCACACGCATATCCCCGAGGCGCCGTGGTACGAGGTGGAGAGCGGGGACAAGCGGCGGGCCAGGATCAACATGATTTCCCACCTGCTGTCCAGCATCCCATACCGGGAGGTGCAGCGGGCGCCGCTGAAGATCCCGAAGCGACCACCTTCCACGGGCTATCGCCGCCCGCCCCGTCTGGAGACACGCGTTCCCGACGTGGCTGCGGAGCTCGCTCACGAATGACCGCCACACCGTGTACCGCTCCACGAGCCACGGCGAGCCCGGCGTCCCCGGTCACACGGCACACTGCACTCCGGCGCCGTGTGGCCGGGTCCACGTCCTGGCTCGCCCTGGTGGTCTTCAGGCTGGAGGAATCGGCGGCGGGTCCTGCTCATCCTGGGGGTCGCGGTGGATCTGAATGGTCCATTCGGCCGCGGCGGCGGCGAGCGCGGCGGCGGCGGTGACGACAGGAGCGGCGATGAACGCCACGACACCGACGGTCACGGGGGTCTCCATCACGGTGTGGCCATGGGAGTCATTGACGATGATCCGGCTGACGTTGCCCTCATGGATGACGGCCTTGATCTTTTCGGTGAGTTCCGCGCCACGTACCCTGATCTCTTCCTTAGCGATGGTCATTTCTCGTCTCCTTTCTGACTTGCGCCACTGTCAGGATTCCTCCCGGCAGCCGCCTGAGGTACGGCCGAAGGGCCTGATCATCGCCGCCGGTGGTCCCGATTCGGAGCGGCTGAATCGCCGGTGGGCCGTCAGGCGAAGGCCAGCGCTGTGAACAGGTAGACCGTGATGGAGACCAGGTCCTGGATGACGGTGGCCAGCGGCCCGGAACCGTAGGCGGGGTCGCGGCCCAGGCGGTTGAGCAGCCACGGCAGGCCCATGGCCAGCAGCGAGGCCACGGAGCAGGCGGCGAACAGGGCGATGGCGGCCGTCACGGCCACGCCCGCGTCGCCGTACAGCAGGGCGAAGGGCAGGAATGCGGCGGCCATCGCCAGCCCGATGACCAGGCCGGTGATCGCCTCCCCACGAGCGAGCCGGCGGACGGAGACCCCCACCGACAGCGCACGCACCACCACGGCCTCGGTCTGGGTGCCCACGGCGTCGGCCAGGTAGACCACGCCGGGAAGGAAGAACGCCAAGGTCACGTTGGCAGACAGGCGCTCTTCGAAGGAGCCGACGATGCCCGCCGACAGCATCGCGCCGGCCAGCCCGATCAGTAGCCACGGGATGCGGTGCAGGAACCGGCGCCGCACGGACTCCTCGGCGGCCGTCTTGGCCTTGAGGCTGCCGCCCAGCCTGGCCATGTCCTCGTCGTGCTCCTCGAGCAGGACGCGCAGCAGCCGGCGCCGAGGCACCAGCCCGTGGAAGCGGCCGTCCTCGCCGACCACGGCCAGGCTGCTCTCCCCGTGCTGCACGGCCCGCCAGGCCGCCACCTCCTGGTCCACGCCGGGCAGCACGACGGGCGGATCCGTGTCGGCTAGCTCCGAGAGGGGCATGTCGTGCGGGGCCGCGAGCAGCCGCTCGATGTTGATCATGCCGACCAGCAGTCCTGCCGGATCCAGGACCACGGCGTCGGAAGCGGTGTCGAACCGCTCGCCCAGCATGCGCTCGCGTGCCTGGCCCGCAGTGACCTCGGGAGCGAACACGGGAACCCGGGTGACGACGTGCTCGACGGCGGTGGTAGGCATGGCGCTCATGATGCCCGGCCGAAGGCTGCGTGAGGAGGGGATGATCCCTCGGAACGTCGGGACGAACGGCGACACCCGCCTGGCGGGCCGTCCGGGCTGGTGGCCCGCCCGGTGGAACAGGGCAGCCATCGCGGTGATGGCGGGTCTGGTGGGTCGCACGGCCACCGTCGCCTCTCCCTGTTGTCCGCTCAGGGCTTCTCCCGGAGACAATCTCCGGGCCCCGGCCCTCGGGCCCGTCTCAGCGGGTGTCGCACTCCGACGATGGCCTGCCGGAGCGCTGCACGCGTAGGGTCTTTGGGCCTCATGCCATGCGCCGAAGGTCCCTCCCGCTCGACGCCGGCAGCAGCTGCGGGCAGAGTAAAGGTCAGCTCGCGAGCCGGTCGTCGAGGTCGAGCAGCGTGACCTCGGTGTGTGCGGTAGGCCGAAGGCCTGGGTGCCAAGAACGCCCATGCCGTCGAGCAAGCCAGGGCACGGGAGGCGGACCTGTACGTGGTCTCCGCGTGGCTGGTGCCGCTCTTCTCACCGTACGCCGTCGTCTACGGCAACCTGATCGAGGAGGCCATGCAGGCGCACAATCGCGCGGCACGTGAGCGTGTCATGCTCTGGCGTGGGAGCAACCCGATCTTCTCATCACCGACGACCAACCATGTGGGCACCCGGTCGCGCTGATCGCGGCGGCCCGGAGCGCTGACCTGGTAGTGGTGGGCTCGTGCGGGCTGGGCGGGCTGGCATCGGCGGTGCTCGGCTCAATCAGCCACGGCGTGCTCCACCACGTGACCTGCCCGGTCGCGATCGCGAGGCCTCGCATCGAGCAGGAGTCATGAGCTTCGAGTCGCTGACCGCCGGTCAGAGGGACCTGGCTGATACGCCGGCCGGCCAACGACGTTGCCTTCATCAACCGGTCCCGGCAGCGCCATCCTGCGGCTGAGCATGCGGGTCTCGTGAATCGGCCGAGAGGCCACAGGCGGGACCTTGGTCACCGGCGTCGAGGACGTTCGCCACTGCTGGCGGGACGGCGGGGATTGGAGTGTGGGCATGGAGGTGGACGCCATGTCAATCGAAGTCAAGGACATCATGGGTCAAGTAGCCGTGGCCGTGCGGGAGAACGCGGCCTTCACCGACATCGTGACGGTCATGCAGCGGCACGGGGTGGGCGCGGTCACCGTGGTTGACGCCGACCGCCGTCCGGTGGGCGTGATCTCCGAAGGCGATCTGCTGCTCAAGGAGACAGACACGGTCCGGCACAGTATGTCGTCGTTCGAGACGCGCAGCCAACGGCGCGAACACGAAAAGGCGGCCGCAGTGACGGCGGCACAGTTGATGACCTCTCCGGCGATCACCGTGACACCGGGCACCAGCGTACGTGACGCGGCCCGGCTCATGCGCGCCAGGCGCATCAAGCAGCTGCCCGTGATCGACGTGGTCACCGGACGGGTCATCGGCACGCTATGCCGGCGTGACGTGCTGCAGGTCTTCACCCGGCCCTCCGCAGAGTTGGAGGCGGACGTCAGGGCCGTGCTTACGGATCCTGAGACGTTCTCCATCGAGATCGACAAGGGCGTCGTGACGATCAGCGGCAGCGTGCCATGGAGGTCCGAGGCCATCGCGCTCGTCGAAGCGGTGCGCGCCGTGGAGGGCGTGATCGACGTGGTCAACGAGGTGGTCCCGGAAAAGGACGACCTGCTCATCGTCCCCTCCGGGATGTAACGGTGCCGCGCCTCGATGGTGGTGTACGGGATCCTGCACCTGAAGGGCGCGCCGGATGCCGTGGTGCCACCGGGCCGGCCCGTACCCGGTGTTGCGCTCGGTGTGCCACTGGGCATCGAAGCCGAGCGGCCGCCCGCCGGCGCTGCCCTGTTTGAGCTAGTTGGATCGTTGATCCTTCTTGATCGGGATGACGGCAAGCAACTTCCGCATGCTGGTGTCAGCGCCTGAGTTATGCCGGAGTGGGTGTCTCGTGGGCGCGCACCACCGCGATATTGCAGCGTGCGTGGTGCAAGACGCCCCGGCTGACCGAGCCCAGGACGATCGACCCGACCGCGCTCCTGCCATGTGAGCCCACGACTAGCAGGTCGGCTCGATCGCCAGCGGCGGCGAGCGTTTCGACAGGGTGGGCGCGCCGCACGTCCACGATCACCTTGACCTGTGGACATCGCTCTCGCCACGGTGCGAGTTGTTCCTCGGCGACGTGCTGATTGGCCTCTCGCAACGCTTCGAAGTCACAAGAGAAGCCAGCGGCCAAGGCGAACGGCAGCGACCAGGCGTAGACCGCCCGCAATCTGCTTCCGCGCAGCTCGGCTTGCCGGAAGGCATAGGCGATGGCCGGCTCGCAGGCAGGGGAGCCATCGAGGCCGACGACGATCTCACCGTGCACCGCCGCTGTCTCCGCCTTGACGACGACCACGGGGCCCGGCACCTGCCCCGCCACGTTCATGCTGACAGAGCCAAGCACGGCCCCGGCGAAGCCGCCCAATCCTCTGCTGCCGACCACCAGTTCGGTTGCGTCGCTGGCCTGCGCGCGAAGGGCAGCCGCCGGCGTTCCGGTCATCAACTCGGCGCTCACCTCGACGGCAGGCTGGCGTTCACGCACGATTTCCTCGGCTTCGGCCAGGGTCTTTCGCGCGTTCGTTATCAGTGACTCTTCCCACTCGGGTCCGGCGATCTGTGGAACCTGGTAGGGCCAGGTTTCCACCACACAGACGCTACGCAGAGGCACATGCAACCGAAAGGCGTCGTCGGCCGCCCATGCCACGGCGCGGAATCCGGGCTTCGAGCCGTCGACACCCACGACGATCACATCAGACATCCCATACCCCCCTCCATTCCATTCCCTCGCCAGATGGCCTGGCAGGGCCAGGAATCCCAAAAGGTGGAAATGATCCCGTGGGAACCGGACGGGATTCAAGGAGCCACGGCCGAGGTCGGTGGCCTGTGAGTCAGCACTTTCACGAGTGGCTGGTGTGGGCACGGGCTGGCGCGCTGGGTGCTGAAGCGCGGGTTTGCCGTTAGCAGATGCAGACGCAGGCGCTGATCGATCTGGTGATTTCCCGCACGCTCCGGATTGTTGTCTGCGGAGGCGATGGTGCGCCTGGAGCGGGATGGGCAGCACCTGTTCCCCGCAACGGCCGCCCGTCCCGCTCTGGCGGCGGGTCGCCGCTCAGCTTCGCGATCCGCTGATCATCGTGCTGCTAGTGGCGGCGTTGATCGTCGCCACGGGCGACTCGGCCGACACAGCCGTGATCATGCTGGTGATCGTCGTCAACACCTCCGTCCGGGGTGGCGCAGGAGGTCCGCACCGAACGGGCCACCACGGAGTTGTCGCAGTTCAGGGTCCGGCGGCACGAGTGATCCGCGACGCTTCCCGCCTGGACATCCCCGCTGCCGAGTCGTTGTGGGAGACCTGCCGGTCCTGGCCGAAGGCGACATCACGTGGCCGACGCCACGGTAGTGGAGTCGGCGGCTTTTGCTCGTCGACGAGTCGTCATTGACGGGAGAATCGGTGCCAGTGGACAAGACCGCGGACGAGCGGTCTCCGCTGGCACCGTGGTGGTACGGGGGCGCGACCGAGCGATGGTCACCGCCGCGGGGGCGGCGAGCGCGAGCAGCCGGATCGCGTCCATGATGGTCAAGGGAGCCGCTGACGCGTTGAAGCGTCGCCTGGTGGGGGTCGGGCGGTTGCTGGCCAGCGTCGCGGTGGCGGCGGTGATGATGTCCCAGTAGCTGATCATGCGTGGGAACGCCGAGCATCCCCAGGTTGGCTGGGGCGGAGACCAGAAGGTGTGGTTGGCGTGCCGGATGGTCGCTCCGATCGATCCCTGTCGGTCGCGAAGCTGCCACACGACACACGATGGAGGCGGTACCCCTGGTCAGAGTGGGTAATAGTCTGTCTCGGGCCACGTACCGCATGCCGATCCAGATCGGCACCGGGCTCTTACCGGCGATGGCCACCGAAACCGAGCGCCTAGCCACCGGGCGGCCACGATGACGGAGAAAGCGGAAGAGCCGCAGCAGTCGCAAATCCACGGAATGAGTCTGCGCCTGGGCACCGAGTTGGAGCAGATCGCCGAGCAGCTCAGGTCACTGGCCCGGGCCCAGGACCAGTTGCACGGCTTGTATGAGGCCGTCCTGACTCGGGAGGTGGAACTATCCGTCGTACTGGGTTTGATCGTATCCACCGCGATGGACCTGGTCGGCGCCCGCTATGGCGCCCTAGGCGTACTTGATGAGGAAGGAAATAACATTGCACTGTTTGTCCCCATGGGTCTGTCGGAGCAAGAGAAGGCCGACCTGATCGGCACGGAGCTTCCCCGCGGGCGCGGCCTACTCGGGCATCTGATCAACCACCCGGAACCATTGCGCGTCGATGACATCTCCGCCCACCCGGACTCGGCAGGCTTCCCGCCTGGCCATCCGCCCCTGCGCACCCTGCTGGGAGTCCCGATCAACATCCGCGGCAAGATCTACGGAGACCTGTATGTCTCCGAGCGGCTCGACGGACGGCCCTTCGACGCCCACGACGAAACCCTGATCATCGCGCTGGCCGGCGCCGCCGGACTGGCCATCGACGACGCCCGTCTGTACGAGCAAACCCGCCGCGACGCCGAGCGCCTCCAGCGGCTCCTGGTCCCTCAGCTCCCCGAGCACATGGAACCGTTCGACGCTGCCGCTGCCTACCGCCCCGCCGCCGCCCCCGGCCACGTCGGCGGAGACTGGTACGACGTCATGCTCGTCCCCGACCGATCCTGCGCCGCGATCATCGGCGATGTCGTAGGACACGATCTCCAGGCCGCCGCCGCCATGACCCAGACCCGCAACATGCTGCGTGCCCTCCTCTACGACCAGCGCACCCCGCCGAGCGCCGTCCTCAGCCAGTTGGACCGCACCGTCCACGCCATCACGGACAACCCCGTCACCACCGCGTGCCTTGCCCGCGTCGAACCCGAAGCCCATGGCTGGAGGCTGCGCTGGAGCAGCGCAGGTCATCTCCCGCCACTGCTGCTCGCTCACCACAAGAAGGCCCGCTACCTGCCCGTCGACCCTGACCTGCCCCTCGGGGTCGACATCGCCCAACCGCGCCACGACCACACCCACCCCTTGCCCCCACGCGCCACAGTGGTCTTCTTCACCGACGGTCTCATCGAACACCACGAGCACTCGATCGAAGAGGGAATGGAACGCCTCGCCACCATCGCCACGACCCACGCCGCCCTGCCCTTGCGCGACTTCGTGCAAGCACTGATCGACCAACACCCCAGCGATGGCCACGACGACATGGCCATCCTCGCCCTACGCACGTCGCACATCCGACGCGCCGGAGGCGAACGAGAAGGACGGCAGGTCACCCATGACGAGGAGGCATCCACGTGGGCCGGGTAGGTGTAGAGCAGGGCCAGGAACCACCATGCGCCTTCGTCAGCAGGAGAAAACGGCAGACTGTCGTACGCGGCCGGACGCACAACCAGGCCCGCCGCCAGCAGCCCCCGGTGGGGTATACGCGGCAGCGGGCCCCTGCCCCGGATGACGATGTCCGGGCATGTCGGCGATGTCTTTGAGCGGGGCGTCGGCCTGGACAGAGATCGCCTTGGTGGTCATGACTTCCTTGACGGTGACGCGCATCGTGGGTTCCTCCCTAGCGCGGTCCGCCTTCATCGCAGCGCGGCCGGATCGGCGCAGACAGAGGCAGAAGTCCCGGCCCGCGGGAGCCGTTGGTCAGCTGGGCGGCCCTACCTCACTCGCCATGAGCGCTGGGGGACGGGGAATCCGGCGATCTCGGTGATATCACGTTGTGTGATGACGGCCAGTTTCCCGGCCAGATCGGCCAGTGCCCGTGATGCCGCCAGTTCGTCGCCGATCTCCGGTACGGCGGGATCGGCCGGGTTGCGGCGGGCGTGGCCGATCCCCGTCAGCCCTGACTTGTCCCTGGTGGTCAGCACCGCCCGTGCGCGCGTGTCGTCGCCGTCCTCACTGAGGTAAATCTGCACGGTCCAATGCATGGGTTCCATGACTACGACCTCCTTCAAAAGCTTGCGTGTCTCCATGGGAGAGCTCTGTGGCGGGCCGGCGTGGGCTGCGGGGGACGTACGGGCCGTAGCCGAGCCTGATGATCATCTGGGGGTGGCCGCGCCGGTGATGCGGATCCCGGCGGCGGCGCATGTCGCGCAGGTCGAGCGGCTGGTTCAGGAACGATGCCGACAGGCCATGCTTGGTGGCGATCAGCAGCATCCGCTGCAGGGCCTGTCCGGCGCGGAGCCAGTCGACCGGTCGGTCGCCCATCGTGGTCAGCACGGCGAGCTGAGGTCGCTCCTCGAAGCGGGCTTCGCCGCTTTGCCGCCCGAAGTCCCTGACCGGTGCGGGATCATGGACGGCATGAGGGCCGTGCACGTAGGCAGGCACGCCGTCGTACCGTGCTCCCGGCATCGTCCAGGCCGCCAGTTCGGCTTGGTACTCGTGGTCAGCGGCGAGTTCGTCCTCGGCTATGGCGGCGTAGTCGAGGGTGTCGAGCGTGCTGTGGCGGTCGAGCGACGCCAGGCCCGCGCCCTCGCGGGCGGCGGCGATCCGCAGTTCGGCCATGACGCCCTGTGGTATCCGCCGGTCGAAGAAGGGGCAACGACTGGTGCGCCGCACGGGGATGAGATCGTACAGCTCGTGCTGTCCGGCCGAGGCGGGCAGCGGCGCCCCTATGCGGACGGCGGCCAGGAGATCGAGCTCGTCTTCCGAGCCGGGCAGCAGGAATGTCATCGGCCGCCACCCGGAGGTGCGGATCGCCAGACGCAGGTTGAACAGGGCCGCGCCGCAGCTGATGTACTGGTTGCGTCCGCGCGGGTCGCTCACCCGCAGCCGCCGGTCGCGATCGGCGTACAGCTCGACGTACTCGTGGCGGACTGCGCGGAAGCGCCACGGCTGGGTGTTGAGCACTGACGGCGCTTGACCGGCCGCCACCAGCAGCCGCCGGAGGCCGAGTTCGGTGGCGAGTTGAGTGGACATGACGCACCTCCCGCGACTGACGCTCCTGCATCCGCCCTAGACCCGGTAGGGCCGGACGGCCCCGGCTTTGGTGCCGAAAGCCCCTGCCCGGCGCCTAGGGTGAGCGGAGATAGCCGGACATGACGACCATGTCCCAGCTCAGGCCGTCTCATTGAAGCTGAGACGGCTGTGCGACTGGCCGCGGACGGGCCGAACACGCTGCCGTCGGCCGGCCGCGCCACTGTGGTGGGGTTGCTGTTACGCCAGATGGTGCACTCTTTGCCCTGCTGCTGTGGGGCGCGTCCGTGCTAGCGCTGCTGTCGGCCGTCGGCCTGGCCAGGGGCGCCAGTGGCACCTCGCGGATCCGCCTGAGGCAGTTCGCTCAGGTGCCCGGGTCCAGCCTGGTTGTCCAGCTGGGCAGGCTGGTCATGAGGACCTCGCCCGCGGCCCCCTCGATGGCGGCTGCGGCGCCGAAGGTCCGGGCAGCCCACCGGGACCCGGGGAAGCGGATGGGCGCAGATCACCACGGCCTGGACGTGCCAGCCGGCGACGGTGTACGTCTCGTCCTCCGTCCCCTCGATCGGGACCGAGGTCAGCCCCGGAGCGCGAGGTCCTGTTTGGCGACGGCAGCCACCTTGCCGGCCAGGTCGGTCAGGGCGCGAGAGGCGGCCAGCTCGTCGCCGATCTCGGGCACCCAGGCTCCGGCCGGGTTGCGGTGCGTGCGCCCCAGGCCGTCCACACGCCCGCCGCCCCTGGTGATCAGGACAGCTCGGGCCGACGTCTCATCGCCCTCGTCGGCCAGATAGATCTGCACGATCCACTGCTTGTTCGCCACCGTAAGAACCTCCTGCACAAACCCTCAGTCGTGTCCAGTTTCCAGCGGGCACCCGTACGCCCATCAGGGGCGAACGCCCGCTTTCGATGGGACGAAAGACCTTCGACCGGGTGTCCATTGCCCGTTGACCGAGGCGGAGGCAGCCTTCAGCCACCAGTCCAACGGCTCCATCACGATCCGCACGACCGGACGGCGATCCGGACTTGAGCCACGCAGGTCTGAAGGTCGGCGGCATTGGGCAGCCGAGGGACCAACGCCGTCCTGGCCGGGACTTTCGCCCCGGATCGTGGTTCGCAGCGCGGCTGGGACAGTGGGGGCGGGCGCAGGGAGAAGGTGGTCCGTGTGCACGGGACACGGAGCAAGGTCGCCGGCCAGCCGCAAAGCGCAATCGGCCGCGCACGGGGTCAGCGCCGCATGCCCAACGCAGGCGCCGGAGATGCACGACCTGCGCGAGTTCATCCCGGTAGGAGCTCTCCTCCAGCGAATGCCCGCAGATGATCACACGGCTGGGTGTCCCGTTCGGGTGCGTACGGCCACACGCCCGCCCCGAGGCCGGGGTGGGCGGCGAGGCGGCCTGCTGCAACACTGATCGGTATGTCCGAGAGTGAGCATCGTCCGCTGCTGCCGCAGATGCGGCTGGATGAGTTGCTGGCTGAGCTGCAGACGCGGTTGAACGCCGTGCTGGCCACGCGCGATCGGGTGCACGCGCTGCTCGAGGCCGTCGTGTCGGTGGGCAGCGACCTGGATCTGGAGACCGTGCTGCGGCGCATTGTGGAGACGGCGACCAAGCTGGTGGACGCCAGCTACGGGGCGCTGGGCGTGGTGGGGGAGGAGCGCACGCTCGTCCAGTTCATTCCGGTGGGGTTGAGCGAGGAGGAGATCGCCAAGATCGAGCACTGGCCGCATGGGCTGGGCCTGCTCGGTCTGTTGATCAAGGACGCCCGGCCGCTGCGGCTGAGCCGCATCTCCGATCATCCGGAGTCGTACGGCTTCCCGCCGGGGCATCCGCCGATGGGCACCTTCCTCGGGGTGCCGGTACGGGTGCGGGACGAGGTGTTCGGCAACCTGTATCTGACCGAGAAGCGCGGCGGTGGCGACTTCGACGAGGAGGACGAGGCCGTCGTCATCGCGCTGGCGACCGCGGCCGGTGTGGCGGTAGAGAATGCTCGGTTGTATGAGGAGTCCCGGCGGCGGGAGGCCTGGCTGCAGGCATCGTCGGAGATCACCACGAGTCTGCTGTCCGGCGCCGACCTTCATGAGGTGCTCACCACGATGGCGGCACGGGCCCGTCAGATGTGCGACGCGGATCTGGTCCAGGTGCTGCTGCCGGAGGCGTCGGGTGAGACGCTGGTCGTGGATGTGGCGGAGGGCGGCGAGGGAGTCGGCGAACTGCTGGGGATGACGTTCGATGTCTCGGCCACGCCGGTCGGTGAGGCGTTCAGGCGAGGCGTGCCGGTGTCGGAACGGGATCTGCCAAGCGGTCCGCACCCGGACTCGCCGCTGCGGCGGCTGGGGTACGGGCCCGGGCTGATGGTGCCGCTGGGGACGGCGCCGCGGGCGCGAGGGGTGCTGGCGCTGGCCAAGCGGAGCGGGCGGTTGCCGTTCAGTGGGGCTGATCAGCAGATGCTGGAGTCGTTCGCGGGTCAGGCCGCGGTCGCGCTGGAGCTGGCCGAGGCTCGTCGTGATGCCGAGCGGCTCGGGCTGCTGGAGGATCGGGATCGCATCGCCAAGGATCTGCACGATGTGGTCATTCAGCGGTTGTTCGCGACCGCGATGACGTTGATGAGCACGGTGCGGCTGGTGGAGCGGCCGGAGGCGGGCAAGCGGCTGCAGCACGCGATCGATGAGCTGGATGAGACGATCCGGCAGATCCGCTCGTCGATCTTCGCCCTGCAGACTCCGCGCGAGGAGGCCGCTCCGAGCCTGCGTACCCAGATCGTCGAGCTGGTGGAGGGGGCGGGCGGGCATCTGGGGTTCATGCCGGGCCTGCGGATGGAAGGTCAGATCGACACCGTGGTACCCGAGCCTGTCGCCGAGCACCTGTTGGCCGTGCTGCGCGAGGCCTTGTCGAATGTCGTACGCCACTCCCGCGCGACCCGGGCGGAGGTGTCGGTGGAGGTCGCTGACCGGCGACTCACGCTTGTGGTCACCGACAACGGGGTCGGGCTGGGTAAAGGGGGACGCCGCAGCGGCCTGCGCAACATCGAGGAACGGGCCGGCCGCCTGGGCGGCTCCGCCGAGCTGGAGGCTCTGGAGGAGGGCGGGACGCGGCTACGCTGGCACGTCCCCTTTGACTGAAGAATGGCTATCGGGTGGTCTTTCGGGCTGTACGGCGAGTGAGGCGAGGAAGATCCGGATCGCGCTCCGGAAGGTGGCCCGTTCTCGGATGTCTGGGGTCTTAGCCGATGTACGGCTCAGTCGCTGTGAGCCCTCGCTCGATCCGTAGCTTGATCGCCGGGTGGATCGGGTAGTCCTGAAGGTCATCGGGGTCCACCCATCGCACCTCGCGTGCCTCACCGGGTCCCGGTCGGACAGTCCCGCCGATGACCCGGGCGCGCAGGCAGATGTTGATCGGCTGTCGCACCTCGTCGACCTTGTCGCCGTGCATGTAGACGATCACGTGGTCGGGAGTGGAAAATACGCCGACGAGGCCGGTTACCTCAACGTCTAGGCCGGTCTCCTCTCTGCACTCTCGTACGCCTGCCTGGGCGACCGTCTCGGCCTTTTTCACGCCCCCGGTGGGGATCGTCCACAGGTCGTTGTCCGTGCGGCGCAGCAGCAGTAGACGGCCCGCGTCGTCGCGGACGAACACACTCGCCGACGCCTTGCGACTGGTCGGTTTCGGCGCGTCCGGGTCACGCCAGTAATCGAGGCGTTTCGTCTTCTTTGTCACGCGGCGGTCCCTCGATCCCATGTCCGGGCCGATGCCCATACCCGCTCGAACGACTCGAGGTAGGTGTTGAACCATGCCCCGTCCATCCTGCGCAGATGGATCGTGGGGGTGTACGCGGCGAGCAATCCGTACACGTGGACGTTCACCAACATCTCGTCATCGAACCGGTAGATCGAGTTGTACAGCGGTGTGTCGTGCAAGCGGATCTGCACGCTCGGCGGCATGTGCTTCTGGTAGTAGGTGAGCACCGCCGTCACACGTCCCGCCACACCCCCGCCGATCTGATGCTCCGCGTCACGCGAGGCGAGCTGAGCGCCCTGCGGATCGCCGAGCAGCAGGCGCACCCGCGCACCCGCTTTCGCTTTGCCCGCCAACGTGGGCAGCCAGTCAGGGTGTTCCTCCGTCAGGAACAGGCCGGCGAACGCCAGCAGGTCGATGTTGCGCTCGGCGTTGCGAAGCGTCTCTGTCCACAGATGGCGCGGCACGTCGTTGCGGCGTGGGTAGGAAGCGACCAGCTCAGCACCCACGAGCGACGCCTTGTCGATGGCGTCCGGCCACAGATACGACTCGTCTTCTTCGAGGATGGCGGCAACCCGGTACCGGGTCTTGGGGTAGGGGACGACCGTCCCATTTAGCCAGCGCTCGACGGACTTGACGCTTACCTCAGCGCGGTCCGCGAGTTGATGGGGATCGAGCCCTGCGCGGAGCATGGCACGGCGTAGGCGTTCGTTCACCATGGCGGCATCCTGCCTTAAGACATCCAAGCGCATCTAGTTGACTGCAAGATGTCGCTAGGTGTCCAGGGGTGACGGTGCGCTGTCCTGTCGTCACCGAAGATGCTGAGGCCGTGAGCAACACCTTCACCCCCCAGCGAACCCGGGACCGGGGAGACAAGGCAGCCGTCGAGATCAACGGCATGGTGATCTACGTGCCGAAGAACACGACGAACGTGTATCTCGTGCAGGCCCACGTCAACCCGGTGACGTCTGCGGAGGTCTCCGGCGCGATCCTGACGACGGACCTCATGTTCGCGTGGACGTGGCTGATCGAGGCGCTTGCCGATCAAGGTTGGGGCGAGGTGATCGCGTTCGATGTGGCGCTCAAGACATGCCCCCGGTGCCCCCGCAACCTGGGCCGGATCGACGGGCCAACGAAGTACCCGAATCCGCTCAGGCACACGTCGATCGAGTCCTGATCCATGCTCGGTGTGACCAAGCTCGATTGGTCGCCATATCGCGAACGCGGCGCTCGCACCCGGGTACACGATCAAGCCTCCTTCTACGAAGGCGTCGAACTGGAGCTGATCGCCGAAGGTGGCCAGTGGGCCGTGCGCCGGACGACATGGCACAACTTCAAGATTGTTCGGCAAGAGGAGACGGCGCGCGGGACGGCTCGTAAGGCAAGGGAAACGTGGCACTGGCTGACCGGCCGAAGCGTGTAGAGAGCATCTCCGTTGACCGAGGCTCCACCGACCGGAAACCGGGAGCCCCCGCCGACAACCCTGCGGCGAGCGCCGGTGGGAGGAGAAGACTATGCGCGTCGGCCTGGCCAGGGAGGAAAGCGAGGCCAGGTATTCGGGTTGATCGAGATGAGCGGATGGGCCGAGACAGCGCTGGCAGATGGGAGATCCACTTGCCGCCTGTCATGAGGCGAGTGCGTGGGCCTGGCGGGCGATCTCCCATTCCTCGTCCGTCGGGATGACCAGAACCGGCACCTCGGCGCCGGGAGGGGAGACGGCCCGTTCATCGGCCGAGTCCGTCTCGTTGAGTCCCGGGTCCACGGTGATGCCGAGCCGGTCGAGCCCGGCCAGGGAGGCCGCTCGAGTGGCCGCGTCGTGCTCGCCCACGCCGCCGGTGAAGACGATTGCGTCCACCCGGCCGAGCAGCGCGTAGTAGGCGCCGACGTACTTGCGAATGCGCCGAGTGTAGATCTCCAGGGCCATACGGGCGATGTCGTCGTCGCGGGCGCGTACTTCGCGCATGTCTCTGGTGCCGGTGAGTGCTAGGAGGCCGCTGCGGTGGCTGAGCGCGTGCTCCACCTGCTGGGCGTCCAGGCCATGTACCCGGGCGAGGTAGCCGGCGAGGGCGGGGTCGACGTCGCCGGAGCGGGTGCCCATGATCAGCCCCTCCAGGGGCGTCATGCCCATGGAGGTGTCGATGCTGCGGCCGCCGCTGATGGCGGTGGCGCTGGCGCCGTTGCCCAGGTGCAGCACGATCAGGTTGAGCTCGGCGAGGTCGCGGCCGAGGAGAGCGGCGGCGCGGCGGGAGACGTAGGCGTAGGAGGTGCCGTGGAAGCCGAAGCGCCGCACGCCCCACTCGGAAGGCACGGCGTACGTGTACGCCTCGGGCGGCAGCGTGCGGTGGAAGGCGGTGTCGAACACGGCAACCTGCGGCACGCCGGGGAACGCCTTACAGGCGACCCTGATCCCGGTGAGGTTGACCGGGTTGTGCAGGGGCGCGAGCGGGGACAGCTCCTCGATGGCGGTGATCACCTCGTCGTCGATCAGCACGGCCTCGGTGAACCTGGTGCCGCCGTGCACCACCCGGTGCCCGACCGCGACGGGGTCCAGCTCGGGCCCCGACGTGGTGAACGCCTCCATCATCGCATCCAGTCCTTCGCCGTGGCCGGAGAAGGGCCGCTCCTGCACGTACGGCGGCCCGTCCCCGGTCCGGTGCGTGAGCCGCCCGGTCTCCTCCCCGATGCGTTCCACCAGTCCCCTGGCCGGGCGCTCATGGGTCTTGACGTCCACAAGCTCGTACTTGATCGACGAGGATCCCGTGTTCAGGACGAGAATGTGGCTGGCCATGTCCACGAGCTTATTTCCGCGGAGTCCTCACCGTGCTCGCGGGTGTGAGCGCGGGCCTGGAGGCGGGCGTCGGTCATCTGCTGGCGCAGGTGGGCGGCGGTGGTGCCGAGGCCGGGGACGCGGTCGATGACGTCCATGACCAGGTGGTAGCGGTCGATGTCGTTGAGCATGGCCATGTCGAAGGGCGTGGTGGTGGTGCCCTCCTCTTTGTAGCCGCGCACGTGGAGGTTGTGGTGGCCGTTGCGGCGGTAGGTGAGACGGTGGATCAGCCACGGGTAGCCGTGGAAGTTGAAGATGATCGGCTTGTCGGTGGTGAACAGGGTGTCGAACTCGGCGTCCGGCATGCCGTGCGGGTGTTCCGACGGCGGCTGCAGCCGCATCAGGTCGACCACGTTGATGACCCGCACCTTCAGGTGAGGCAGGTGCTCGCGCAGGATGGCGGCTGCGGCGAGGGTCTCCAGGGTGGGGACGTCGCCGGCGCAGGCCAGCACCACGTCGGGTTCGGCGCCGGAGTCGGTGGAGGCCCACGGCAGGATGCCCAGGCCGCGGGTGCAGTGGGCGATGGCCTCGTCCATGGTGAACAGGTCGAGCACCGGCTGCTTGCCGGCGACGATCACGTTGACGTAGTCGCGGGAGCGCAGGCAGTGGTCGCCGACCGACAGCAGCGTGTTGGCGTCCGGCGGCAGGTAGACCCGTACGACCTCGGCCTTCTTGTTGACCACGAGGTCGAGGAAGCCGGGGTCCTGGTGGCTGAAGCCGTTGTGGTCCTGGCGCCACACGTGGGAGGACAGCAGGTAGTTGAGCGAGGCGACCGGGCGCCGCCAGGGGATCTTCTTCGAGGCCTGTAGCCATTTGGCGTGCTGGTTGAACATGGCGTCGATGATGTGGATGAACGCCTCGTAGCAGTTGAACAGCCCGTGCCGGCCGGTCAGCAGATAGCCCTCCAGCCAGCCCTGGCACAGGTGCTCGGACAGCACCTCCATCACCCGGCCGCCGGCGGCGAGGTGCTCGTCGGTTTCCTCGATGGCGGCGTTCCAGGCTCGGGTGGTGGTCTCGAAGACGGCCTGCAGCCGGTTGGAGGCGGTCTCGTCCGGCCCCATCAGCCGGAAGCTGTGCGGGTTGGCGGCGATCACGTCGCGCAGGAGGGCACCGAGGGCCCGGGTGGGCTCGCTGGTCTGCATGGCGGGTGCTTTGACCTCGATCGCGTAGTCGCGGAAGTCCGGCAGCGCGAGCGGGCGCAGCAGTTCGCCGCCGTTGGCGTGCGGGTTGGCGCTCATCCGCAGCGGCCCCTCTGGCACGGTCTGGCGCAGTGCGGGGATCGGGCGGCCGTCGGCGTCGAACAGTTCCTCGGGCCGGTAGGAGCGCATCCACTCCTCGAGCATCGCCAGGTGCTCGGGGTTGTCGCGAACGGCGGACAGCGGCACCTGGTGGGCGCGCCAGGTGCCCTCGACCGGCTTGCCGTCGACTTCGCGCGGCCCGGTCCAGCCCTTCGGCGTGCGCAGGATGATCATGGGGAGGCGGTCCGCGCGGCCGTCCTTGTAGGCGGCGATCTGGTCGAACACCTCATCCAGCGTGCTCGCCATCTGCTCGTGGTCGGGGCCGACGATGTGCGGGCGGTAGCCGTACCCTTCCATGAGCTTGGTCAGCTCTTCCTCGGGGATCCGGGCGAGCACGGTCGGGTTGGCGATCTTGTAGCCGTTCAGGTGGAGGATCGGCAGGACGACGCCGTCGCGGTAGGGGTCGAGCAGTTTGTTGGAGTGCCAGCTGGCCGCCAGCGGGCCGGTCTCGGCCTCGCCGTCGCCGACGATGCACGCCACCACCAGCTTGGGGTTGTCGAAGGCGGCACCGAACGCGTGGGCCAGAGAGTAGCCCAGTTCGCCGCCCTCGTGGATGGAGCCGGGCGTCTCGGGCGCGACATGGCTGGGGATGCCGCCGGGGAAGGAGAACTGGCGAAACAGCCGCCGCATGCCGGTGGCGTCCTGTGAGACGTCGGGGTACTTCTCCGAGTAGGAGCCTTCCAGCCAGGCGTGCGCGACCGCGGCCGGGCCGCCGTGGCCGGGGCCGGCGATGTAGATCATGTCCTGGCCGCGCTCGGCGATGATCCGGTTGAGGTGAGCGAAGCAAAAGTTCAGGCCTGGTGTGGTGCCCCAGTGGCCGAGCAGGCGCGGTTTGATGTGCTCGGGCCGCAGCGGCTCGGTCAGGAGGGGGTTGTCCAGCAGGTAGATCTGCCCCACGGACAGATAGTTCGCGGCACGCCAGTACGCATCGATTCTCTGCATGGGTGTCATAGGTCCGAATATTTCGGATGTATCGCGATCGGCCTAGGGACCTTGGTCCCAACCTCGCAGAGCAACATGGTCCCGGTCACGATGCGGCCAGTGGGACTCTCCCTACTGGGAGCTTGCGGCTCTTGCCGTCGAAGCGTCATGCGGCGTCTTGGCGAAACGGTCCATCGGACGTGCTCTGAAGGACTTTGGTCCCTGCTGTGGGGACGGCGCAGCGCGGGATCTTGGGTCCATGTCCGTTGTTACCTCTGCGCTGGGAATGGCCCGATGACCAGAACTGGCGCGATTCCTGAGTCCGGTGTTCCCTGCGCTGAGCCCTATGCCGTCCCCCAGTCTGCTGATGGGGAGAAGCCCTTCGCCACGCGGGCGGGCGTGCGCAGGCTGGTCGGCGCCGCTGTCGCGGCACCATCGGTGCACAACAGCCAGCCGTGGCGCTTCCGCCGTGTCGACGACGCCACCATGGAGTTGTACGCCGACCTCGACCGCCTGCTGGCCGTCACCGATCCGCTGGGCCGCGGTCTCGGCATCAGTTGCGGGGCCGCACTGTTCAACCTGCGGCTGGCGATCCGGATGACCGGCTACGACTCTCAGGTCCTGCCGCTGCCCGACCCTGGTGAACGGCCTGACCTGCTGGCCACCGTACGCGCCACACCGGGTAGTCCGCCCGACCAGGACGAGCGGCTGCTGCATGACACGATCCCGCATCGGCGTACCAACCGCTTCCCCTTCGACGGCCGCCCGCTGCCGAGGAACGTCTTCCTCGACCTGGCCAGTGCGGCCCATGCGGAGGGTGCCACGCTGGTCCTGGTCAAGGGGCGGACGGCGCGACGCGTGCTCGACATGGTCGCCGTGGCCGAGGGCACCCTGGCCGCCGAGGATGCCTACCGTGCCGAGCTGGCTCGCTGGACCGGCTCGGAGGCGCGTTCCGATGGCGTGCCCGAGCACGCCTTCGGTCCCCGTCCGAGACACGGTGAGCTGCCCATGCGCGACTTCGCGCCGGGTGGCGCGCGGGCCGTCCGTGACCGTCGACCGGAACAGGCGGACTTCGAGCCGGATCCGCAGCTTGCCGCACTGTTCACCACGGGTGATGGCCCGCGGGACTGGCTGCGTGCCGGACAGGCACTGCAGCGGGTGCTACTCACCGCGACCGCGCACGGCGTGGCCGCGTCGATGTTCAGCCAGCCGCTCGACCTGCGCCCGCCGCAGCACCGCGGCGACCACGCCGGACCCCTGGGCCACGTGCAGATGCTGATCAGGCTCGGGTACGGCCCGCCGGTCCCACGCGTTCCCCGCCGCCCCGTGTTCGAGGCTCTCGACCTGGCCACGCGGGAGGCCCGGCGTGGCTGAGCTGGTACGACCGGTCCTGATCCAGGGCGGGATGGGGGTAGGCGTGTCGGGGTGGCAGCTTGCCCGCGCGGTCGCCGCGACCGGGCAGCTCGGCGTGGTGTCGGGCACGGCGCTGGACGTCACCCTAGCTCGGCGGCTGCAGCGCGGCGACCCGGGCGGCCACCTGCGCCGCGCGCTGGCCTGCTTCCCGGTGCCCGAGGTCGCCGAGCGGGTGCTCAGCCGCTATTTCGTGCCCGGGGGAACCGGCCGGGATGTGCCGTATCGGCCGGTGCCCCGACTTGGGCTGCGATCGAATCCGGCCCGCGACGAACTCTCCGTAGTGGCCAACTTCGCCGAGGTCTTCCTGGCCAAGGAGGATCACGACGGGCCCATCGGGGTGAACTACTTGGAGAAGATCCAGCTCGCCACCCCGGCGGCCGTGTACGGTGCGATGCTGGCCGGTGCCGACTATGTGCTGATGGGCGCCGGCATCCCGGCGGAGATCCCGCGGCTGCTCGACGAACTGTCCGAGCACCGCTCCGCCCGGATCTCGGTCGCCGTGGCGGGCGGTGACGGGCACACGATCGGGATCGACCCGGCCGGGCTGCTCGGCCGCCGCCTGATGCCGCTGGCGCGGCCGAGGTTGCTGGCGATCGTGTCGTCGCACGTGCTGGCCGCCTACCTGGCCCGATCGCCGCTGACCAGACCGGACGGCTTCGTGATCGAGACGCCGGCGGCGGGCGGGCACAGTGCGCCGCCCCGCGGCCGGATGACGCTCGACCTAGCGGGAGAGCCGGTGTACGGGCCGCGCGACGAGGCCGATCTGGGCAAGATCGCCGGGCTCGGGCTGCCGTTCTGGCTGGCGGGCGGGTACGGCACGCCCGGCGGGCTGGTGCGGGCATGGGCGGCGGGCGCGGAGGGGATTCAAGTCGGGTCGGCGTTCGCGCTGTGCCGGGAGTCCGGGCTCGAACCCGGCCTGGGCATACGCCTGCGCGAGCAGGCCGCGAGCGGCGCCCTCCAGGTGCGCAACGACCCGCGCGCCTCGCCCACCGGGTTCCCGTTCAAGGTCGCCGCCGTGGCCGGGACGCTGTCGGAGCAGGAGGTGTACGAGGCGCGGCCGCGGCTGTGCGACCTGGGCTACCTGCGCACACCGTACGCGAAGCCGGACGGCGCGATCGGCTACCGCTGCCCGGCCGAGCCAGTGGACACCTACGTGCGCAAGGGACGCCCGGCCGAGGAGGCGGCCGACCGCCGCTGCCTGTGCAACGGCCTGCTCGCTGCGATCGGGCTCGGGCAGCATCGCGCCGACGGCTACGACGAGCCGCCACTGCTCACGCTCGGCCAGGACGCCAGCTTCCTCGACAGCCTGCCCGACGACCACTCGGCCGCCGACGTGGTGGCCAACATCCTGCTGGGAGCCCGGGTATGACCGAGCGACCGGAGCCCGTCCAGTCGACGCGGGAAAGCGGCCGACCGGGCAGTGCCGCCCCAGAAGATCGGCGCTCCAGCAAGCGGCCGCCCGAGAGATCACCGTTGCGGCAGGTCCGGCGGGATGTCGCGGACCGTCCCTTCATCGTGATCTGGGAGGCAACCCGGGCCTGTCCGCTGGCGTGCTTGCACTGCCGGGCAGAGGCCGTGCCCGACCGGCATCCCGAGGAGCTGACCACCGAGGAGGCCGGGGAGCTGATGCGGCAGGTGGCCGGCTTCGGCCGGCCCGCGCCACTGTTCGTGATCACGGGTGGCGACCCGTTCGAGCGGCCCGACCTGTTCGAGCTGGTACGGCGGGCTCGCGAGCTCAGGCTGTCCCCGGCCGTGTCGCCGTCGGCCACCCCGGCGCTCACCCCTGGCAACCTCGCCCGGCTGCGCGATGCAGGCACCGCGGCGATCTCGCTCAGCCTCGACGGGGCGACGGCCGCCGGGCACGACGCCTTCCGCGGCTTCGACGGCGTCTTCGCCCGGACCATGGCGGCCTGGCATGCCGCCCGTGAGGCCGGACTCAAGGTTCAGATCAACACGACGGTCACGCGCCGCAACCTCACACGGTTGCCAGACATCGCCCGCCTGGTACGCGACCAGGGCGCGCTGCTGTGGAGCGTCTTCTTCCTGGTGCCCACCGGCCGGGGCCGCGCCCTGGCCGCGCTGAGCCCCGAGGAGGCCGAAGACGTGCTGCACTTGCTGTACGACCTCGGCACCACGATCCCGGTCAAGACCACCGAGGCACACCATTTCCGGCGCGTGGCCGTGCAACGGCTCATTCTGGCCGAACATGGCGCCGACCACGCCGAGACCCTCGGGCCGCTTTACCAGAACCTGCGCCAGCGGGCACGGCATGCCGGGTTGGTCGGGAAGAGCCGGGTACGCCGCCCGCCGGTCGACGTGAACGCTGGGCGGGGCTTCGTGTTCGTCTCCCACACCGGCACCGTGCACCCGTCGGGGTTCCTGCCGCTGGGCGGGGGCAACGTACGCGATCGGCCGCTGACCGAGATCTACCGGTCCGCGCCCTTGTTCGCGGTGCTGCGTGACCCCGACCGGCTGGGCGGGCGGTGCGGGCGGTGCGGGGCGTGCGAGTTCCGGAGCATCTGCGGCGGCTCGCGGTCGCGCGCGTACGCCTGCACCGGGGATGTGCTCGCCGAGGAGCCCTGGTGCGGTTACGAGCCGGGCAGCTTCCCCTACCAGAGCGACCTGGCCCGGCACCTTCACGCGTCCTAAGTCCCTGAAGGTCGGGACCTTGGTCCATACCCGGCCCTAGGACCTGTGAGCTGAGATGAGACCAGGACATCCGCGCCGCACGCAGCCGCGGCCACCCATGAATGCACGATCACGTGAGGATGACATGACGAACGCACCGACCGGTCGCAAGCCCGCATT
Organism: Nonomuraea sp.; assembly: GCA_036276095.1. GTDB lineage: Bacteria > Actinomycetota > Actinomycetes > Streptosporangiales > Streptosporangiaceae > Nonomuraea. The sequence goes on along the minus strand of DASUCK010000254.1, from coordinate 9,695 downwards.
GATGCTGGGCTTGGCGACCTTGGGCTTCGCGGTGAACTTCTGGGCCTGGGCACTGCTCAGCCCGCTGGGGCCGCGTTTCAAGGAACTGCTCGGCCTGTCGGCTGGGCAGCAGGCGTTGCTGGTGGCCGTGCCGGTGATCGTCGGCTCGCTGGGGCGCATCCCGGTCGGTGCTTTGACCGACCGTTTCGGTGGGCGGGTGATGTTCCCGCTCATCTCTGCCGCCACCATCGTACCTGTGCTGTTCATCGGACTGTTCGGGCAGACCTCCCTGGCCGCGCTGCTGGCGGGCGGCTTCTTCCTGGGCATCGGCGGCACCGTGTTCGCCGTCGGGGTGCCGTTCGTCAATGCCTGGTTCCCGCCGCACCGGCGCGGCCTGGCGGTCGGCGTCTTCGGGGCCGGGATGGGCGGCACCGCGATCAGCGCACTGACCACCGTCCCCCTGGTGAGGACTGGCGGCGCGGCCACGCCGTTCGTCATCACCGCCGTCGTCCTGGCCGTGTATGCGGTTGTCGCGTGGCTGGTGCTGCGGGACGCGCCCGGTCGCACCGTCGCCACTCAGCCCCTGATGGCGCGCATGGCGGCCACAGTGAAGCTGTCGATCACGTGGCAGGCGTGCGTCCTGTACGCGGTCGCGTTCGGCGGCTACGTCGCCTTCTCCGTGTACCTGCCCGCCTACCTGCAGACCGGCTACGGCCTGGAGCTCGCCGATGCCGCCAACCGCATGGCCGGGTTCGTGCTGCTGGCGGTCCTGGCCCGGCCGCTCGGCGGCTGGTTGTCCGACCGGATCGGCCCCGTCCCCGTGCTGACCGGCGTGTTCATCACCATCGCCGTCATGGCCGCCGTACAGGCGCTCACGCCCGGCCTCATGCCGCTCGGCACCATCGCCTTCCTGACCATGGCCGCCGCACTCGGCGCGGGCAGCGGCGCCACCTTCGCCCTCGTCGCCCAGGTCGCACCGGCTGACAAGGTCGGCACGGTCACCGGCCTGGTCGGCGCCGCCGGCGGACTCGGCGGATTCGTGCCCCCGCTGGTGATGGGCTTCCTCTACGGACAGCTCGGCTCCTACGGCCTCGGCCTGGCCCTGCTGGCCATCACCGCAGCGTTGACGCTGGCTCTGACGGTGACCGTCATCCGCTCGGTGGCGGTCCGTCGCACGGCCGAGCATGCCGGCGCCCGCTGACCTGCTCGTTCGCCAGTGGTCCGGCCGCACCCGGGCACGCCCCGGCGCGGCCGGACCGCTGACTGCTGCCAAATGACCACCTGCGTAACGGAGGGCGTGACAGACCGTGGTGACACCGCAGACTCCCAGCGCGCCGCCACGCGCAGCGCAACCGGGACGCCCCGGTCAGCCGGGACAGGCCGACCGGCGCCGGTCTGGGCGGCGAGTGGCTTGGGGGCGGTTGCCTCTGATGGGTGGGGCGGCGGTCGCGTTGGTCGCCGGGATCGTCGGCGGACTCGCGCTGCTGGTCGACGGGATTCCGGCACCCGACTCGTTCATCGAGCAGCACGGGCCGCTGATGGCTCTGGGCTTCCTCGGCACCTTGATCGCGCTCGAACGCGCGGTGGCGCTGCGCCGCCCCTGGGGTTACACGGCGCCGGCGTTCGCCGCGGCGGGTGCGGTGGCTCTTGCCGTCGGCGCCGAGCAGGTCGGCCGCGTGGCACTGACCGTCGGCGGCGGCTGGCTGGTGGCCATCTACCTGGCGCTCCTCGGCCGCCGTCGGTCCCGTGAGACGTTCCTGCAGCTCGGCGGGGCGCTGGCGTGGCCAGTGGTCGGGGTGTTGTGGCTGGCTGGGCGGCCGGTGCCGGAGCGGGTGGTCTGGTTCGCCGTGTTCTTGGTGCTGACGATCGCCGCCGAGCGGTTGGAGCTGGCGCATGTCGTGTTCCTGCGGCCCATCGCCTGGGCCGGTCTGTTGGCCGCTGCCGCGCTGGTGGGTGCCGGGGCCGTGGTGTCGCTGCTCGCCCCGCTCGCGGGCGCGCGCATGGCCGGGGTCGGGATGGTCGTGGTCGCCGGGTGGCTGGGCTTTTACGACGTGGCGCGGCGGACCGTCCGGGGTTCTGGGCTCTCCCGGTACGCGGCGGTCTGCCTGCTGGCCGGGTACGGCTGGCTGGCGGTGGCCGGGGGGCTGTGGGCGGCCACCGGCCTGGCGTCGGGCCGGTACCTGTATGACGCCGCGCTTCACGCGCTCTTCCTCGGCTTCGTCATGTCCATGGTCTTCGGGCACGCCCCGGTGATCCTGCCCGCGCTGCTGCGGGTGCGACTGCCGTACCGGCCCGTCCTGTATATGCCCCTGGTGGCGCTGCACGCCGCGGTGGCGGTGCGGATGGCCGGGGATCTGGCCGCCGCCGAGGCGGCGCGCACGCTCGGCGGGGTACTCGCATCACTTGCTCTGCTGATGTTCGCCGGATGCGCGATCGCGTTGACGCACTCCGGCCACGATAGGGAGGTGTCCGGAGTGGGTCCGGTCGATATCCGCGTAGAAAAGGGCAAGCCGCTGCTCGGCGCACCGCCGGCGCCGCCGCAGCGTCCCCGCGCTTCCTGGCACCTACGGGCGAACGCGATCGTGGTCGGCTGGCTCGCCCTGACCGTCGTGGTGGCGCTGGCGGGTGACGTGCTACCGGCGCCGCGCTGGCTGCTGATCCACGTGTTCCTGCTGGGCGCGGTGAGCACCGCCATCCTGATCTGGAGTGAGCACTTCACCGTGGCACTGCTGCGTGTGCGCACCCCGCCGCAGCGCGCCAGCCTGGCCAGGCTGGGCCTGCTCAACGCGGCGACGGTGGCGGTGCTGGCCGGGGTTTCGGCGGGACCGTGGCAGGTGGCCGCCGTCGGGGCGGCGCTGGTGGTGGGGGTGGTGCTGTGGCACGCCGCCGTCCTGGTCCGGCTGGTGCGGCAGGCGCTGCCCGGCCGGTTCGGGCATGTCATCGGCTGGTACGTGGCCGCGGCCGGAGCGCTCGCCGTCGGCGGCCTCCTGGGCGGGCTGCTGGCCGCGCGCATCGGGCACGGGGCGGTGCACGAGCGGTTGCATGCCGCGCACGCCGTGGTGAACCTGTTCGGCTGGGTCGGCCTGACCGTGCTCGGCACCCTGTTCACGCTGTGGCCCACGGTCCTCCGGACCCGCATGTCGGATGGGACCCGGCGGGCGTCGCGGATGGGGTTGCGGCTGGCCGCGCCTGGGCTGGCGGTGGCTGTAGGCGGACTACTGGCGGACTCGCGGTGGATGGCGCTGGCGGGGCTGGTGGCGTACGCGGCGGGAGGGCTGGCGGTGCTCGCGCCGCTGGCCGACGCGCTGCGGCGCAGACGCCCGCACACCGGGGCCTCGTGGATGCTGGGGGCGGCCATCGTCTGGTTCGAGGTGACATTGGCCGCGAACCTGGTGGTCATCGCCACACGCCCGGCAGCCGAGGTCGCCGCGGCGCTGGAGCTGCTGCTGCCGCTGGTACTCGTCGGGTTCGTCGCCCAGGTGCTGCTGGGCTCGTTGCTGCACCTGCTGCCCGCGGTGCTGGGCGGCGGCCCGGCCCGGTTCAAACAGAACGCGGCGCTGCTGGAGCGCGGCTGGCCGGTGCGGCTGGCGGCGCTCAACCTCGGGGTGCCGCTGCTGGCCCTGCCGGTCCCGCCGCCAGTGACGTTGCTCGGCTGGGCGCTCGTCCTAGGCTCGGCACTGGCCTTCGTCGCCCTGGCCGTGACCGCCCTGACCCGAGCCCGGCCGACGGCTGGGGTGGAAGAGCACGAGAGGTCAGGGTCAGGTGGCTCGGCGAGTGGCGGCAGGACGTGGCGGCGATCGCTGCCGGCCATCGCCGGGGTGGTCGTCGGCTGCCTGCTGACGGCCGCCGCGGTCGTCGTCGCCACGACCGGCGGATCGAGACCCTCGACGACAGTGACTGCGACCGGTTCTCGCACGGTCGAGGTGACGCTGTCCGGGATGAGTATCCGCCCTGCGGTGATCGAGGCGCCCGTGGGCACCGCGCTGACGTTGCGCATCACCAACGCCGACGCCCAGCGCCACGACCTGCGCCTGGCGACCGGCGAGCGCACCCCGATGCTGGCCCCCGGCCAGAGCGCCACGCTGAAGCTGCAACCGCTGGGCCAGTCCGTGGACGGCTGGTGCACGGTGGCCGGGCACCGCGCGGCGGGCATGACCATGCGCATCATCCCGACCGGAACGACAGCGGCGGCGTCCCAGCCACAAGCGAGCACCGGCCACACCGGTCACGGCACGAACGCCGTCCAGACAGGCGAACCCACCCGCCTGGACTTGGCCGCCCCTATGTCACCAGGCTGGAAACCCTACGACGCGACGTTGAAGCCGGCCCCCGGCGGCACTGAGCACCACGTTGAGATCCGCGCCGACGACACCCTCCTCCAGGAGGTCGCGCCCGGGGTGCGGCAACGCGTATGGACGTTCAACGGCACCCTGCCAGGGCCGGTGCTGCGCGGCAAGGTCGGTGACGTGTTCGTCGTGACCTTCGTCAACTCCGGCAGCATGGGCCACGGCATCGACTTCCACGCCGGGGCGACCGCGCCGGACGGCCCGATGCGCACGATCCAACCGGGGGAGCGGCTGACGTACCGGTTCAAGGCGGCGTTCGCCGGGGCATGGCTGTATCACTGCTCGACCATGCCGATGACCCAGCACATCGCCAACGGCATGTACGGCGCGGTCATCATCGACCCGCCCGACCTGCCGAAAGTGGACCGCGAATACCTCCTGGTCCAGGGCGAGCTGTACCTCGGCGAGCCCGGCGCCGACGCCCAGGTCGGCAAGATTCGGCGGGGTGAACCGGACGGCTGGATGTTCAACGGCACCGCCGCCGGCTACGACCACGCCGCGTTGCAGGCCAAGGTAGGAGAGCGTGTGCGTATCTGGGCCGTGGCCGCCGGCCCCAGCTCCGGTACGGCGCTGCACGTGGTGGGGGCGCCGTTCGACACGGTCTACAAGGAGGGTGCGTACCTGCTGCGGGCCGATGACCCGGGCGGGGCGCAGGTGCTCGACCTTGCTCCGGCGCAGGGCGGATTCGCCGAGCTGGTCTTCCCGGAGGCGGGCACGTATCCGGTGGTGGACCACACCATGCGCCAGGCCGAAGCGGGCGCACACGGGTTGTTCAAGGTGGGCGCGCCATGACGTGGTGGTCGGTGGTGCGGTTCCTGCACGTGCTCGGGGCGGCGCTGTGGGTCGGCGGGCAGCTCACGGTGTCGCTGGTGGTGCTGCCCCTGGCCCGGCGTCTGCTGGACGAGCAGCGGCGCGGCCAGGTCTTGTCGGCTGTCGGCCGGCGCTTCGGCTTGCTCACCGTAGCGGTGTTCCTGCCGGTGCAGCTTGCCACCGGTGTGGCCATCGCCTGGCACAAGGGCGTCACCTGGGCCTCGCTCGCCGAGCCCGGCTACGGCCGGATCCTGGCCGCCAAGCTGGTGCTGTTCTGCGCCGTCATGGCCGCGGCCGGAGCGCACGGCTGGGCCACCGGTAGGGGCCGCCCGAGGCTGGCGCGGGCCATGGCGGTGACCTCGCTGGTGGGATCCCTCGGCGTCGTCCTGCTGGCCACCGCGTTGCCCGCCTCGTAGCCCTGCCGTGGGAGGTGCCGCCTCATGTCTCAGGTGGGGCGATACCTCCCGACTCGGGCCGAGCTGGCGACAGATAGCGGATGAGCGAAGCAGCCGCCCGAGTGTCAGGCCGCTATGAAGGGACCTGGCCCGTGCAACTGTTCGCCCCGTGTCCTGCCCTTGAGCTTTGCAGGGCGGCTACAGCCTCATTGTGGGTCAGGGGCGGCCGATGCGGACTTTCCAGATCGCTGGGCCTGACTCGATGTAGTCCCAGGTGAAGTCGCCGGGGTGCTCGGCGGCGAACTGGTAGTAGAGGGGCTTGGGATCGTGGTCGTTGACCAGTACGAACGCCGTCCCCGTCGCGAGCTCGCCGAAGGCGGCGAAGATCTGCTCGTGGCGCTGGGACGGTGCCAGACGACGAACATCGAGTTCAGCCGTCGGGCTCTCCTGCTTGTTGGCCTCGGCCTCTGGGTCTGCCGCGGCACATCCGCAACAAGGGGTGGCGCTCGGGTCGCCGAGGATCTCGTGTGCGTCGCCGAGCAGGGCCACCAGATCGACGTCGGGGGCGGCGAGGGCGGGCAGCAGGACGTCGTTCTCCTTCTTCAAATGCGCCTGGAACAGGGCGTTGAGCGCGGACGACGCGCTCACGATCTCGCCTGGGGTGGTTGCCGCTGCCAGCTCGGCGACCAGCCTCTGCAGGGTGGCGTGCTCGTCCCGCATCACCCGTACCAGGAGCTCAGTGTCGGGGAGGCCTGCCGCGGCGGCGTACAAAGTCTGCTCCTCAGCGGCGGCATGTGGCAGCACCTCGTCGGCACAGAACGCCGTCAGCACCTTCTGCCGGGCCGCCGGGGACATCAGCCGGTCGATCGAGCGGGCGATGGTCACGGCGTGGTCGGACATCGTACGGCCGAGCTGGTCGTGGTGGGCGCGGATTCGTTCCAGTACGGCGGCTTGGCTGCTTGTGCCGGCGTGGATGGTCATGAAAAGGATTCCTCCTGTCGTTTCTACTGCGTGAAGAGCGGTGTGCTGAGGTAGCGCTCGCCGGTGTCGGGCAAAACGACCACGATGAGCCGGCCGTCGTTTTCCGGGCGGGCGGCGACGGCGGAGGCGGCGTGCAGGGCCGCGCCTGCGGAGATGCCCGCGAGGATGCCCTCGGTACGGGCCAGCCTCCGTGCCGCGTCCCGGGCCTGCGCCACGTCCACGCGCACCACCTCGTCGTAGACGGCGGTGTCCAGCACCTCGGGGACGAAGCCGGCGCCGATGCCCTGGATCCCATGCGGTCCTGGGGCCCGGCCCGACAGCACCGCGGACTCGGCGGGCTCAACGGCGATCACGCGTACCTGCGGCTTCTTCTCGCGCAGGAAGCGGCCCACGCCGGTGATGGTGCCGCCGGTGCCGACGCCGCAGACCAGCAGGTCGATCTCGCCGCCGGTGTCGGCCCAGATCTCCTGTGCGGTGGTGCGAAGGTGGATGTCAGGGTTGGCGGGGTTGGCGAACTGCTGGGGCATGAACCAGCCGTGCTCGGAGGCCAGCCGCTCCGCCTCCGCGATCGCACCTTTCATGCCGAGCGCGGCTGGGGTGAGAATCAGCTCGGCGCCGTAGGCGGACAGCAACGCCCGCCGCTCTAGGCTCATGCTTTCCGGCATGGTGAGCGTGAGCCGGTATCCCTTCGCGGCCGCCACCATGGCCAGCCCGATGCCGGTGTTGCCGCTGGTGGGCTCGATGACGCGGGCGCCGGGGCCCAGCAGGCCGGCGTCCTCGGCGGCCTCGATCATGGCGTGGGCGATGCGATCCTTGACGCTGCCACCCGGGTTGGCGGACTCCAGCTTGGCCGCCAGGCGGGCAGGCAGGTACGCGCCGAAGCGTGACAGGTTCACCAGCGGGGTCGAGCCGATGAGGGACAGGACGTTGGGGTGGAGGGAGGGCATCGGGTCTCTCCTGATGACGGTTGAGGTGGGTGCGGGTACACGGCCGCCCGCGGGGACGTCGGCGAGCACCAGGGCGTGGGCGCCGATCGAGGCGTCGTCGCCGACGTGGACGCGGCCGAGGATCGAGGCGCCTACGCCGACGGTGACCCGGTCGCAGATGACCGGGTGGCGGGGCGTGCCTTTGGCGTCGGACCGGTGACCGCGGCCGCCCAGCGTGACGTGGTGGTAGAGGGTGACGTCGTCGCCGATGACGGCGGTCTCTCCGATGACGACGCCCGCGCCGTGGTCGATGAACAGCCGCCGTCCGATGCGGGCGCCCGGGTGGATCTCGATCCCGGTGAGGGCACGGGCGAACTGCGAGATCAGGCGGGGCAGGAACGGCATGCGGCGGCGGTGCAGCCGGTGGGCCAGACGGTGGATCCAGACCGCCCATATGCCCGGGTAGAGGATGGCCTCCAGCTTGTGGTGGCCGTGCAGGGCGGGATCGCGGTGCGTGGCCGCGCGAAGGTCTTCGAGCATGAGGGTGATGTCCGTCCGTGTCGTCGGAGACGAGTGCCGCAGGGGCCGCTATGAGCGGATCAGGCCGTGGGACAGTGCTCGTCGAAGCCGCTTCGGACGTGGAAGCCGGTCATGGGGGTCGCGAAGCCGGCGATCTGAGCCTGCGGGGCGGACGGGCGGCGAGTCTGGGGATGGGCTTTCACAAGTACGACTCGCCGCCCGTCAGGGGTGCAGGCCCGTCATGGGCGCCACCGGCCGCGTGCGAGGCATACGGCGGATAAGGTGGCGCTCATCGGACATATCGAAACGGTAGATCCGAAGCTGGACCCGCCGTCACGGCCACAGGTCCCCTTCCCGGAAGGACTTTGGACCTGTCTTCCGGGGCCGTTCGGCCCTCAACGAAGCCCGGCCGGGGACTGCTCGGGCGTGATGCGATCCCAGGCGGCGAGCGGCAGCATGATGACGGCGGCCGGGAACAGCCCGTGTTCTTCGTGGTCGATGTGCTGGTGCAGCCGGTCCAGAGCCTTGAGAATGGCGGGCCAGTCGGGCGCGGCCGGGTCGATCGCGCCGAGCACGCCGTGGATGTCGGCGTGCTCGGCGCAGAGCCTTTCCACCTCGTCGGCCAGAGACCCGTCGGCGCGCAGTTCGGCGAACAGCCCGTTCTCCTCGGTGGCGGTGTGCGGGATGAGCCGGGCGAGCAGTTCGTCGAGCAGGGCCGTGGCGTCGTCGTGCCGGGCCTCGCCGATGGCGCGGCGCAGCGCCCCTGCGCACTCGGCGATGTCCCAGTGTTCCTGGGAGAGCCGGCCGATCAGCGGGAACTCTCGGCAGCCGCAGTAGTTGCACATGGTGCGATCCTTCTGGAGGCGGTCACATCTGGAAGACGAGGCGGGCGGGGACGGTGCCGGCGAGGACTTCGGCGAAGGACTGGTTGATGTCCTCGATCTTCCGCGTTTCGTAGATGACCTTGGTGCGTCCCTGGGCGTGGAGCGTGAAGACCTCGGCGAGGTCGGCGCGGGTGCCGACGATGGAGCCGATGACGCTGATGCCGCCGAGCACGGTCTGGAAGATGGGCAGGCTCATCGCGTTGTCCTTGGGCAGGGAGACCAGCACCAGGCGGCCGCCGCGCCGCAGCGAGACGTGGGCCTGCTCCAGCACTCGGGGGCTGGCGGCCAGCACGATGGCCACGTCCACCCCGCCCAGCGCCTTGATCTCCTCAACCGGGTCGCTGGTGGCGGCGTTGATCGTGTGCGTGGCGCCCAGTTCCCGAGCCAGCTGCAGCTTCTCTTCGGTGACGTCGACTGCGACGGTCTGCGCGCCGAAGATCTGTGCGTACTGTTGGGCGAGGTGCCCCAGTCCGCCGATGCCGAAGATCGCCGCTCGCTCGGACGGGCGCAGTCCGGAGACCTTGACGGCCTTGTACGTGGTCACGCCCGCGCACGTCAGCGGCGCAGCCTCGACGGGGGACACCCCGTCGGGGACCGGGACCACGTAGCCGGCGTGGGCTACGGCGTACTCGGCGTGCCCGCCGTCGAGGGCGTAGCCGGTGTTCTGCTGGGCCTCGCACAGGGTCTCGCGGCCGCTGACGCAGTATTCGCAGGTGCCGCAGGCTGAACCGAGCCACGGGATGGCCACCCGCTCACCCACCTTGCGGCCGGTCACCGCCGAGCCGATCTTCTCGATGATCCCGACGCCCTCGTGCCCTGGCGTGAAAGGCGGGGACGGCTTGACCGGCCAGTCTC
>DASUCK010000253.1:0-3498 GCA_036276095.1 Nonomuraea sp. | reverse complement strand
CCGTGCTGGGCGCCCCCTACCTCATCCATCTGATCTGGAGGGCTCGCACGTGAGACTGCAGGCCGCCGCCGTGAAGCTCGGGTACGGTGACCGGATCGTGGTCGACGGGCTCGACCTCGGCATCGAGGCCGGTAGCGCGACCACGATCATCGGCCCCAACGGCTGCGGCAAGTCGACCCTGCTGCGCGCGCTCGGCCGCCTGCTCAAGCCGCAGGGCGGCGAGGTGCTGCTGGACGGCAAGCGCATCGACAAGATCCCCACCCGCGAGGTGGCCAAGATCCTCGGCGTGCTGCCGCAGGCGCCCACCGCGCCCGAGGGGCTGACCGTGGCCGATCTGGTGGCCAGGGGCCGGCATCCGCACCAGACGTGGTACCGGCAGTGGTCCTCCGACGACGCGGCCGCCGTCGCCGCGGCCCTGGACATGACGGGCCTCGCCGACCTGGCCGAGCGGCCGCTGGACGAGTTGTCCGGCGGTCAGCGGCAGCGGGCGTGGATCTCCATGGCCCTCGCCCAGGGCACCGACCTGCTGCTGCTCGACGAGCCCACGACGTTCCTCGACCTGGCCCACCAGGTGGAGGTGCTGGAGCTCGTACGGCGCCTGCACCAGGGCTCGGGCCGTACGGTCGTCATGGTCCTGCACGACCTCAACCTGGCCGCCCGGTACGCCGACCGCCTGGTCGCCATGCGCGACGGCAAGGTGATCGCGGCCGGCGCCCCGCACGAGGTGCTCACCGAGGAACTGCTGGGCGCGGTGTTCGACCTGGACGCCAAGGTCATCGAGGACCCGGTGGCGGGGACGCCGCTGGTCGTCCCTATCCGCCCGCGCTCCCATCCCGCAGAGCCGCGAGCCTGACCCGGCGCAGCGGCGTCAGCGCCACCGCGCCCGCGACGGCCAGCCAGCTCATGCCGGCGAACGCCATCAGCGCGTAGGCGTTCCGCGCCTGCGACTCGAACACGCCCGCCGTGACCGACGCCAGCGGGATGGACAGGAAGGCGATCATCCGGGCCGTGCCGAGCACCCGCCCGAGCAGGTGGTCGGGCACGAGCAGCTGCCGTACGGTCGCCACGGCCACGATGGACGTCCCCGCCGCCGCGAACTGGCCCAGCCAGGCCAGCCCGATCCCCACCGGCCCACGCGCCACGATCATGGCCAGCATGGACAGCCCGCCGGCCACGATGGCCCAGCAGATCACCGGCCCCGGCTGCCACCTGCGGAGCGACCGGCTGCCGAGCCACGCCCCGAGCACCGCGCCCGCGCCCTGGAAGGCGTACACGACGCCGATCTCGCCCGGCGTGAACCCGTGGTAGGAGCTGAGGTAGTACACCAGCCCCGCCAGCAGCAGCCACACCCCGAAGTTGCAGGCCAGCGCGCCCACCGCGGTGACGAGCACCACCTTGTCGCCGAGCCACAGGAACCGCAGCCCCTCCCGCAGGTCCGCGAGCACCGGCCGGCCGCGCGCCGGGGCCGACGCCGCCGCCCTGATCAGCCAGATGAGCGCCGCGGAGAGCAGGAACGTCCCGGCGTCGGCGTAGATCGCGACCTGGTACCCGAACCCGACGACCAGTGCCCCGCCGATCATCGGCCCGGCCATGTTGACGGCGTGCTCGCCCATGTGCACGCGGGCGTTGGCCTGCGGCAGCCGTTCCACCGCGACCAGCGACGGCAGGACGGCGCGGAACGCCGGCTGGTAGAGCGGGTCGGCGCAGGCCAGCAGGAACGCCACCAGGTAGATCACCCACAGCTGCGTCACCCCCGCCGTGACCAGGGCCGCCATCGCCAGCGTGACCAGGCCGGAGACCAGGTCGCCGAGCACGAGCAGCCGCCGCCGGTCCACCCGGTCCGCCAGCACCCCGCCCGCCATGCCCAGCACCAGGTACGGCAGGTACTCCATGACGTAGACCAGGCCGGTGTCGAGCGCCGAACCGGTCAGGTCGTACACCAGGAGCGGGAGGGCCAGCCGGTAGATCCACGTGCCGAGCGAGGAGGTCACATACGCGCTCAGCAGCAGCCAGTACGGGCGGCCCACGGCTCACACCTCGGCCAGCGCCCGTCCGACGTCGTCGTCGCCAGGAGCGAGCTCGGCGGCCCTGAGCAGGTCGTGTCTGGCTTTGTCCGGCCGACCCATGGCCCGGTGCACCACCGACCGGTTGAACAGCAGCTCGGCCGTCTCCGCCAGCTTCAGCGCCCGGTCCAGGTCGCTCAGCGCCGCGTCGTGGTCGCCGCACTCGTAGGCCAGCTCCGCCCGCCCCGCCAGGGCCGCCACCAGTTCGGGGTGCAGCTCCAACGCGCGGTCGTACGCGGCCCGCGCCGCCCGCGGGCTGCCCTCGGCCAGCTCCAGCTGCCCGAGCACGCTCAGCAGGTGGGGGTCGCGCGGCGCCAGCGCCATCCCCCGCTCCACGTCGGCCCGCGCCGCCGCGTACTCGCCCACGGCCGCCAGCAGCCCGCTGCGGTTGACGTACGCGGGGGTGAACTCGGGGTCCAGCTCCAGCGTGTGGTCCAGGTCCGCGCGCGCGCCGGCCAGGTCGCCCGCGGCGAAGCGGAGCTCGGACCGGTTGTAGTACGCCTCGGGGAACGGCGGGCTGAGCCGCATGACGGCCTCGTAGTCGGCCAGCGCCTCCGCGTCGCGGCCGAGGCGGTGGAGCAGGTTGCCGCGGTCGAGGTAGTAGTCGGGGTAGCCGGGGTCGGCGGCGATGGCGCGGGCGTAGTCGGCCAGCGCCTCCTCGCCTCGTCCCGCCATGGCCAGGAGCTGGGCCCGGTTGGCGTACAGCACGAGGCGGTGGATGGGATGCTCGCCGGCCAGGTCGGTCTCGGCCAGGTCGAGGGCCCGCTGGACGAGCTCCATCGCCGCCCCGGGGCGGCCCCTGCGCACCTCCACGAGCGCCTTGCCGTTGAGGTCGAAGCCCAGGTGGAAGGCGCGTTCGCGGGGGTCGGGCAGCAGCGACGTGATGGTGATCGCCTCGTTGATCCAGGCCAGGGCCTCCTCAGGGTCGCGCCGGGCCGGGTCGTGATGGCGTACGAGAATCATGGCGGTGGCGTACGCCATGGTGGCGCGCCGCTTGGGTTCGACGACCGTGCGGCGGGCCCGGTCGTACAGGTCGCGGGCCTCCTCCTCCCGCTCGACGGCCTCCAGCGAGGACGCCACCCGTAGCAGCAGTTCGAGATCGTCGTCCCCGTGCCGGAGCCGGTCCAGGCCCGACTCGACCAGGGCGTGGTGGAACCCCTCGTCGCGGTACCGGTCGAAGTCGGCCGGCAGCGGCCCGCCGCCCGGCGCGGACGGCCCCTCCTCGATCGTGAGCAGCCCGGGTTCGACCCTGCGCCGCAGCACCGCCACGAACTCGACGTCGGTGTGGTCGGCCTCGCCCAGGTTGGCCACGGCGAGCGTGAGCGGGCCGGCCACGCGCAGGTGGTCGCGGACGAACTCGGCCAGCCCGTTGGCGATCCGCAGGCTGCGGCGCGCGCCGGGCACCAGGATCCGCTGCGGCCTGGGCAGGGTTTCG
>DASUCK010000252.1:0-4845 GCA_036276095.1 Nonomuraea sp. | reverse complement strand
CACCTTCCGCTGACCGGCCCGCGCCACCTGGACGGCCCCGCGCCGCACCCACCGTGTCGTGGACGGCCCCGCCCCGCCCGCGCCGCCTCCGTGACGTGCAGGTCAGCCGCCGATGATCCGCTCCTCGGCGTAGTCGAGGAGGCGTTCGGCGGTGGAGAAACGGCGCTCATTGGCGTCGTCCAGGAGCACGCCCACCACCTGGCGGCCGGCCCGCTCGCCGGCGAACAGCAGGCAGTAGCCGGCCGCGTTCGTGAAGCCGGTCTTCACGCCGAGCACCTCGTCCGCCCGCGTCAGCAGCTTGTTGGAGTTGTGCCACGTGTGCGCCCGGTGCAGGGCGGTCTTGGCGACCGTGTACGCTCTCCTGCCGACGATCGTCCTGAACGTGCTGCTCGCCAGCGCCCGCTGGGCCAGTCTGGCCTGGTCGACGGCCGTCGAGTGCCCGCCGTTGGCGGGGGCGGGCATGCCGTCGGCGTTCGTGTAGCGGGTGTCGGTGAGGCCGAGGGCGCGGGCGGTGCGGTTCATCTTGGCGACGAAGGCGGCCTTGCCGGGGCCGTACCGGCGGGCCAGGGCGTTGGCGGCGTCGGCGCCGGAGGGCAGCATGAGGCCGTACAGGAGGTCGCGGACGGTGAGGCGCTCGCCCTTGCGCAGCCCGGCGGTGGCGGCGCCGCCGCGGGCGGCGTACCTGACGTCGGTGGCGGTGATCTCGACCGTGTCGCTCAGCCGCGCCTCGCGCAGCACCACGTACGCCGTCATGACCTTGACCAGGCTGGCGACCGGCATCCGACGCGTCTCCCGCTTGCCGAGGTGGACCGTTCCCGCCGAGTCGACGACGTACGCGGCCGCCGCCTTCACGGTGGGCGCGTCGGCCGCCGTGGCGGGCGGCGCCATCCCGACAACCACGGCGAGTACGGCAGAGCTGATCAATCCCGCGATACGCATGGCAAACATGGTGTCAGGAGATCAAGGGTTCGTTTGCCGAGTAACGCCATAAAGCCGCATCTGAACGGGGTAAATGAATGCCATGGCGGGCAGGTTCATCATCAGCGAGGACGAGCACGGCGGCTTCCGCTTCGCACTCGTGGCGGGCAACGGCCAGACCCTGGCGGTCGGCGAGGGCTACCCCACGAAGGCGGCCTGCGTGAACGGCATCGAGACCGTACGCAGAAACGCACCGGAAGCGGAGATCGACGACCACACCGGCCTGGCGCCCGGCTCCGGCCGGTCGGCTCGCGCCGGCTAGGCGATCAGGGCGTTCTCCTCCGGGCGCCGCCGCTTCCTGCGCCGCCGTATCATGAGCCCCGCCACGGCCGCGACGGCCACCACGGCGACGACCGCCGCGGTGACGGGCGAGCGGGCGGCCAGTTCCAGCCAGCCCCACACGAGCGCCGTCAGGCCGAACCACCACATGGGAGCCCAGGTCAGGCAGCCGAGCGCGCTGGCCACGACGTACCAGGGGTAGGACACGCGGAGCGCGCCGGCCACCCACGGCAGCGTGTGCCGCAGCATGGGCACCCAGAAGCACCCGTAGACGGCCAGCGCCCCCCACTTCTCCACGACCTGCTCGATCTTCGCGATGCGGTCGCGGCCCAGCTTGACGCCCACCCGCGACTCGTACAGCTTCTCGCCCAGGCGGCGGCCCACCCAGTAGTAGACCTGGAACGCGCCGAACAGCGCGAGGATCAGGATCGCGCCCACCAGCCAGTAGGGCAGGCCGAGCCAGAACGGCCGCGTGGGATCCTCGTTCATTGACCCACCCTCCACAATGCTTAGGTCAGCCTAACCTTATTTCGCCCTGTACGTAAGTGTCGCACCGCCTGCAAGCCCCCCGCAAAAGGTGCAACCGGCCGACAACCAGCACTCAACCGGCCGACACCACTCTAGGCGTGAGCGACCAAGGGGTGTTGACGATGTCGACGACGAGAAGCGCGGCCGTCCTGGCCAGCGGCACCGCGAACGCGGCCAAGTTGTTCGTGGGCGCCCTGGTGTTCACCAGTGCGTACGTCGGCCTCTCCGCCTACGGCAACGCCGGCACGGACGCGGCCCCCGCGGCCGGGCACACCGGGAGCACGCACACCGTCACCCTCTCGGCCCGGGAACTCCCCATCACCGAGCGCCTCGTCCCGGCCGCGGCCGGCCAGGTCACCGTGAGCGCCCTGGCCGACGGCGCGTCGGGATGCGCCAGGACGTACGTGGCCCGCAGCGTGGTGGCTAACCCCGACCCCGCCGACAGCGTGGGATACCACTGGCGGCTGGCCCGCTGGAGCCCCGCCGCCAGGACCTGGCGCACCTACCTGGCCGAGTACGACGGCTTCTCCGGCGCCGGCCGGACCGTCGAGTGGCGGCCGCGGATCTCGGGCAACCCCGGGTGGTACCGCGTCGAGGTGACCGCCGAGGACGCCGGGACCGTCACGAGCGGCCGTTTCCGGATGAGCTGCTGACCGACCGCCGCGCCGCCTCCACCCAGCGCGGCACGCCCACCCGCTCGGCCACCTCAAGGGCCTTGTCGTAGTGGTCGCGGGCGGCGTCGGGCTGCCCGAGGCGGACGGCGAGGTCGCCGAGCGTCAGCGCCACCGGCCACAGCGCCACCACGCCGGTGCCGGCGCCGGCCACCCGGTCGGCGAACGGCTTGAGCTTGTCGTAGCAGTCGACCATGCGCTCCCGGTCGTCGAGCAGCATGCCGGCCAGCGCCCGCCAGGTCATGGCCAGCTCGTACAGGAAGTCGGGGCGCACCGGCGGGCGCGTGGCGGCCACGGCCTTGGCGTCGTTGACGTGCCCGGCCGAGGCCAGGGCCAGCGCGTAGGCGTCGAGTGTCCACTTGGCGCCGCGGTGGTGGGCCGTGGCCAGCAGGTCGACGGTCTCGGCGGCCCGGCCGTCGACCAGGTGGAGGCAGAACGTGGTGATCAGCGGGAGGTCCTGGCGGCCCTCCAGCATGCCCGCCCGCGCGGTCATCTTGGCCGCCTCACGGTAGGCACGCTCGGCGCCCGCGTAGTCGCCGGCGATCATGAGCCGCTGCCCGGAGTACCACACCACGACCGCGGCCGGGGCCGACAGGTCGTACTGTCTGGCCAGCTGGTCGGCGGCGGCGGCGTGCTCGTCGGCCACCGCGAACTCGCCCCTGGCCGCCGCGCACTCGAGTAACACCAGGTGGGCGAGCGCCTGGGTGGCCATCTGCCCCGAACGCTGGGCGACCTCGAGCAGCTCGCGGCCGATGCCCTCCCGCGTGTCGACGGCCGGGATGTCGTACGACTGCCGCAGCCGCCCGCTCAGCGCCGCCGCGATCAGGGCCGGGTCGCCGCTCTGCCGGGCCAGCTCCAGCGCCTCCAGCGACGCCTGCCGGCCCCGCTCGGGCGAGGAGGACCCCTCCAGCTCCAGCGCGAGCGTGGTCAGCAGGCTGGCGCGCAGCCGCTGCTCACCGGCGGGCAGCTCCATGAGCGCCTTCTCGGTGACGTCGACGATCTCCCACGCGGTGCGGGTGAAGTCGCGCGCCATGCCCTTGTGCGGCACGGCCAGCGAGGCCGCCACCTTCGCGGTCATCTCCAGGTCGCCGAGCGGCAGGGCGGCGTCCATGGCCTGGCGCCGCAGCAGCCGGGCCGCGTGCATGTCGCCGCACAGCGCCAGCGCCCTGATCTGGCGCAGCAGGAGCCGCAGCCGCTCCTTGGCCCGTTCGGGCTCCTGCTCGCCCTGCTCCTCGGCGCGGGACCGGTCGAACGCGGCGATGGCCTGCTCCCACAGCGAGGCCGCCTCGCGATGGGCGAAGCGCCGCTCGGCCTGCTCGGCCGCGAGCCCCGCGTAGTGGACGGCCTTCCCGGCCGCGTCGGCGAGGAAGTAGTGGTGGGCGAGCGCCGCCACGTCGGACGGCGTGCGCTGCTCGATCACCCGCGCCACGGCCGCGTGGAGGCGGGTGCGGCGCAGCCGCGAGGCGTCGGAGTAGATCGTGTCGCGTACCAGGTCGTGGTCGAACCTGAGCAGCCCGGGCCCCGGCTCGGTGACCAGCCCGGCGAGCAGCGCCGCCTCGACCGCCTCGATCACGGCGTCCTCGTTGTCGCCGGCCACCCCGATCAGCACGTCGAGGTCGACGTCGCGGCCGATCACCGCGGCCTGCAGGAGGATCTGCTGGGCGCCCGCGGGCAGCCGCGAGATGCGCCGCCGCAGCACGTCGCGCACGCCGGAGGGCACCTGCGAGAGCACCTCGGTGGCGCTGGCGCGGTCGGCCGCCCCTTCGGAGTCGAGCAGGCGCACGGTCTCGCGGACGAAGAACGGGTTGCCGCCGGTGCGCTCGACGATCGACTCGACGGCCTCCTCGTCGATCTCGCGTACGCACGTGGCCCGGACCAGCTCGGCCACCGCCTTCGGGTCGAGCCCCGACAGGCCCACGCGCACCGGGCCCAGCCGCGCCAGCGCGGCGAGCACGTCGGACTGCCGGTCGTCGAGCTCGCTCTCGCGGCACGTCACCACGAGCAGCACCCGGCTGGTGGCCAGCAGGCTGGGCAGCGCGCGCAGCAGCGCGAGCGTCTGGTCGTCGGCCCAGTGGAGGTCTTCGAGGGTCAGCAGCACCGGCGCCCGCCTGGCGACCCCGGCGAGGTAGCCGCCGACCGCGCGGTGGAGCCGGAACCCGCCGGACACCTCGTCCTCGTCGGGGTCGGGCGCGGCGTCGTCGAGCAGCGGCGCGAGAAGCTGCGCGTATTCGCCCGCGCCGGTCATGCCGACGAGCGCGCGCAGGATCTCCACCCACGCCCATCCGGGCGGGGTGGCGCTGGAGTCGGGGCAGGCGCCGGAGGAGGTGATCCAGCCGTCGGCGCCGAGCCGGCCCTCCAACTGGCGCAGCAGCGTGGTCTTGCCCGCGCC
>DASUCK010000251.1:0-7915 GCA_036276095.1 Nonomuraea sp. | reverse complement strand
TACTGGGAGAGGATGAGCACCGGCGCGCCCGGCACCACCCGGCGCGCCTCGACCGCCGCCTTGAGCCCCTCGTCGGTGAACGACGGCGGCATCCGCACGTCGACCACCGACACGTCGGGTCTGTGCTCGGCGACCGCCCGGACGAGGCCGTCGCCGTCACCGGCGGTCGCCACCACCTCGCAACCGAACTCCTCAAGGAGCCTGACCAGGCCCTCCCTGATCAGAACCGCGTCATCGGCCACGACTACCCGCACGGCACCTCCGCCACGATCAATGTGGGCCCGCCGTCCGGCGACTCCACGGTCAGCTCCCCGTCGACGGCGCGGAGCCGGTCGGCCAGCCCGGCCAGACCGTGTCCTTTGGCGACGTGCGCGCCGCCGACGCCATCATCGCCGATCGTCAGCATGAGCGCGTCGCCGATGCGGGTGAGCTGGACGCCGCACATGGTGGCGCGGCTGTGCTTGGCCACGTTGGTGAGCGTCTCGGCGCAGACGAAGTAGACGGCGTTCTCGACGGCGGCGGGGAAGCGTTCGGCGGTCCGCACGTCGAGGTCGACGGGGACGGTGCAGCGGCCGGCGAGGGCGGCCAGCGCGGGAGCGAGGCCGCGGTCGGACAGGATGGGCGGGGCGATGCCGCGCGAGAGGGCGCGCAGCTCGTCGAGCGTCTCGCGGGTGGCGGTGATCGCGGACTTGATCGTGGCGTGGGCCGCCTCGGGGTCCTTGGCCAGCTGCCGCTGCGCCCTGGACAGCTCCATGGCCAGCGAGACCAGCCGCTGCTGGGGCCCGTCGTGGATGTCGCGCTCCAGCTTGCGCAGCGCGTTGGCCTCGGCGGAGACGGCGGCGGCGCGCCCCTGGGCCAGGTCGTCGATGCGTTCCTGCAGCTCGGCCACTCCGGTCAGCAGCGCCCGGCCGAGCGCGGCCCGCAGCAGCGCGGAGCCGCGCACGACGAACGGCAGGAGCAGCGTGAAGATCAGGCCGCCCGAGACGTAGAAGACGGAGTTGATCCAGTAGCCGTCGCCGAGGCCGAGCAGCTCGGGCAGCTCGGTGTTGCCGGGGACGCGCGAGAGGACGATCCCGTACAGCGGCCAGGCGAGCCCCGCGACGGGGACGGCCCAGAACACCACGGTGAGCACGAACGACACCACCGCCACGGGGAAGTTCAGGATGCCGTGGAGCAGGTCGAGCCAGGACTGGCCGCTGGTCAGCGGGTTGACGACGCGGCGGAAGTAGCCGGCGCCGGGCGGGGCGGGCTTGTAGCGGGGGCGTACGGGAGGCCGCTTGAGCACGTCGGACAGCCAGCCGCGCTCGGCGTCGGCGACGCCGCGCGCCACCATCAGGGTGCCGGCCAGCAGCGGCACCCCGATCCAGACGACCGCCGTGCCGAGGCCCGCCGAGAACCCGGCGATCATGAGCACGAAGCCGATGACGGCCGTGGGGAAGCCGACCAGCGTGTAGCGGGTGTCGAGGAGGACACGCCTCATCAGGGAGCGCATGGCCCTCACGCTAGGGTGTCGGGCCGGGTGTGACGAGCAGGTGCGCCGGTGTGCGGGGGGTGGGGCCAGCCCTACCCCCCGCGGTAGTGGGACCTTGACCTGGAGACGGCGGCTCGCGTCAATGTGCCGGAACGCCCGGAACGGGAGTCTTGAGCCATCCGATCGCTCCCGAATCGAGGCTCCCCATGACCGTCCTGCTGGACCGCCGCGCCGCCGTGGCAGCCGAGCCGCGTCCCCGGGCGCGCCCCGGGGAGAGCACGGCGCGGGACCCGTTCGTCGACCTGCTGCGGGTGCTCGGGACGGCGCTGATCGTGCTCCAGCACTGGACGATCCCCGTGCTGTCCTACGACGGCGTCCGGCTGGTCGCGGGCAACGCGCTGTCGACCCCGGGCGTGTGGGCCGTGACGTGGCTCAGCCAGGTCATGCCGCTGGTGTTCTTCGCGGGCGGCGCGGCGAACGCGCTCAGCTACGGCCGGTCCGCGCACGCCGCGCCGCGCTGGCTGGCGGTGCGGCTGCGGCGGCTGGCCTGGCCGCTGCTGCCGCTGGCGGCCGTGTGGATCCCGCTGCCCCACGTGCTGCTGACCTTCGGCGTGCCGGCGCAGCCGCTGGAGCTGGGGTCGCGGCTGACCGGGCAGCTGCTGTGGTTCCTGGCCGTCTACCTGATCGCGGTGGTGGCGACCCCGTACGCGCTGCGCCTGCACGAGCGGCACGGCCTGCTGGTGCCCGCGGCGCTGGCGGCCGGGGCCGTGGTGACGGACGTGGCGCGGTTCTCGACCGGGTTCGACGCGGTCGGCTACCTGAACGTCGGCTTCGTGTGGGTGGCGGTGCACCAGCTCGGCTTCTTCCACGTCCAGGGGCGGCTGCGGCGGCCCGCCGCCCTGGCCGTGGGCGGGTTCGGGGCGGCGGCGCTGCTCGTGGCGTACGGGCCGTACCCGGGCAGCATGATCGGGCTGCCCGGTGCCGCGGTGTCGAACATGGCGCCGCCGACGCTCGCCCTGCTGGCGGTGGGGCTCGGCCAGATCGGGCTGGCCACGCTGCTGCGGCCGTGGCTGGCGCGGCTGCCGCTGGGCCGGCTGCTGGGCTGGGCGGGGCCGCGGATCATGACGGTGTACCTGTGGCACATGCCGGCCCTGTTCGTGGCGACCGGGCTGGTGGTGGTGCTGCTGCGGGTCGGCACACCGGTGCCGGGGAGCGCGTTCTGGTGGGCCGGGTGGCCGCTCTGGTTCGGGCTGCTGTGCCTGGTGATGTGGCCGCTGATCTGGCTGTTCGCCCGGTACGAGGCGCCGCCCGCGCTCCCGTACGGGACGGCCGGGTGGGGCGGCATGCTGGCCGCGGCCGGGCTGGTCGGCGGCGGGGTGCTGGCGTTGACCGTCGGCGGGTTCGCGCCCGGCGGCGGGCCGTTCCTGGCGGTGCTGGCGGTGCTGGGCGGCCTGCTGATGACGGCGCCGCGGGCGCGATCCTGACCGCTGGCGGGCGCCGTACGGGCCGGCCACGGGCGCCGTCCTGACCGCTCGCGGGCCGGCCGGGTTCGACCATCGCGCAAACTTCGGCAGGATAGGGGCGTGAGCCTTCTCATTGACCGCCTGCCCGAAGAGGTCGACGCCGATCCCGACGCCATTTTCGACGCGTTCGTCCAGTGGAACGCCGAGCGGGGGCTCACCCTCTACCCAGCCCAGGAGGAGGCCCTCATCGAGGTCGTCTCCGGCAGCAACCTCATCCTGGCCACGCCGACGGGCTCGGGCAAGTCGCTGGTGGCCGCGGGCGCCCACTTCACCGCGCTGACCCGCGACGTGCGCACCTTCTACACCGCGCCGATCAAGGCGCTGGTGTCGGAGAAGTTCTTCGACCTGTGCGCCGTCTTCGGCACCGACAACGTCGGCATGATGACCGGCGACG
Organism: Nonomuraea sp.; assembly: GCA_036276095.1. Lineage (GTDB taxonomy): Bacteria > Actinomycetota > Actinomycetes > Streptosporangiales > Streptosporangiaceae > Nonomuraea. The sequence goes on along the minus strand of DASUCK010000251.1, from coordinate 4,527 downwards.
CCAGCGTCAACCCGGGCGCGCCGATCATCTGCTGCACCGCCGAGATCCTGGCCAACGTGGCGCTGCGCGACGGCGCGCGGGCCGACATCGGCCAGGTGGTGATGGACGAGTTCCACTTCTACGCCGAGCCCGACCGCGGCTGGGCCTGGCAGGTGCCGCTGCTGGAGCTGCCGCAGGTGCAGTTCGTGCTCATGTCGGCGACGCTCGGCGACGTGTCGATGTTCGAGCGCGACCTGACCCGGCGCACCGGGCGGCCGACGTCGGTGGTCAAACACGCCGAGCGGCCGGTGCCGCTGGTCTACTCGTACCGGATGACGCCGCTGCACGAGACGCTGGAGGAGATGCTCGGCACCGGGCAGGCGCCCGTCTACGTCGTGCACTTCACGCAGGCCGCGGCGATGGAGCGGGCCCAGGCGCTGATGTCGATCAACATGTCGACGAAGGCGGAGAAGGAGGCCATCGCGGCGATGATCGGCGGGTTCCGGTTCACCACCCGCTTCGGCCGGGCGCTGTCGCGGCTGGTGCGCCACGGCATCGGCGTCCACCACGCGGGCATGCTGCCCAAATACCGGCGCCTGGTCGAGCGGCTGGCGCAGGCGGGCCTGCTCAAGGTCATCTGCGGCACCGACACGCTCGGGGTGGGCGTCAACGTGCCGATCCGCACGGTGCTGTTCACGGCCCTGTCGAAGTACGACGGCAACAAGGTGCGCCGGCTGCGGGCCCGCGAGTTCCACCAGATCGCCGGCCGGGCCGGCCGGGCGGGCTTCGACACCATCGGCTACGTCGCCTGCCAGGCCCCCGAGCACGACATCGAGAACGCCCGCGCGCTGGCCAAGATCGGCGACGACCCCAAGCGGCGGCGAGGCTACGCCCGCAAGAAGCCGCCGGAGGGCTTCGTCGGGTGGAGCGAGGAGACCTTCCAGAAGCTCCAGCAGGCCGAGCCCGAGCCGCTGACCTCGCGCTTCAAGGTCACCAACGCGATGCTGCTGGCCGTCATCAACCGCCCTGGCGACTGCTTCCAGGCGATGAAGCACCTGCTGACCGACAACCACGAAGACCGCAAGTGGCAGCGGCGCCACATCAGCCAGGCCATCGCGATCTACCGGTCGCTGCTCGCCGGCGGCATCGTCGAGCAGCTCAAGGAGCCCGACGAGCAGGGCCGCCGCGCCCGGCTCACCATCGAGCTGCAGGAGGACTTCGCGCTCAACCAGGCGCTGTCGACGTTCGCGCTGGCCGCCTTCGACCTGCTCGACCAGGGGTCGCCGAGCTACGCCCTCGACGTGGTGTCGATCGTGGAGTCGATCCTCGACGACCCCCGCCAGATCCTGTCGGCCCAGCTGAAGAAGGCGCGGGGCGAGGCGGTCGCGCAGATGAAGGCCGACGGCCTCGACTACGACGAGCGCATGGACGCCCTCACCGAGGTGATGTACCCCATGCCGCTGGAAGACCTGCTGCTCGGCGCGTACGAGACCTACCGGCGCGGCCACCCGTGGGTCGGCGACTACACCGTGAGCCCGAAGTCCGTGGTGCGCGACATGTTCGAGCGGGCGATGACCTTCAGCGAGTACATCCAGTTCTACGAGCTGGCGCGCTCGGAGGGCACGGTGCTGCGCTACCTGGCCGACGCCTACCGCACGCTGTCGCGCACGGTGCCCGAGCATCTCAAGACCGACGACCTGGTCGACCTCATCGAGTGGCTGGGCGAGCTGGTGCGGCAGGTCGACTCCTCACTGATCGACGAGTGGGCGAAGCTCGCCAACCCGGCCGAGGCGCTGGAGAAGCAGGAGGAGCTGGAGGCCAAGGTGCGGCCGGTCACGGCCAACCCGCGGGCGTTCCGGGTGCTGGTGCGCAACGCCATGTTCCGGCTGGTCGAGCTGTGCGCGCTGGAGAAGGAGGAGGAGCTGGAGGAGCTGGCTCCCGACGTCGACTGGGGCGCGGCGCTCGACGCCTACTACGCCGATCACGAGGAGATCCACACCGACGCCGACGCCCGCGGGCCCGCGCTGCTGCGGATCGAGGAGGAGAGCGGGTTCTGGAAGGTCCGCCAGACGGTCAAGGACCCGGCCGGCGACGGCGACTGGGGCATCGACGCCCAGGTCGATCTGGCCGCGTCCGACGAGGAGGGGCGGGCCGTCCTGCACGTGCAGGGGCTCAACCGGCTGTAGGAAGGACAAGCCGTGTGCCGGAACGGACTGGCAAGGGCGTCCCGGCACAGGCCTGTCTGATCAAGTGTCCGTCGCAGAACGTCGGCGTCTTGTCATGACATTGTCTCAAGGTCGGGACATTTCCGAGTCTCAGCAGTTCGCGGGCGTGCGGAGCCGGGCGTACGGCGCTTGGTGCCAGCGGTCCGCCGCCGCTCGAAGGGGGCGTGACGGCGGCCGGTTCGCCGCCCCGCGAACCGTTCGCGGCCCGCGGACCGTTCGCGCCCCGCGGACCGTGCGCCTCCCGCGGGCCTTCCCCGCCGGCGGGCGGTTCGCCGCCGACGGCCGGTTTGCCGTGATCATGGGACAAAATACTACGGGTGAGCGATGAAGAGATCAGGCGGGTTCTCGGCCTGCTCTACCAGCAGGACACGCTGCGGACCTTCGCCTCGCTGGTGCTCGGCGGGTCCGCCGGCCACTCCCCCGAGGCGCTGCGGAAACTCGCCGGGGGCGGGCTGGCGGCGTGCGACGAGAACGGCACGTGGCGGGCCACGCCGGAGCGGTTTCGGGAGTTGCTGCGGGCCCGCGCCGAGCCGGTCGCGGAGCGGTCGCCGGATGAGCGGGTGCTGCGCACGTTCCTGGTGAACGGCCGGCTGACTACGCTGGCGATGCGCCGCGACAAGCGGCTCGTGCTGCTGCGCTACATCGCCACGGTGTTCGAGCCCGGCGTGCGCTACCCCGAGAAGGACGTCAACGTGGCCCTGCGGGCCTTCCACGACGACTACGCGGCGCTGCGGCGCTACCTGGTGGACGAGGGGTTCCTGTCCAGGGAGGACAACGTCTACTGGCGCAGCGGCGGCCCGGTGGACGTCGATCCCGGTGCCTAGTGTGGGAGGCATGAGGCTCGACGACTTCCGCGAGCAGGGATACCTGCTGGTGCCCGGCCTGCTCTCCATGGAGGAGGTGGCCGCGCTGCGCGACGCGTTCATGGCGCTGCACGCCCGGGGTCCGATCCCCGGCCACTTCGCGCCCCGGCCGCAGGAGCCGGGGCGGCCGTACGACGTCCTGCGCGAGTATCCGCGCATCATGCACCCGCACCAGGTGAACGGCCTCGCCCTGCGGTACCTCCTCGACCCGCGCGTCGCCGCGATCCTGCGTGACCTGCTCGGCGAGGAGCCGATAGCAGCCCAGAGCATGTTCTACTTCAAGCCGCCGGGGGCGCGGGGCCAGGCGCTGCACCAGGACAACTTCTACCTCAGGGTCGAACCGGGCACCTGCGTGGCCGCCTGGGTGGCGCTCGACCGGGTCGACCGGGCCAACGGCGGCCTGGAGGTCGTGCCCGGCACGCACCTGATGGACCTGTTCTGCCCCGAGGAGGCCGACCCCGGCGTGTCCTTCACCAGCGAGTACGTGCCGCCGCCGCCCGGCCTGGAGAAGGTGCCGATCGACATGGACCCCGGCGACGTGCTCTTATTCAACGGCAGTCTCGTGCACGGCTCGGAGCCCAACACCACGGCCGACCGTTTCCGCCGCAGCTTCATCTGCCACTACGCCGGCCGCTCGGCCGAGCGCATCGCCGCGTACTACCCGACCCTCACGATGTCCGGCGAACGCCTCCGCCTGCAGCCCGCCGTGGGCGGCGGCCCGTGCGGCACGGAAGCCACCGCCCCGCACTGACAGCCGGCCCGCGCCGGCTAACCGCCGGATATGTCGGACTCGGCGTCCACCGGGACCCCGTCGTCCCACGGGTCGTCCAGCCACCCGTCCGGAAGCTGCACCTTGCTCCGCTCGCCGGACTTCCCCCGCGGAGTGTCCGTGTTGAGCGGCCACGGCTGGTCGTGCTCCAGCTTGGCGAGCCCTACGCGTAGCTGGTCGAGCGACTCCGCCGTGGCCAGTTCCCGCCGCAGCTCGCTCCCGACCGTGAACCCCTTCAGGTACCAGCCGACGTGCTTGCGGAAGTCGGCCACCGCGTACCGCTCGACGTCGAAACACCCGGCCAGCGCCTCGGCGTGCCTGGCCATCGTCTCGGCCACCTCGCCGAGCGCCGGCCGGGCCCGCTCCGGGCTGCCGTTGAACGCGTTGTCCAGGTCCTTGAACAGCCACGGCCGCCCGAGACACCCGCGCCCGACCACCACACCGTCGCACCCGGTCCGCGCCACCATCCGCAACGCGTCGTCGGCGCACCAGATGTCGCCGTTGCCCAGCACCGGGATCTCCGGCACCGCCTCCTTCAGCCGCGCGATCGCCTCCCAGTCGGCGACCCCGCCGTAGTGCTGCCGGGCGGTGCGCGCGTGCAGCGCGACGGCGGCCACCCCCTCCTCGGCGGCGATCCGGCCCGCGTCCAGGTAGGTCTGGTGGTCGTCGTCGATCCCCTTGCGCATCTTCA
>DASUCK010000250.1:0-8252 GCA_036276095.1 Nonomuraea sp. | reverse complement strand
GTGGTGCTTCGCCAGCCGTACGAGGTCGGACGGCAGGTCGGAGCGGTCGGGGAAGGAGTCGATCTCCATCGCGGTGCCGGTGCGGGCGGCCGCGCGGAAGACGGCGTCCCAGTCGGCGTCGACCCCCTGGCGCTTGCCGATCTTCCGGGTGGTCGGGTGGCCGATGATGTCGACGTACGGGTTTTCGCAGGCCGCGATGAACCGCCGGGTCATCTCGTCCCGCGACATCCCGAAATGGGAGTGGACGGACGCCACGCACACGTCGAACCCCCGCAGGATCTCCCCGGGCCAGTCGACCGACCCGTCGGGAGCGATGTTGAGCTCGGTGCCGTGGAGCAGCCGCATGTCCGGATATTTCTCCTGCAGGCGCGACACCTGCTCCCGCTGCGCCAGCGCCTTGTCCAGCGTCATCCGCTGCATCGCCAGGTCGGGCGCGTGGTCGGTGACCGCGTAGTAGGAGTAGCCGCGGGCGTGGCCGGCGGCCACCATGTCCTCCAGCGAGGCGATGCCGTCGGTCAGGTCGGTGTGGGTGTGGAGGTCGCCCCTGAGGTCGGCCAGCTCCACCAGCGCGGGCAGTTCGCCCGCCAGCGCCGCCTTGACCTCGCCGCCGTCCTCCCGCATCGGCGGCGGGATGTACCGCATGCCGAGGGCGGCGTAGATCTCCTCCTCCGACTCGGCGGCGATCACCCGCTCGCCCTCGAACAACCCGTACTCCGACAGCTTCCAGCCCCGCTTCACCGCCATCTCCCTGACGGCGACGTTGTGCTCCTTGGAGCCGGTGAAATACTGCATGGCCGCGCCCCACGACCCCGCCGGGACCACCCGCAGGTCGACCTGGATGCCGGACGTGGTGCGGATCGAGGTCTTCTTGTCGCCGGCCGCGATCACCTCGGCGACGTACGGCTGCGCGCGGAACTCCGCCATGATCGACTCAGGCGCCACCGCGAGGATGTCGATGTCGCCGATCGTGTCCTTCATGCGCCGCAGCGACCCCGCGTACGCGACGCGCTCGGCGGAAAGGGTCGCCATCACCTGCTCGGCCAGCGACATCGCGACCCCGATGTGCACCCGGCGGCCGGACTGCTCCAGCTGCTCGACGCCCTTGAGCAGATTGGCCAGCGTCTTCGGGCCGAGCCCCTTGACCCCGTCGAGCCGGCCGGAGGTGATCGCCTCGCGCAGCGCGTCGCCGGAGTCGATGCCGAACTCCTCGAACAGCATGATCGCCGTCTTCGGCCCCAGCGTCGGCACCTTGGTCAGCCTCCGCACGCCGTCGGGCACCCGTACGCGCAGGTCGTCGAGCTGTCGGAAGCTCCCGCGCTGGAGGAACTCCTCCATCTTCCTGGCGATCGCCTCGCCGACGCCCGGCACGCCGCGCACGTCGACGACCGAGATGTCTTCGGGGAAGCCGGCGATGGCCTTGGCGGCCTTCTGGTAGCTCCGCACCCGGAAGGCGTCGCCGCCGCAGAGCGCGAACAGCTCCGCGTATTCCTGCAGCGCCGCCGCCGCCTCCTCATTAGCCCGCATGCCCATACCTTAGGGTCTCGGACCGACATTCCCGGACGTTCACCACCGCACCTCACAACGCCGAGTCAGGGATGTCCAAAAGCGGAAACCGGCCTTTACAGGGGTACCGGAGATCGGGTCGGCTAGAGGAACGGGCAATCGGGGTGCTCCAGCCACGTGGCCGCGCACACCCCCGGGGGTGAGGTGGAAGGACGATTTCGCGGACTTCCGGCGTGGGCACGTTCCAAAGTGGCTGCCTTCTCCTCTCCGCTCTGGCCGGGCGGTCTCGGGCTGGTCGCCGGGGGCGCGGCGCTCTGCGTGCCGGTCGTGAGCGGGCTCGCCGCCGCGGGGACGGCGGTCGAGGGCTCGGTGACGCTGGTCGTCCTGCTCGCGCTGCACGCGAGGTTCGTCATGGAGACCCCGGTACGCGAGGCCGGCTCCTGGTGGCTGGTGGCGGTGCAGGCGTGGCTGACGTACCTGCCGCTCACGGTGTTCGGAGCGGCGTGGACCCCGGTCTGCGGGCTGATGGCGGGCGCCCTGCTGGTGATGGCGGACCGGATCGGGTCGCTGGTGCTGGCGCTGCTCGCCCCGGCCAGCGGGCTGGTGCTGCTCGCCGCGCCCCGGCCGGAGGGCGTGCACCTGCTGTGGGCGGTGGCCGGGCCGCTGGTCGGCCTGGTCGAGTACGCCCTCGTCGCGCTGACCAGGCGCGCCCGGCGGCTGGCCGGGGCCCGCACGGACGTCATGCGCCGGGCCGTGGAGCTGGAGCGCCGCCGGTTCACCCGCGACCTGCACGACCTGGTCGGCCACCGGCTGGCCGTCCTGGTGCTCAAGGCGCAGCTCGTGCAGCGGCTGGTGGCCGAGCGGGACCCCAAGGCGCGGGCGGAGATCGGGGAGACGATCGAGCTGCTGCGCGACCTGTCGGCGGACGTCCGGGCGGTCGCCCACGGCCTGCGCTCTTCCTCGCTGGCGGCGGAGCTGAACTCGGCGCGGGCGCTGCTGGAGTCGGCGCGGATCCGCAGCCAGATCAAGGTGTCGTGCCGCGACCTGCCGGCCGACGTCGAGGAGGCGCTCACTCACGCGCTGCGCGAGGGCGTCACGAACGTGCTCAGGCATGCCGATGCCCGCCAGTGCGCCCTCCACCTGCTGGAACGCGACCGCATGATCCGCCTGACGATCAGGAACGACGGGGTGCGCCCGCCCCGCCGCCCCGGCGACGCGGCCGGACAGGGCCTGCTCAACCTCGCCGAACGGGTGGCCGGCCTGGGCGGCTGGCTGGAGGCGACGTCGTCGCGGGCGGGCCAGTTCACGTTCAGCGTGTACGTCCCACGAAAGAAATAGCCTCCGCGCCCGGCCTATCGTGAAAAATTCACAAATGCCAATGCAATAGGCATATTTCGTCAATTGCGGGTGTAACTAGACCCAAAGGCTCTAAGGCGGCAATCTCGGAACCACGCCGCCCTGGAGGTCCACCCCCGATGGACAAGTACGAGCTGTACTGCCTCGCCGATCCGCATTTCTACGACACGATCGAGCACGGCACGGCCGAAGACGCCGGCTTTTCCCAACTGCGCGAACCCGTACCGGACGGCTGGTTCCACCAGCTGACCGACACCTGGGCCTATTACGCGCCGAAGACCGACGTCCCGTTGCCCGCGCAGGGCTGGAAAATCCACGTGTCGGCACGGGTGGAGGACGCGGAAAAGGCGATCGCCGCCGTCTGGGACTACTGCGTGCCCCGGCAGCTCGCGTTCAAATTCCTGCGCGGGCCGGCGGTGCACGTCATGGTCAACTCCAAGGCCGCCTCCAGAGCGTCGAGCGGCAAGCTGGTCACTATCTACCCGCGCGACGAGGCCCAGCTGGAGCTGGTGCTGAAGGAGCTCGACGAGCTGCTGCGCGGCGTGCGCGGGCCGTACATCCTCAGCGACCTGCGCTACGGCGACGGCCCGCTGTTCGTCAGGTACGGCGGTTTCGCCGAACGCCACACCCTGACCGCGTCGGGCGAGCGCACGCTGGCCGTCGCGGACGGTGACGGCCAGCTCGTGCCGGACGTGCGCGCCGCCACGTTCTCCGTGCCGGCGTGGACCGAGCTCCCGGCGTTCCTGGAGCCGCACCTGGCCGCGCGCAACGCCGTGACGACGAGCGGGCTGGCGTACGCGATCGAGAGCGTCCTGCACTTCTCCAACGGCGGCGGCGTCTACCTGGGCAGGGACACGCGCACGGGCGAGCGGGTGGTGCTCAAGGAGGCCAGGCCGCACGCCGGGCTCGACGCGGCCGGCCGCGACGCCGTCACCCGCCTCCGACACGAGCGCGACATCCTGCGCCGCCTGGACGGCCTGCCGGCCGCGCCCGCGCTGCGCGACTACTTCACGCTGGGCGAGCACCACTTCCTCGTCATGGAGTTCGTGGACGCCGTGCCGCTGGGGCGGCGGCTGGTGTTCCGCTACCCGCTGAGCCGTGCCACCTGCACCGGCGCCGACCTCGCCGCCTACACCGGCTGGGCCGTCGAGACTCTCGACGGCGTCACCGCGGCCGTCGAGTCGCTGCACGGGCGCGGCGTCGTCTTCGGCGACCTGCACCCCGACAACGTCCTGCTCACCGAGAGCGGCCGCGTCGTGCTCATCGACTACGAGGTCGCCACCCTCGCCGGCGACCGCGCCCGCGCCGCGCTCGGCCACCCCGCCTTCGTCCCGCCCCCCGACCGCCAGGGCGTGGACGTCGACACGTACGCGCTGGCCTGCCTGCGCCTCGGCCTGTTCGCGCCGCAGGCCACGATCACGCTGCCGCTGCACCGGCCGAAGGTGGCCCACCTCGGCGAGATCGTCAAGGACATCTTCCCCGTGCCCGCCGAGCTGGTCGACGGCGCCGTGGAGGTCATCACCGGCGGCGTGCGGGACGAGACCCCCGTGCCCATGCCGGGCGAGGCCCCCTGGCCCGAGCTGCGGGACGCCATGTGCCGCGCCATCGTGGCCGCCGCCACCCCCGACCGCGACGACCGGCTCTTCCCCGGCGACGTCGACCAGTTCAAGCCCGGCGGCGGGCTCAACCTGGCCCACGGCGCGGCCGGCGTGCTCTTCGCCCTGCGCGCCGCCGGGCTCGGGCCCTTCCCCGAGTACGAACGCTGGTTACGCGACCGCGCCCTGCGCCCCGTCCAGGGCTCCGGACTCGGCCTGTACGACGGGCTGCACGGCATCGCGTACGTCCTGGACCTGCTCGGCCACCACGACGACGCCCGCGAGCTGGTCGGGGTCTGCCTGCGCGAAAAGTGGGAGCTCCTGGAATCGGCGCTGTACTCCGGCCTGTCCGGAGTCGGACTCAACCTCCTCCGCTTCGGCCACCCCGACCTCGCCCTGCGCGCCGCCGACATCTGCGCGGACCGCCTGGCCACCCCCGTCCCCGAGATCAGCGGCGGGACCCACCCGCGGGCCGGCCTGATGCACGGCTCCTCCGGGCCCGCGCTGCTGTTCCTGCGCGGGTACGAGCACACCGGCGACGCGGCGCTGCTCGACCTGGCCGCCACCGCGCTCCGCCAGGACCTGCGCCGCTGCCGGGAGTCGCGGGACGGCTCGCTCCAGGTCGACCAGGGCTGGCGGATGCTGCCGTACCTCGACGAGGGGTCGGCCGGCATCGCGCTCGTGCTGGAGCGCTACCTGGCCCACCGGCACGACGAGGAACTCGCCACCGCCCTGGCCAAGCTGCGGCTGGTCGGCCGGGCCGGGTTCTTCGTGCAGTCGGGGCTCTTCACCGGCCGCGCGGGCATCATCGCCGCGCTCGCCGGCGACCCCGCGACCGGCGCCCTGGTCAAGGGGCTGAGGTGGCACGCGCTGCCGTACGGCGGAGGGCTCGCCTTCCCCGGCGACCAGCTGCGGCGCCTCTCGATGGATTTCGCGACCGGAACGGCGGGCGTGCTCTTCGCTCTCGGCGCGGCGCTGGGCGACCGGCCCGCGAGCCTGCCGTTCCTGGAGGCCGCCACCCCCGAGCGGCCTGCCCCGACGACACCACGGAAGGAGGTGTAGAACATGGTACTCCTCGACCTGCAGGGTCTTGAGGCTCCCGCGGCCAGCGACGTCGCCAGCGGCGGCAGCACGCTCACCGTGCTGATCTGTGACTCCAAGAAGCCCAGCAACCTCAGTGCCGCGATCTGCCACTGATCTCGCCATAGGGCCCTCGCGGGTCCCCGCGCCGTCAGGCGAGGCGCGGGGACCCCGCTCACGTGCCGTACCGACGAGGGAGGTCCGGGGTGCGCGCAGGAGACCGGCTCGTCATCGCCACCATCCGGCGCGGCGGGCCGTGGCCGGCCGTGCTGGCGGTCACCTCGGTCGCCGGGGCGGCCGGGGAGCTCGCGCTCCCGTACGTCGTCGGCCGCACGGTCGACGTCCTCATGTCGGGCGGGCCCGTGCCGGATGGGCCCGCGCCGGGCGTACCCGGCGGCCTCTCCTGGTTGGGCGGCTGCGCCGGGGTCGTCGCGGTCGTCATGCTCTGCCAGAGCCTCGGCGTCTGGGCGAGCGGCGCGAGCAGCGCCCACGCGGCCGCCGGACTGCGCCGCCGCCTCCTGCGTCGCGTCCTGGGCGCCGGTCCCGCGGCCACCCGCCGCTTCCCCGAAGGCGAGCTCGCCACCCGGGCCGGGCTGAACGCCGAGGAGACCGGCCGCGCTCCCGAGACCGTGACCGGCGCGCTCGCGCTCCTCGTACCCACGGCGGGCGCGCTGGTCGCGCTCACCCTCATCTCCCCGCTGCTCACCCTGACCCTCGGCGTGGGCATCGTGGCCATCCTCTTCGTCCTGCGGGCCTTCCTGCGCGCCACGACCTCCCTCGCCGGCGGCTACCAGGAGGTGCAGGGCGAGATCGCGGCCCGGCTCGTCTCCGCGATGGACGGCGCCCGCACCGTCGCCGCCGCCGGGACCGAGGACCAGGAGGCACGGCGCGTGCTCGGCCCGCTGCCGCGCCTGCGCGCCCACGGCATGAACCTGTGGCGGGCCAACGCGGGCTCCGCCGTCCGGGCCGGGGTGATCGTGCCGCTGGTCGAGGTCGCCGTGCTCGCCGCCGGCGGCCTCATGCTGGCCGCCGGCTCGCTCACCGTCGGCGAACTGTACGCGGCCGCCCGCTACGCCGTCCTCGGCGCCTCCCTCAGCAGCGCGCTCGGCCACGTCGGCGGCCTGGCCAGGGCGCGGGCCGCCGCGGAGCGGGTCGCCGAGGTCCTCTCCCTCCCCCCGGTCCCGCACGGCGATCGCGCGCTGCCGCCCGGCCCGGGCACGCTGGAGTTCCGCGACGTGGCCGCGAACGGGCTCACCGTCGGCGACCTCACCCTGCCCGGCGGCTCGGTGACCGCCGTGGTGGGGCGGTCGGGGGCCGGGAAGTCCCTGCTCGCCGCCCTGGCCGGCCGCCTCGCCGACCCCGGCCGCGGCACCGTCCTGCTCGACGGGGTCCCGCTGCCCGAGCTGTCGCCTCGGGAACTGCGCCACGCCATCGGGTACGCCTTCGAACGCCCGGTCCTGGTCGGCGACACCGTCGGCGAGGCCATCGGCCCCGAACCCGCGGCGGCCGCCGCGGCCGCCCGCGCGGACGCGTTCATCGCCCGGCTCCCGCACGGGTACGACACGCGGCTGGGCGAGGCGCCCATGTCCGGCGGCGAGCGGCAGCGGATCGGCCTGGCCAGGGCCTTCGCCCAGGGCGAGCGGCTGCTCGTGCTCGACGACGCCACCTCCAGCCTCGACACCGTCACAGAACGCCAGGTCGCCCGCGCCCTCACCACCGACCCCCGCGGCCGTACCCGCCTGATCTGCGCCCACCGCCCGGCCACCGCCGCCCGCGCCGACCAGGTCGTCTGGCTCGCCGACGGCGGGGTCCGCGCCGTCGGCCCCCACCACCGCCTCTGGCACGACCCCCGCTACCGCGCGGTCTTCCAGGAGCCCGCCTTCCAGGAGCCCGCCTTCCAGGAGCCGGCTTTCCAGGAGCCCGCCTTCGAGGAGCCCGCCTCCGCGGAGGCGACCCCCCAGCAGGCCGTGTCCGCTGTCGAGGAGGCCACGTCATGAGCGGCGGCCCGTACCCACGGCCCGAGGCCGCCGTCACGGGCCTCGTCGCGGGGACGCGGCCGGGGTTCTGGCGGGCGTTGCGGCGGGAGCCGCGGCACCTGGTCAGGATCGGGCTCTGGTCGGTGCTGGAGGCCGGGCCGGCGTTCCTCATCGGGCACGCCGTCGCCAGGGCCATCGAGGACGGGTTCGCCGCCGGCCAACCCGCGACCGGGCTGGCGTGGCTGGCGGCGCTCGGCCTCGCCTGGCTGGTGGCCGCCGTCGCCGCGCGGCAGGTGGTGCTCGCCGTGGCGGCGGTGGCCGAGCCGTTCCGCGACGAGCTGCTGAGCCACGTGGTCGCCGGCGCGCTGCGGCGGGACCCGTTCACCGGGCCGGACACCGCGGCCGTGGCCCGCGCCGGGCTGCAGGTGGAGCTGGCCAGGGACGCGTTCGCGGCGGTGGTCACGAGCGTGCGCGGATTCGCGTTCACCGTGACCAGCGTGGTGCTGGGCCTGCTGACGCTGGCGCCGCAGGCGCTGGCGCTGGTGCTGCCGCCGTTCGCGGCCGGTCTTGGCCTGTTCCTGGTCTCACTGCCGGCGCTGAGCCGGCGGCAGCGCGCGTTCCTGGTGGCCGACGAGCGCCTGGCCGAGGCCATGACCGGGATGGCCGGCGGGCTGCGCGACATCGAGGCGTGCGGCCTGCGGGACCGCGAGCGCGACCGGCTCGACGGCTCGATCGGCGCGCA
>DASUCK010000249.1:0-3056 GCA_036276095.1 Nonomuraea sp. | reverse complement strand
CGTCGCCGCCGAAGCGGCAGACACGGGGAGATCGGCAGTCACACGGCACACCCGCGTGGCCAGTCCCTCGTTGAGTTCGCCCTGGTGCTGCCCATGCTCCTGGTGCTGCTCCTCGGGATCGCGGACTTCGGTCGCGTGTTCCAGGCCGGGATCACCCTGGAGGCGGTGGCACGCGATGCGGCAGAGGTCGGCGCCATCCAGCGGCTGCGCGACAAGCCCAACTTCGCGGACCCATCCACGCATCCGGCCTACTACACAGCAGTCCACCAGCTCATCGCGCGGACCGCGTGCGCCGAGGTGGACCTGCTGGCGGAGTCGCCCGAGAAGGTCAATGCGACCGATTGCCCGCGCCTGACCGCGGTCCGGGCGTGTGTGCACGATGGTCTCGACACGCAATGCGGTGCCCCCATCCCCGGGTTCGATGGTGCCGTTCCGGCCGCATGCTCCGAGACCGCGCCCGGGACCGCCCAGCCATGGACCAACGTGTCGGGGGGCGAGACAGTGAGTCACTGGGTCGAAGTGCGCGTCTGTTACCACTTCACGACGCTCATGAATTTGAGCCTCGCCCTTCCGTTCAACGCCGGGCTCAACCTCGGCGACGTGTACCTGCAGAGGACACGATCGTTCGTTCTCGACTGCCCGCCGTACCCGGCGACGGTGGCGACATGCTGAGGCGCGATCACGCGCGGGGCCAGACGATGGTCGAGCTGGCCCTGGTGGCGCCGCTCTTCTTCATGGTGATCTTCGGGATCATCATCCTGGGGATTGGCGTCTTCTACCAGCAGCAGGTGGCCAACGCCGCGCGCGAGGCGGCGCGCTATGCGATCGTCAACACCGGGTCAGCACAGTGTCCGACCGTGTCGAACCGCGAGCCTGACCTGGCGGTCTACGCCAGCTCGTACTGGCCGTGCGATCCACCTGCCACGCGATGGCCGAAGATGACTGCGTCCGCGCGTGACGCGGTCTTCGGAATCAATCGGTCCCAGCTTCACGTATCGGCGTGCTGGTCCGGGTACTGGACGAAGGACACGTTGGGCGTCTGGGCCGACTGGGACGCGAGCGCGAGCGCGCCAAACGAGCTGCGCACGTGCACCATCGGCGGCGTCGATCCCCGAACGTCAGCGGACAGCCTGCCGTGCCCGGCCCCGCCGACATCGGTTTCAGACGACATGGCGAGCAGCTACTCCGCCTCGAATTACGGAAGCGCGAATCAGGTCACGACCTACGCCTGCTACGTGTGGAGGCCGCCACTCGCCGGCTTCCTGTTGATCCCACCGACCGTGACGCTTCGGGCCGTCGTCACTGAGGCGCTGCAGTACCAGCAATGAGACGCGCGACCACCCGGACCGCGCCCCGCGGCCAGATCCTCATCATCACCGCTGCATCGATGCTGGTGCTGCTGGGCGTTGCCGCGCTCGTGGTTGACCTAGGGTTTTCGTGGATGCTCCAGCGCCAGGAACAGAACGCGGCAGATCCTGCGGCGCTGGCGGCCGCACGCTTCATCGGCGACCAGGATCCGCTCACCGGAAGCCAGGCATTCAACCGACCGAGCGCCGAGGCCGCAGCATGCCGATACGCTCTTGAGAATGGGATCTACGAGCCGTCGAACACGAGCTGCGATCCCGCGCAGGATCCGTACGGAGCCACACTCGAGGTCGTGTATCCGCCGGATGAACGTGCCCCCGCTTTCGTCGGACACACCGGCCATGTGCAGGTGGTGATCACCAAGCAGCGGGACAGCTTCTTCGGCCGCATCTTCAACGCAGGGCGGGCCAGCGTCTCGGCCCAGGCAGTGGCGGCACGCGTGCTCGGCGCGGCGAACACCCATTCGCTGATCGCCCTGAATCCGGACGACTGCAGCACAGCCGAGGTGCAGGGCACCGCTCTGGTCCACATCTATCCAGAGCCCGGCTACACCGGTGCTGGAGGCTTCGTGCAGGTCAATTCGGACTGTGGAACGCCGACATCCGACGACGACTGCGGGACATCCGGCGGTGGCGGGGCGATGGATATCAACGGCACGGCTGACCTCTACGCCACCAAGGTGAATGTCCATGGCAGCTGCAAGGGATCCGCGGACGAACCGCACGGGCTGCTGGACGAGGCAGCGACGCAGGTGGCGGACCCGCTCGGTGGCCTGTCGTTCCCAGCGATTGATCCGGCGACGCCGGGCGCTCGCTGCGGCGGTTCGACTGCGGACCAGACCATGCCGACCGGAAATGCATCGAAGGGCTGCGGGGGCGGCGGCGGCGCCCCTGATTGGGGGGATGCCGCCTGTCCTCCTCCTGCCGCCGGTCAGTGTGTCACGCTCAACCCGGGCATCTACTACGGTGGATGGACGATCGACAACAACCTGTCGGTGACGCTCAATCCCGGGATCTACATCATCGCCGGCGGGGGTGTTCGCTTCGTGGGCTCCTCGCAGCTGACGTCCCTCGACGGAAGTGGGATCCCGGCCCCGGTCCTGATCTACAACACCGACAACAAGGGCCAGTGTGCGACAACCAACAGGTCATACCACTGCCAGGGCGACCTCAATCTGAAAGCCGACAGTCTCCAGATCCGAGGGCTCCGACCCGATGCGCCCTGTCCGCCCGTCACCACCACCGGCGGGTGCCCATACGGCGGCTTGGTGATCTGGGACGATCCCCAAGGAGCTCAGGGGGCGACCACCACCGGCCTCGTCCACGTCGAGGGCAACTCGGAGCTCTTCATCTCGGGGACGATCTACGCACCGCGGTCAGAGGTGGAGATATTCGGCACCTCGAGCCAGAACACCACCACTCCGGAGTGCCCCGTGACGGCCACCCACATCGCGGCGGTCCAGATCATCTCGTGGGAATGGACCTTCGGCGGGACCGGCGACATCTGCATGCCGTACGACCCTGCGGATCTCTACAAGATCAGCCGCCGCGGCTTGGTGTACTAGCCCTGGGCTGGGTTCGCCGGACCCTCCTTGGCGAGGCGCAGCGCCACGTGCGCGGCCTCGCGGGGGTCGCGGGCGCGATGGATGGCAGGGCCGCCCATCCGCTGGTCCGAGTCCACGCGCCACGAGC
>DASUCK010000248.1:0-2096 GCA_036276095.1 Nonomuraea sp. | reverse complement strand
CGTCGACTGGAGCCAGAACAGTGCGGCCAAGACGACGGTCGCGCCGTACGCCCTGCGCGCCCGGCCGCAGCCGTGGGTGTCGACCCCGGTCACCTGGGAGGAGGTGGAGGCGACCCGCACCGTCGAGGACCTGCGCTTCACCGCGCCCGAGACCCTCGCCCGGGTGGAGGAGCAGGGGGACCTGTGGGCGCCCCTGCTCGACGCCGGGGCCGCCCTGCCGTAGGAAGGAGGGGTGCCGACCGCTCCGACGCCATCGCCACACGCGACCTGCGCGCGCTGCGGCGCGAGCGTCGAGGACCTCCCGCTGACCTGGACGTCGTCGGTCGAGACCCGCGGCGGGGTGAAGCGCACCGTCTACTACTGCGACACGTGCAGCCGGGAGAACGTGCGCTCGATCGAGGGCCGCCTCGACCAGGAGTGGTGGTAATCCGGCAGTTGCACGTTCGGCCCATGATGAATGGCATCGGTCAGGCCGGTATCCGAGGCGACTGGAACTGTCCGGATCTTGTCGATCAAGTCCTTCCGCCGCGCCTGCGATCGCGGTTTGGTCGGCGGCGCGCCCTGTCGGTGGCGTCGAGGTGCTCGCTCAAGTGCAACATGCGCCAGTCGAGATCTGATGTGGTGGCATCGTGATCCGCGTCTCGCACGTGGCCCAACCGGAGACTGCCGCGGCAGGCCGCCGAGCGGGCACGACGCGTCGCGACGTCCTCAGCGGCACACCTCTGCGTCCGCGAACCCAGCGCGCGTTGCGGTGCTACACGACGTCCCCGCTCGACTGCTTTCCATTGGGCCTCTGGCTTGACTGGCCGACCCCTGGGCTCACGCCCAACCGCTCGAAGATTGTGGTCGGAGTTCCCGCCCAGGGCGTCAGCAAGGCGCAGATGTCAGGGCGAACCCACCGTAGCAAGGCCTGCTGATGCGCGATAACGGCGAGCCAGTCGCCTACGATGCCGGCCAGGCTCCATTGCTGTTGGGCATCGTTGATGTGTTCAAGGAGCGCCCCCGCGTCGTCGGCGTGGACCAACTTTGCGTAGAGCACCCGATCTGCGATCTCGCCGTCCCAGACTCCAGACACCGGCAGTAACGGCCTTCCCTGCGATGTCGAAGCGAATGTCTGCATACGCTGCAGCGGTAGGCGCTTCCACATCCGAGCAAGCTGCATGCACATCTCACGCTGTTCGTCGGACGCGGAGAAGTGCACCAGGGATTTCGCCACCTCAGGTCCGTAGATTGCCTCGCTTTGGAGCGAGAAGGGGCGGGCGAGTGTCGCGGCGACCGCCAGCTCCTCTGCATCGGGGGCCGGCATCACCACGCGGTCCACCGCCCTAGTCTCAGCGCGCAAATTGACCGTGAACTTCGTTCCCATCCAAGCGACCTGCTGCTGTTGCGCGAGTCGGCAGGACAGGACAGTGTTGGTCCGCTCCTGCGTTCGCTGGAGTCGCTCCAAGTGACCTTCGTTGGTGTCCGGGAGCGGCGGCGGTCGCCTTGCCATGGGACGCAGGCTATCGAGGTTCGATCGACGACTGTGGGGCGTTGACCGCGCGTTTCTTGTACCACCGAAGGCGCTCGCGTGCTGGCTCCTACGTCTCCTACGGTCGATGGCCCGGGATCGCCGACCGAGCTGAGAGGTGTGGCTGAATACGCAGCCGGGCGTCTCTTGCGCCAAGAACCTATCCATGCCTGGGCGCGAATGCGATCCCCCGGACGGCACCCGCGCCATCATCGTTGCCGCCACCGCTTCGGGGCGTGCAGTGGACGGCCGCTCACCGCGATTGCCGCCGCCCGCCTGGCCGGGCGCCGACAGGCTGGGTTGGCGCCGGGCATGCGAACGCCCCCACCCCGACCGGGTGAGGGCGCCCGCCGGGGCCTCAGTGAGGACCCGGAACGAGATCTACCGCAGCTGGAAACTGGCCTCGCCGTCGGCCGGAACGCCGTCGACGACCGCGGACACCTCGTAGGTGCCCGGACCGTCCAGCGAGGAGATCGCCAGGTTGTACATGTAGTGGCAGTCCACGACCCGGAACGCGCCGTTGTCGTCACCGGGCTGGATCGTGACCGGCTCGTTGACTGTGCCCGCGTTGGCCGCGGACACCTTC
>DASUCK010000247.1:0-9597 GCA_036276095.1 Nonomuraea sp. | reverse complement strand
CCCGGCGACGGCCGGCGCCGCATCGGCGAAATCACCAGTCGTCAGGCGATGCCGACAACCGTCGCCTCCTGGGGGAACAGGCGTCCAGGACGCGCGATCTGACCGCGCTCCGCCCCGCCTTCGGCCACGGGGGCGAACGCTAAGATCGCGTAGCTTGATTTCGTACCGTGTGAGTGCCGGCGCATGCGAGGGACGGTGGGCGATGAGCGAGGACATGACGCACCCGGAGGCCGGAATACCGGAATCGGCGCTGGAGGAGCTTCGGGAGCTGCGGGCCAGCATCGACAACATCGACGCGGCGCTCGTGCACGTGCTGGCCGAACGGTTCAAGTGCACCCGCCAGGTCGGCCGCCTGAAGGCCGCGCACGGCCTGCCGCCGGCCGACAGCGTACGGGAGGCCGCGCAGATCGAGCGGCTCGAACGGCTGGCCGCCGACGCGCAGCTCGATCCGGAGTTCGCCAAGAAGTTCCTGGCGTTCATCATCCAGGAGGTGATCCGCCATCACGAGGTGGAGGCCCGCGGATTCCGGTGACGCGGGCATGCCGAAGCGGAACAGACAGTGCGCCCTGGAGGTCGGCGTGATGCCGCCCGGCGCGGAGGCGTACGGACCTCGAAGCCGGATCCCGACGACCGACCGTGGCCCGGCGCGCCGGTGGTGCGCCGGGCCACGGGAGTGGCGCTATCCGTTGCCCATGCCGGCCTGGATGTTCTCGGCGGCCTCCTGCGGGCTGATGTCCGCCGCCTGAGCGGCGCTCTGCAGGTCCTGTGCGGTGATGTTAGCCGCGTTACCGTGATCGTTGTTGGGCTCTCCACAGCCACAGCTGAGACACATGTCAATCTCCCTCCTGCGACTGCGCACTACCCGACAGGCAGTGATGAAACGGACACAACTCCGGGCTCGAGCCCACGTCGCACCAGGATTCCCGGGCGGCCGCACCCGGGACGGTGCTGGTCAGTACAGCCAGCGGTAGGAGCGCACCACGTCGGCGGCGTCCAGATCGGCCGCGCGGGCGGCGTCGGACACGCGTACGGCACGGAAGGCGTCCGTCAGCTCCTCGCCGAGCGCGGCGCGGACGCGCGGGTTGCCGAGCAGCGCGTCCAGCTGCCCCTCCACGGTGACGGGCAGCCGGTGGACGCCGTGCTCGGCACGTCGTTCCGCGCTCCAGGTCGCCGGGTCCTCCTGCACCGGGCCGGGCGGCGTGAGGCCGTCCTCGATGCCGGACAGGCCGGCGGCGATGACGGCGGCGAGCGCCAGGTACGGGTTGGCGGACGCGTCGGACGGCTTGAGCTCGACGTTGGCGTGCGCGGCGCCCAGGAGCGGGGTGGACGGCACGAGCCGCAGCGCCGCCTCCCGGTTCTCCACGCCCCAGAAGGCGTACGCGCCGCACCAGAAGCCGGGCCGCAGGCGGTGCAGCGACGACAGGCTCGGCGCGGTGACCGCGACGACGGCGGGCAGGTCGCGCAGCAGGCCGGCCAGATAGGCGGCGCCCTCGGCGGTCATGCCGGCGGGACCGTCGCCGCCGGACAGCAGGTTCGTCCCGGCGCGGGACAGCGAGGTGTGCAGGTGCCAGCCGTTGCCGAGCTGGCCGAGCGCGACCAGCGGGGCGAAGCTCGCGCGCAGGCCGTGCGCCCGCGCGGCGGCGTGCACCGTCTGCCGGGCCAGGAGCTGCCGGTCGGCGGCGGTGACCGGGTCGGCGGGGGCGATGGTGAACTCGAACTGGCCGGGGCCGTACTCGCCGTGGAACTGGCCGACGGGCACCCCGTTGCGGTGGAGGTCGCGCAGCAGCTGCTCGGCGAAGCCGTCCACGGCCAGCAGCTTGGCGGGTCCGTACGACGGACCGGCGTCGACCGGACGCGGGTCGCCCCCGTCGTCGTCGGCGCGGCTGAGGTGGAACTCGATCTCGTACCCGGCCAGGAACTCAAGCCCCAAGCCACGGGCCCGGGCGACCTGCCGTTCGAGGACGCCCCGCTGGTCGTACGGCCACGCGGACCCGTCGGCCGCCACCTGCCGCCCGGGCACCCACGCGAACCCCGGCTGCCCGGACAGCCGGACGATGCGGTCGGTCACCGGCATCAGCCGGATGTCGCCGGAGGGGGTGCCCAGCGGGGCGTGGCCGAAGGTGATGGTGTCGTGCGAGTCGAACACGGCGAACAGCGGCGTCACGCCGACCCCGCGCTCGGCCACGGCCGGGAACTGGTCGACGGGCACCGTACGCGAGCGCGGGATCCCGTTGTTGTCGGCCCACACGATGGTGACGCCGACGACGCCCGACGCGGCCAGATCGAGGTCGTCGGCGCCGGCGGTCACCTCGTCGAGCGCGTCGGCGGTTGCTTGGTCGAGCATCGGCTTCCCCCTTTGGAGCGGTCCGACGACGCACCATATAGGCGGCCGCGCGTGCACCGGGGACGCCACGCCCGCGGTCCTGGGCGCGATGACGAACGGCTCTTTCACAGATCCGCACAGCCCGGCCACAGGCGACATTTCACCGGAACGCGAGCAGGCGGATTCGATGCTCGCCCGCCGGCGGAAGCACGTACGGCTGCCGTTGGGCGATCGCCGGGCGGGCGCGTCAGTCTTCGATCCACCCGTGCTTCTGCGCGAACACGAGCAGGTTGTCGGTGAGCCGGACGATCTGCCCGCCGGTGAGCTCGGGCAGGTTGGCGAGCAGCAGGTTGACCACCTCCTGGCGGAACTCCTCCCGGCCGAGCACGTCACACATGCCGTCGTCGTCGTGCACGGTCACGGCAGGTCGCGCCGCGGGGCGGGCGGACTCGGCCGGCTTGGCCCCGCCGTCCTTCAGGCGCACGGCGTACGCCTTGAGCCCGCGCTCGCCTTCGAGCACCTCGAACTCGACCGCGGAGCCCGGCTCGTACGCGGTCTTGTCGTCGAGGAGATCGTTCACGTGGACGAAAACATCCTGGCCGCCGTTGTCGGGGACGATGAAGCCGTAGCCACGGACGTCATCGAAGCGCAGAATCTTGCCTTGCATTGCCACGACCACTCCACAAACACACTCGCCACTAACCACTGACCACTGCCATGGAAAACTTCCGGAAACAATCCTTTCCGCATGATACCGTATTCCGGCTCTTCATCGCCCACCTGACCTGCCGCCCTGACCTGGGCGGGAAATAGAGTGGCGGTCCCCCGATATTTACAGCGCGGCGCGTGGGATCGGTATTCGCCGTGCCGCTCGGCCGCGCGGAGCGCGTTCAGGAACGACTCGGGGCCGTCGAAATCCGGCATTTCCCGGTATTCCCTTCCTGTGACGCCGGCGGGCCCGCGCACCGCGACAGTCGTGGGGGCGTCGCTGACCGCCGCCGGGCTCGCCGACCCGATCAACGGCTACCGGTGGGCGCTGGGCTGCATGGCGGCCGTCGCCGCGCCGAACGTGGTGACGCGCCTCGGCCGGCGGCGGGCCTGGCGACGCTAGAGCAGGTCGATGGCGCGCTCGGGACAGTTGGCGACGGCCAGGCGGGCGGCGTTGTCCTGGCCGGCCGACACGATGCCCTCGCCGAGGACCTGGCCGTAGCCCTCGTCGTCCTCGGCGAACAGGTCGGGCGCGAGGTCGTAGCAGCGGCCGTGGCCTTGGCAGCGCTCGGGGTCGATGCGTACTTTCATTCCGGGTCGCTCCCTGGTGTCGGGGATGGGGCGAGGGCGCCCACGCGCGTGCATTAAACGGGTGTTCATTTCCTTCGTCAAATCACCACGACGGTCAGCCGGCGCGTCCGATCCGGCGGGCGCCGTCCTTCCGGTACGGGCCCCGCGGCAGCCGCCGGTGCAGCGTGCCGGTCGGGGTGGAACCGATGCGGGGATGTGTCAGCCGATGCGGAGTGGGAGCCGGCGGGGGCCGCGGACCTGGCTGGCGGCCCACGTCACCGCGCCGGGGTCGGCCAGGGTGAAGCTGGGGACGCGTTCCAGCCACACCTCCAGGGCGACACGCAGCTCCATCCGCGCCAGGTGCGACCCGACGCAGCGGTGGATGCCCAGCCCGAACGCGACGTGCCGGTTGACCTCCCGGTCGATGACCACCTCGCCGGCCCGGTCGAAGTGCTCCGGATCCCGGTTGGCCGCCGGGAACGGCACGAGCACCCAGTCGTCGGCCTTCATGTCCACGCCCCGCCAGTGCATGTCCCGCCTGACCAGCCGCGCCATGGTCACCGGCGCGTACGCCCGCAGGAACTCCTCCATCGCCGTCGGCAGCAGCGCCGGCTCGGCGACCAGGCGCTCCCGGTCGGCGGGCGTCCCGGCCAGGTGCCACAACGACGCCCCGATGGCGCTCCAGGTGGTGTCGATGCCGGCGATGAACAGCAGGTTGATCGTGCCGAGCACGTGCAGCGGATCGAGCTTGCCGCCCTGGAACTCGGCGTTCAGCAGGTAGGTCGTCAGGTCGTCGCGGGGGTTGTCGATGTGGTCGCGGACGTGCTCCAGCAGATAGTCCGACAGCCTGGAGAAGCGTTCCGCGCGTTCCTCCGGCTCGGCGTTGACGTCCTCCAGCGCGTTCTCGATGAACCCGCCGAACCGGTCGGAGTCCTCCCGCGGGAGTCCGAGCATGTCGGCGATGACCCGCATCGGGATGTGCTTGGCGTACTCCTGCGCGGCGTCCACGACGTCACGCCCCTCGAAGGCGTCGACGAGGGCGTGGCAGAACGCCCTGGTCGCCGGCTCGTGCCTGGCCACCGCCGACTTGGTGAACGCCGGCAGCAGGAGCTTCCTGGCGTCGCGGTGGAAGGGCGGGTCGGAGGAGATGGGCGGGGCGCCGCCGACCGGGGCCAGCTCCCTCGGCGGCCGCACGTTGCTCACGATGATCGCCCGGGACGTGAAGCGCTCGGTGTCGTACGCGACGGCCGCGACGTCGTCGTACCGGGTCGGCAGCCACGCGCCGCCGAACCGGCCGGTGTGGGCGATGGGGCACCGCTGCCGCAGGTCGTCCTGGATCGGGTACGGGTCGGCCGCCCACACGGGGTCGACGTGGGAGAAGTCAGTCGCCCAGTCGGAGACGGGATCGGTGACGATCTCACTCCGGTACCCGCTGAGGAACCGCTGCTTCCGCACCTGTTCGAGCTCGTCGCCGAAGCGGTCGTCCACGGTCATGGTCCGGCTCCTTCGCTGTCGATCGCCCGCCGACCGCATACCCGTCCGTGGCCACCAGCGCACCGCCCATGGCCGTCCCAGCGGTGTTCACCCCGGCGACGCGGCCCCTGTGCGTATGAAAAAGCCGTTCATTTTATCCGTCAATAGGCGACGAGCCTCCCGTACGCCGGCTCAGCCGCGGCCGCGCCGGACGACCGACCCCGCTAGATCGGCCGGGCCGGCGGCTGCCAGTCCTTGCCGGGCACGGGCGGCTCGTCCCGCTTGCGGATCAGGTACGGCGGCATGGCCAGCGCGTGCAGGTTCGTCTTGCGGAGGGTGGCGACCGAGTGGTCGGGGGTCTCTGTCATGGGTTCGCCGGGGCCGTTGAGCGAGGTGTTGAGGAGGACGGGACAGCCGGTGCGCTCGTGCCAGCGGAGCAGCACCTCGTGCAGGAACGGGGTGTGGACCGGCTCGACCGTCTGCGGCCGGGCCGAGCCGTCCGCGTGGGTGATGCCGGGCAGCTCGGCACGCTGGTCCTCGCGCACCTGGACCGCGTACTGCATGAACGGCACGGGACGGTCGACGGCGAAGACGCGTCGCGCGTGGTCGGCGAGCACGATCGGGGCCAGCGGGCGGAACCACTCGCAGCCCTTCACCTCGAAGTTCACGTAGTCACACATCTCGGCCCGGCGGGGATCGGCGAGGACGCTGCGGTTGCCGAGCGCCCGCGGGCCCGACTCGCTGCGGCCCTGGTGCAGGCCGACGGTCCGGCCGGACTCCAGCAGCCTGACGATCGCGCCCGCGAGGTCGGCGGGCCGCTCGGCGGTGAGATCCTCGGGCAGCGCGGCCACGGCGGCCTCGATCTCCGCGGGGTCCGGGTCGGGGCCGAGGAAGTCGTCGGACCAGCGGAAGTCACTGGGGGCGCCGAGGCAGGCGATCATCCCGTACAGGGCGCAGCCGATCGCGGTGCCGCCGTCGTGCGGGCTCGGCGGGATGAAGACCCGGCGGAACGGAGACTCGCGGATCAGCCGGCCATTGGCCGAGCAGTTGAGCGCGGCGCCGCCGGCGAACACCAGGTCGTCGGCGCCCGTCCGCTCGTGCAGCCAGGCCGCCAGACTGTCGAGCGCCCGTTCGAAGGCGCGTTGCCCGGCCGCGGCGAGGCTCGCCGAGCGCTTGAACGTACTCGGCCCGTCGGTGACGTACCGGAAGGCGTCGGCGCGGGCGAACGTGTCCAGCCAGGGCCCCGGGATGAAGACCTCGTGCCCGCGGACGTCCAGCTCGGGCAGGCCGAGCGCGTCCGGGTCGCCGAACGGGGCCAGGCTCATCACCTTGCCCTCGTTGCCCTCGCCGCCGGGCCACAGCATCCTGGTCAGCAGCGCGTAGAAGCAGCCGAGACCGGCCGGGCGGCCCCAGTCGCCGTCCCAGAGCTGCTTGGCCAGGCATTCGACGCCGCCGTCCCGGGTGCAGCGGTAGAACGAGGAGACCTCCAGCAGGTGGTCAGGAGTGCCTGGGGGCAGGGTCACGGGCTCGGTGAAGTCGCGGACGCGGCTGCCGCGCGCGTCCACGACCAGCGCGGCGGCCTCGTCGAACGGCGACGGGGGGAAGGCGCTGTAGAGGTGGCTCAGGTGGTGGGAGACGCGGACGATCGGGACGTCCGCGCCGAAGGTGTCGCGGAGCTCGCGGTGGTAGGCGGGCAGGTCGGCGAGCTCGGGATCGGCGGAGTAGCCCTCGACGATCAGGTCCACCGGGCCGGCCAGCCGCGGGAGGCGGGGCAGGTAGTGGCGCGGCAGGTCGCCGAGCCTGCCCCCGTGGTGCCTGCGGCGGCTCATCCGCTCCTTCTGCAGGCTGTGGATCTCCGACCGCCCGCGGGCGATCGCGATCGAGCCGTCCCGCGTACGGTTGACACCGACCACGACAGGACCCTCGGCCATGCTCCCGGCCATGCTCCCGGCCATGTCCGTACCCCCTGGCTCTAACGGAATGACGCGAGAGGTCCAGTACCCAAACATCACCTTATGTCACTAAATGGTGACACGCCGTCCCACCTCCGCGACCCCGCCCTGACATCCAACTTTACGAACTTGTCAGTGTATTGGCAGATATGTTAGCTTTCATGGTCACTCGTCCGGTATGTCCGGTCGTTGTTCTGACCATCGCATGACCATCGCAGCTCAGCCTGCGACCGCTGAATCCGCCACGGGCGGAACCGGGGACCCATTCGCATTACTGGGGTGAATTGGCACCGAAGTGTCATAGGGCAGCTTCACGCCCGAACCCGTCAGCTAACTCGGTAAGCGGCATGAAGCAAGGAGAAGTCCCCACCGATGGCCGACCACCGTCTGACCATTGACCCTGCCCGCCAGCCTGCCCGCACGCTGCGTCAGCTCGCCGCCGCCGCCTGCCTGGCCCTGGCCACCGTCGCGGCCGGCACGACGGCCGCCGCCACCGCGCACGCCGACCAACCCGCCGACGCCGAGCAACCCGCGCACGCCGCCGAAACCCACGCCTACGGCCAGGACGTGTCCAACTACCAGGCGGCGCACGACTGGGCCGCCAGCGGGGCCACGTTCGGCATCGTCAAGGCGACCGAGGGCGCCGACTTCACCGACCGCGCCTTCGCCCGCCACTGGGCCGAGATGGGCAGGCACGGCATCGTCCGCGGCGCCTACCACTTCGCCCACCCGTCCAACGATCCCATCATCGAGGCCGACCACTTCGTGTCCGTGGTGAACCGGCAACCGGCCCGCAAGGGCGACCTCCTCGCCCTCGACCTGGAGGTCACCGACGGCATGCCGGCGGCGCACGTCAACGCCTGGGCCAAGACCTGGTTGGCCCGCGTGAAGGCCAGGACCGGCGTCACGCCGCTGTTCTACTCCAGCTGGACCTTCGCCGAGACCTACGGCCAGGGCCTCGGCGCGTACCCGCTGTGGGTCGCCCACTACGGCAAGCCGAAGGGCACGGTCACGCCGCCCGCACCGTGGAAGACGTGGACCATCCACCAGTACACCGACAACCCGATCGACCAGAACGTCACCTCCGTCCAACTGGACCGGCTCCGCGCCCTGGGCCGCAAGTAGGCGTCAGGTCTGCAGCGGGCCCAGCTCGGCGGCGAACCGGTCGAGGAAGCCCCTCAGCGAGGTCGCCGCCTCGGCCGGGGTGACGGCGCTGCCGAGCCAGCCGTCGGCCAGCCGGCCCACGCGGTCCATGGCCGCCGGCAGGCGGCCGCCCAGCCACAGGTCCAGCGGCTTGGCGGGCAACGGCGCGATCGCGGCCTCGTCCAGGTGGAAGAACTCGCCGTGGTGGGTGACGCTCGGGCCGGTCAGCAGCGCCCGTACGACGACCAGCGCCTCCTCGAACACCGCCGCGCGGCGGCCCGGCGGCACCGCGTAGGCCCGGCGGTCGGCCGGCCGCACCGGGCGCACCCCGAACGCCGGCAGCACCCGCCCAGGCGCGAGCGCCGCCAGCCCGGCCAGTTGCATGGCGACCACGACCGGGTCCCGGCCGGGCAGGATCAGCACGCCGGTGCCCAGCTTGAGCCGGCGCGTACGGCCCGCCACGTAGGCCAGCCCGATCAGCGGGTCCACCGTGTACGGCGCCGCGGCCAGATCCGACAACCACCCCGAATCCACCCGGCGAGCCTCCAGCTCGTCGGCCCACTCACCCAGCTCTCGGGCCAGGTCACGAGGCAGGTGGTGGGGGTGATCGCGCAGGTGATCCCGCGCCAGGTCGTAAGCCCGCTCACGGGGGTGGCCACCGGGCTGGTCGCGGAGGCGGTCGTGTTCGGTGACCGGGACATGGCCTATTCCGATGCGGATTTTCACGATGTCTCCTCCCCGCGCAGCGGAGCGACCGGGCTGAGCGCGGCGACGAGCCGGCCCGGCAGGGGCGCGGGGCCGGAGCCGTCGGTGGCGACCACGACGTACACGACGGACCCGGTGGCCGTCGCCTCCCCGCCGCGGCGGAAGGCGAAGTCGAGCGTGAAGCTCCTCTTCCCGATCCGCGCCGTGGTGACCGCCACCTCGAACCCGTCCCTGGCCCGCACGGGCGCCCTCCAGTCGATCTCGAAGTGGGCCAGGTGCACGTCGAGGCCCAGCTCGGCCCATTCCGCGTACGGCATGCCGCGGTGGGTCAGGTAGCCGTCCATGGCCTCGTCGACGTAGCCCAGGTACCACATGTTGAACATGACGCCCTGGCCGTCGATCTCGTAGAAGCGCGGGGTGAAGGGACGTGCGTACGCGTCCGGCGCGGTTGCGTCTGCCATCGGGGGGTTCCCATCGTGAGCGGGTGGCCGGTTACGTGCCGGCCCCGGCGCGTTCGGGCTCAGCGGCGGCGTCGGGGTCGGCGAGGCGCAGGGCGAGCAGGGCCACGTCGTCGGTGAAGCGGTCGCCGCGGTGGTGCAGCAGTTGCTCGCACATCTGGTCCAGCGGAAGGTCGCGCAGGGCGTCGGCGGTGCGGGCCAGGCTCCGCAGGCCCTCGTCGATCGGGTGGGCGGGGTCTTCGACGAGCCCGTCGGTGTAGATCAG
>DASUCK010000246.1:0-4154 GCA_036276095.1 Nonomuraea sp. | reverse complement strand
CGCACCGCGGCCCCGGCGCCGTAGACCCTGGCCACGCCGGCCATGTCGAGCGCGTCGGTCACCACCAGGCCATCGAAGGCCAGCGAATCGCGCAGGATGCCGGTGAGGACGTTGGGCGCCACGGTGCCGGGCCGCAGCGCTCCGGGGTCTATGCCGGGCAGCGCGATGTGGGCCGACATCACGACCTTCACCCCGGCGGCGATCGCGCTCCGGAACGGGACCAGCTCCACCGAGTCGAGTCGCGGCCAGTCGGCCGAGATGACCGGCAGGGCCAGGTGGGAGTCGGTGCCGGTGTCCCCGTGCCCGGGGAAATGCTTGGCCGTGGCCAGCATCCCGTGGTCCTGGAGCCCCCGGACCTCGGCCGCGACCATGCGCGCCACGGTCCGCGGGTCCTCGCCGTAGCTGCGGGTGTTGATGATGGGGTTGTCGGGGTTGTTGTTCACGTCGGCCACCGGCGCGAAGGCCAGGTGCACGCCGACGGCGCGGCCCTCGAGCGCGGTGATGCGGCCTACCCGGTAGGCGGCGCTGTCGCTCCCGGTGGCGGCCACGCCCATATTGGGTGGCAGCGGCGTCCCGCCGTTGAACCGGATGCTGGTGCCGCCCTCCAGGTCCGAGGCGATGAGCAGCGGCACGGCGGACCGCTCCTGGAGCCGGTTCAGCTTCGCGGCGATGTCGAGCGGAGACCCCACCGAGACGATGAGGCCGCCGACGTGGAGCGAGTCCACCCACTTCTCCATCTGCGCGAAGGCGTCCGCATCGTAGGCCGCATAGGTGCCGGGAATCCAGGGCACGACCAACTGGGCGACTTGGTCGCGCACCGAGAGGGACGCGACCAGCTCGTCCACGCTCGGCACCGCGGGCACCTCGGGCCGGAACGGCTCCGGCTGCGGGGTCGCCGGAGCGACCGCCGGCCCGCGGCCGCAGGCGCAGAGCAGGACCATCACGAGCGTGAGGAGCTTGGTGTGCACTGGTCTCATGTCCTGATGCTGGGTGCGCTCTGCGGTCCGGTCGGGTGCGCGGGTCCCCGCCCCGCGGCGGCGCCCGGGGGCCCCGGCGCGGTTCGGCCCGGCATCGATGTGCTGCTCGCCGACAGCGCGAGCCTGGTCCGCGGCCGGCGGGTCGGTCTGGTGACCAACCAGTCGGGCGTGGATGCGAGCGGTGTCAGCGACGTGGTGCGTCTGCGGGCGGCCGGAGTCCGGCTGGTGGCGCTGTTCAGCCCCGAGCACGGCTTCCGCGGAGCGGCCGAGCCCGGCGCCGCCGTTGCGTCGTCGGTCGATTCGGCCACCGGGCTTCCAATCTATAGCCTTTACGGCCGGACTTCCGCCCCGACCGACGAGATGCTCGCCGGGATCGACGTGCTCCTGGTGGACCTGCAGGACGCGGGCGCCCGCTACTACACCTACATCACGACCGCGGTGGACGTCATGAAGTCGGCGGCGGGGAAGCGGATCCCCGTGATCGTGCTCGACCGCCCCAACCCGATCGGGGGCACGGTGCAGGGCAACGTGCTGGAGGAGGCCCATATCTCGGCGGTCGGCCGGCTGCGCGTGCCGATGCGGCACGGCCTCACACTGGGCGAGCTGGCCCGGCTGGCGCGCGCCGACCTCGGCATCGCCGGCGAGCTCGTCGTCGTGCCGGCCTCGGGCTGGCGCAGGACGACGGCGCTCGACGCCACCGGTCTCCCCTTCGTTCCGCCGAGCCCGAACCTCCGGACCCTGGAGAGCCTGTTCCACTACCCCGGGCTGTGCCTGTTCGAGGGCACCAACCTCTCCGTGGGGCGTGGGTCCGGCGCCCCGTTCGAACAGGTGGGCGCGCCGTGGCTCGACACCGCGGCCGTCCTCGCCGATCTCCACGGCGCCGGGCTGCCGGGCGTGCGGGCCCGGGGCGTCGCCTTCACGCCCCGGCGGCCCGGCGACGGCAAGTACGCCGACACCCTGCTGGCCGGCATCCGGCTGGAGGTGACCGACCGGGGCGCCTACGACCCGACCGCCGCGGCCGTCCACCTCCTGGCGGCCGTGCGGCGCCGGCACCCGGGCGCGTTCGCCTGGATCCCGAAGCACTTCGATCGTCTGGCGGGCACCGTTTCGCTCCGGGCTGCGATCGACTCGGGGGCCGATCCCGCGGCGGTCGTCCGCGGCTGGGAGCCGGCGCGCCGGGAGTTCCTGGAGCGGAGGAAGGCGGTGCTGCTGTATCCCGAGTAGCCGCCCACCGCGACCCTCGTCCCGAACCGGGTTCCCCGGCCCGACGCCGCTCCGCGTAATTGCTCTAAGCGGTTCTGCCGGTTATCCTTTGGCCCGTCAATGGGTCTGGGTCGGGGTGTGAAACCTCAAGACGTCGGCCGAGGGTCGAGACCAGCGTGAAGCTCCTGGGAGCATTGGAGAAGCCGTTCTACGCGGCGGTGAATCCGCTGGTCGAGCGGCTGATCCGGGCCGGCGTGCGGCCGAACACCATCACCACGGTCGGGACCGGCCTGGTGCTCGTCTCGGCCGTGGCCTATGGCTTCGGGCAGATCCGCCTGGGGGGCGCGCTCCTCCTCCTGAGTGGAATCGCCGACACCCTGGACGGCCAGGTGGCCCGCGGGGGCGCCATGGTGACGCGGTTCGGCGCCTTCTACGACTCCACCCTCGACCGAGTGGGCGACGGGGCCACGTTCATCGGCATCGGCGCCTTCCTGCTGACCGCGCCGGACGTCGCCCACCGGGTTCCCGCCGTCATCGCCTGCATGGTGGCCATTCTCAGCTCGCTCCTGGTCTCCTACGCCCGGGCCCGCGCCGAGGGACTGGGGCTCGACTGCAAGGTCGGCATCGCCCAGCGCGCGGAGCGGGTCCTCGGCCTCGGGGTGGCCTCGCTGCTGGTGGGCGCCGGGCCGCGGGCCCTGGTCCTGGAGGGCCTGGTGGCGCTCCTCGCGGCGGCCTCGATCATCACGGTGGTCCAGCGGTTCGCCTACGTGCACCGCGCCGCGAACGTGCTCGAGGAGCCCTCGCGGCCCCGGCCGCGCGAGCGTGCCGCGGCGCTGGATCCTCTCGCGAAAGGACGTTAGCAGTGGCTGAACAGGTGGGCCGGCGGATCGCGCCGGCCGAGGGGAAGCTCGGGGTGTTGTGCGTCGGCCTGGGCGCCGTGGCGACGACCTTCATCGCCGGCGTCGAGAACGTGCGCCGCGGAACCGCCCGGCCGATCGGCTCGCTCACCCAGATGGGCACCATCCGGCTGGGCAAGCGCACCGAGGGCCGCGCGCCGCTCATCCGCGACTTCGTGCCCCTGGCCGAGCTGGACGACCTGGTCTTCGGGGCCTGGGACCCGGTGCCGGACGACGCCTACACGGCCGCCCGCAAGGCCGGGGTGCTGGACCGGCACGAGCACCTGGAGCCGATCGGCGAGTTCCTCAGGTCGCTCAAGCCGATGCCCGCCGTGTTCGACCAGCAGTACGTGAAGCGGCTCGAGGGCAAGAACGTGAAGGCGGGCCGGACCAAGCGGGAGCTGGCCGAGGCGCTGCGGAAGGACATCCGCGACTTCAAGGCCAGGCACGGCTGCACCCGGCTGGTCATGGTCTGGTGCGCGTCCACCGAGATCTTCATCAGCCCGGGACCGGCCCACTGGACGCTGGACGCGTTCGAGCGGGCGATGGACGCCGGCGACCCGTCGATCGCGCCCTCGATGCTCTACGCCTGGGCGGCGCTGATGGAGGGCGTGCCGTTCGCCAACGGGGCGCCCAACCTCACCTGCGACTTCCCGGCCATGGAGCAGCTCGCCAAGGACCGGGGCATCGCCATCGGCGGCAAGGACTTCAAGACCGGCCAGACGATGGTGAAGACGGTCCTCTCGCCGATGTTCAAGGCGCGGATGCTGGGCGTCGCCGGCTGGTACTCCACCAACATCCTGGGCAACCGGGACGGCGAGGTGCTGGACGACCCGGAGAGCTTCAAGACGAAGGAGGAGTCCAAGCTCGGCGTGCTGGAGTACATCCTCCAGCCCAAGCTCTATCCCGAGCTCTACGGCAACCTCTTCCACAAGGTCCGGATCAACTACTATCCGCCCCGGGGCGACAACAAGGAGGGGTGGGACAACATCGACATCTTCGGGTGGCTCGGCTATCCGATGCAGATCAAGGTCGATTTCCTCTGCCGCGACTCGATCCTGGCCGCGCCGCTGGTGCT
>DASUCK010000245.1:0-2986 GCA_036276095.1 Nonomuraea sp. | reverse complement strand
TCCGCCGCTCCCGCTGGCTGCTCGCTCCCCTGCCCACCTTCGCTCTCTGGCGTCGGATGGTGCTCTGGGAGATCCGCTCCTACCCCGACGCCCTGGGCCGCGAGCGTGACCGCATCCTCGCCAAGACCGACCTGCAAGACCGCTACGGCCGCCTGTGGCAGTTCAAGGCTCCTCGTCGCGAACGCGCCCTGTACCGCCTCGGCGAACTCGCACCCAAGGACACCATCAAGGCCGAGGCCGTCCGAATCACTCCCCCGGCGCCGGCACCTGCCGCGCTCCCGCCCGCACCGCGCAAGCAGACGACCTCACCCACGCCGAGGGGCAAGCGCCTCGCGAAGCGTCCCGTGCCGAACGTGGACGACCTCATGCCGCTCGGCTGGAGGATCGCCGCCGACCTGGAGACGCAGAACCTGCAGCTGACCCGTGACCGGCTGCTGGCCGCCGTCCGGGAGACGGGACAGTCTCTGTCCACCGAGCGCGCCTCCGCCCTGCTGGCCCGGCTCAAGACCGAAGAGCCCACGACCGAACCGACGCCACTCGTAGCCGTACAACGCGAACCGGAAGACGAGGCCGCCTGATGACCAGACCAACGGGCGCGAATGGCCCGCCCGGACCGGCCACCATCAACGACCGGACCGTCCGGCCGGACGACGCGCGGACCGACCGCACATCGTCCCCGACCACAACAGAACAGGGCGCGGCCCCAACTCCGCCAAGAACCGTGACCGCGCCCCGCCACCCCGCAGCCATCAAGCAGCACGAGGTGACCTCATCATGACGCATAACCCGGACAACCAGGACCGGTCCGACGACATGCCGGACCGTCCCACCACACCGAGCCAGGACGACAAGGGCGCGGACATCGTCAACCTGAACGCCGCCCGCGACCGCCGCCACCCGAACACGCCGGACCCGTCCGCCGAGTCGGTCGCGGACCGTCCGCCGGTCGGTCCGCCGGTCGGTCCGCCGGTCGGTCCGGTGCTGGAAGGGGAGATCGTCCGCGTGGACCAGCCGGGCGGCGAACGCCTCGACTGGCTCACCGACCTGGAGAACAAGGCGCGGACACGACGCCCGATCGTCCCGCTGTGGCTGCGCTCCCGTGGCGAAGCGGTCGCCACCATGAAGTGGGTCGGCCTGCACTACCTGCACGTGGCCGGGTACCAGGCGAGCCGGACCCCGCTCTACGCCGGTCGGCTCACCTTCCGTGCCCCCCGTGGACTGTTCCGGCTCGTCGCGGGCGTGGTCAAGTGGACGTTCGACCTGGAGGGCGTTCCGGTCCGGCTGGCCGCCGTGCAGAAGGCGGACCACGAGGCGTATCTGAAGCTGTCTCGGCAGCGAGACGTGCGGGTTCGCGGACGCGGCATCGTCGCTCTGATCGCGCTGGGCACGCTGATCGCCGCAGGCATCTTCGTCGCCTTCGCCCCGACGGCTGCCCAGTGGGCCGCACTCGCCGCGACTGTGGCCGTCCTGGGCACGCTCGGCAAGCCCGCCGACCGGCCCCTGATCAACCGTGCGGTCATCCCGACCACGGTCGAGAAGCTGACCAGCGACATCGTGATCCGCGCCCTGAGTGCGATCAGCGTCGCCGGGCTCAACGGCAAGAACTCCGACATCCGGTTCGTAGCTCCGATCACCCGTGACGGTCCTGGCTGGCGCGCAGACGTTGACCTGCCCTACGGCGTCACCGTCACCGACGTCATGGACAAGCGCGACCGCCTGGCCTCCGCGCTGCGCCGCCCGATCGGCTGCATCTGGCCCGAGGGCGACAGCTCGATCCACGAGGGCCGCCTGATCCTCTGGGTCGGCGACAAAGACCTGTCCAAGACCACAGTTCGCACGCCGCTGGCCAAGGCGAGCAGCCACGACGTGTTCAAGGGCGTGCCCTTCGGGACCGACCCGCGAGGCCGCGCCATCGTCGTCCCGCTCATCCAGCACAACATCCTCATCGGCTCCCAGCCTGGCCAGGGCAAGACCGCCGCCGTGCGAGTGCTCGCCTCGGGCGCAGTGCTCGACCCTTCGGTGGAGCTGTGGATCCAGGAACTCAAGGGCACCGGCGACCTCGACCCGCTGGAGCCGAACTGCCACCGATACGTCTCCGGCATCGAGGACGAGGCGATCGGCTACGCAGCCGACTCACTGACCCTGCTACGCAAGGAGGTCATGCGCCGGGCCGCCGCCCTGAAGACCCTTCCCGCGGATCTGTGCCCGGACAAGCGCGTCACCCGGCAGATCGCCGACAAGCGGTCCCTGGGCCTGCACCCGCTGGTCTGCATCATCGACGAGTGCCAGAACCTGTTCGCCCACCCGGACTTCGGCGACAAGGCCGGTGACGACGCCGAGTTCATCATCAAGCTGGGCCGCGCCCTGGGCGTGGTGCTGATCCTCGCCACCCAACGCCCCGACAAGGACAGCCTGCCGACCGGCATCTCCGCCAACGTCTCGATCCGCTTCTGCCTTCGGGTGGCCGGCCAGATCGAGAACGACATGATCCTCGGTACGTCGGCCTACAAGAACGGCATCCGCGCCACGGTGTTCCAGCCCGGGGCGGATGCCGGTATCGGCTACCTGGTCGGCGCTACGCCGATGGCCAAGGTCGTCCGCACCGCCTACCTCGACACTCCGGCCACCCAGCGCATCGCCGACCGCGCTCACGCCCTTCGCAAGGCCGCTGGGACGCTGTCCGGGCATGCGGTAGGCGAGCGTGCCGAGGCCATCGCCCCGACGTACGACCTGCTGGCCGACATCGTGGCCGTCGTCCCGGCGAGCGAGGCCAAGGTGTGGAACGAGGTCGTTGTGGATCGCCTCGCCGAGCTGCGCGCCGAGATCTACGGCGCATGGGCCTCTCTGGAGGGCGGAGCCAAGACCGCTCAGCTCACCACCGCGCTCAAGCCGTACGGCATCCGCACTATGCAGGTGTGGGGCACGCCGCAGGGCGGTGGCAAGGGCGCCAACCGGATCGGGATCGCCCGCGAGGACATCGTCACGG
>DASUCK010000244.1:0-15845 GCA_036276095.1 Nonomuraea sp. | reverse complement strand
GCGGGGACGGGCGAGCGGTACCGGTTCCTGCGTACGGACGGGCCCGGCGGGTGGGTGGTGCGTTTCGACGGCGACGACGTACAGCTGTCCGCGGACGGCGAGGGCGACGGCGTCGAGGTGGCCGGCACGGCCTCGGAGCTGGTGTTGTTCCTGTGGCGGCGGATCCCCGCGGACCGGCTCGGCGTGCGCGGCGACAAGTCGCTGCTCGACCGGTACTTCGCCCTGGTTCCTCCCCTGTGACCTGGCCGGCGACGCGGTGTGGGCCCTCAAGCCCCCAGATGATCGCGAGCCGCAGGCTTCCACGCCCTCACCGGGCGGCGAGGGCGTCGAGAGCCGCGTGGATCTCCTTGCGCATGGTCTCGCTGCCGGTGTGACCGGAGTCCTCGATCATGACCAGCCGGGCGTCCGGCCAGGCCCTGGCGAGTTCCCAGGCGGTCTCGGGCGGGCCGCCCAGGTCGAGGCGGCCGTGGATCAGCACGCCGGGGATCCCGGCCAGCCGCCCCGACTTCCGCAACAGCTCCCCCTCCTCCAGCCAGGCGCCGTTGGAGAAGTAATGGGCGCAGACCCGCGTCAGGGCCAGCAGCGCGTCCGGGGAGCGGCTGCCGTACGCGCCGGGCTTGCCGTTGGCCTCCATCGAGATCACGGCGTCCTCCCAGGCCGCCCAGTCGCGGGCCGCCCGATCGCGCACCCGCGGGTCGGGGTCGGCCAGGAGCCGCGCGTACGCCGCCAGCAGCGCGAACGTGTCACCCTCGGCGACCGGCCCCGGCACGCCCCGCCAGAACCGCTCGCGGGCCTCGGGGAAGAACCTGCCGACGCCGCGGTAGAGCCAGTCGAGGTCGGCGCGGCGGGTCATGGTCACCGAGACGATGACCATCTCCGACACCCGCTCCGGGTACGCCTGGGCGTAGGCCAGCATCAGCGTCGAGCCCCACGACCCGCCGTACAGCAGCCACCGGTCGACGCCGAGGTGCTCGCGCAGCCGTTCCATGTCGGCGATCAGGTGGTGCGTGGTGTTGGCGGCCAGGTCGGTGGCCGGGTCGCTGGCGTGGGGGCGGCTGCGGCCGCAGTTGCGCTGGTCGAACAGGATGATCCGGTAGCGCTCGGGGTCGAACGTGCGCCGCTGTCCGAGGCTGCAACCCGACCCCGGCCCGCCGTGCACGACGAGCGCGGGCTTGCCCTCGGGGTTGCCGCAGACCTCCCAGTAGACGAGGTTGCCGTCGCCGACGTCGAGCAGGCCGTGGTCGTACGGCTCGATCGGGGGATACAAGCGGCGGCTCCCCTCAGGGATGAAATGCGACAACCTTGCGGACACGTCTGTATATCACGCTCGCGGCAATTGAGCGCATTCCCGGCTGGCGACGCCCGCACGGTAAAGAGCGCTAGATCCAACTATGAAGTAACGCAAACATGACCAAGGGTAACGATCACTACAGGAAGGTCTGATAATCACTCGCAAGGAGCATCATGGACAAGCGCCCCATTACCGCATTGGCCGCCGCGGCGTCCGGCCTGTTGCTGATCGCCGGAGCGGCGGCGGCGTCGTCCGGGAAGGAGCACACGGCCGCGAGGGCGTGCAGCGACCGGGACTACATCAAGATCAACGTCTCGCCGCCCCCGCCGCTGGCCGGGGCCGTGCAGACCGAGGACATCGGAAAACTGCTCAAGGACTTCGCCGCGGGCAAGGTGCCGCTGGCCACCCCCACCCCTACGCCGACCCCGCCCCCGACGCCCCAGGCCGGCGTGGAACTGACGCAGGAGATGATCGACTGGCTGAAGAAGGCGTGCTCCAGCCAGACCCCGATCGAGACGCTCGACCCCGCGGAGGCGATGAGGATGCTCGCCGACCTCTTCGACGACTGACGACACCGCTCGGACAAATGCGGCCATACGGCATCGTCCATAGGGCTGGCGCCCCGTGACAAATGTCGTGCCATATATCGGAGAACAGCCGCGTCCGCACTTAGCAGAAAGCGCGGCGAACCGACCGGGCCTGGTGCGCGAAAACGCCATCGGCGATCGAGGTGCAAAAACGGGCACGGTCGGGCGCGTGCCGCAAGTGCGGCGTACCCTCACGATTGTGACTCCCCCGCCGCACCCCCTTGACCGCCCCGCCCATGAGGAACGGCACCCGAGCGGGCCGGGCCCTCGCGCCGTCCTCGTGCCCGACCTGGGCGAAGAGCTGGCCCGAGCCGTGGAGGAACTGGAAGGACTGCTGCTCAGGCTGCGGGCCGCCGAGGACGCCGGGGAGCGCCTGCCCGGCCCGCTGGCCGACGGCGTCGCGCTCCTCGCGCTGCGCCGGCTGTGGCGGGCGCTCGCCCCGAGCCAGGGCAGCCGCGCCGCCGCCGCCCGGCTGGCGGGCCGCATCTACGCGCCCGGCGGCCGCACCGAGCACGTCCCGCTGCGGGTCGTGGACGTCGACCCGCTGGACGTCGCCACGCTCTCGGCGGCCGCGGCCGCGCTGGGCCGGTCCGCGGCTGACGCGGGCGTCGTACGGAAGGCGCTGGAGTCCTGCGGCGGGGACCTGGTGGTCGCGGCGGCGGGCATCAGCGGCCTGCTGGACCTGGCCGACACGGCCGAGTCGATCGTGCTGCGCGAGCGCCTGGCCGCCGCGGGCCCCGGCGCGGACGTGGAGCTCACCCCGGCGATCGAGGACGCCTACCGGGTCACCGCCGACCGCCTCCACGCGATGTGGCCCCGCAGCTGACAGCTGACATCATGTCCGGCATGACCGGAACAGGGAGGTCGACGCCGAGCCCAACGCCGACCTGTGGGCCACGCCCGAGGAGAGCCGCGCGCACATCCTCGGCCTGTACGAGCGGGCCGCGGCGCACGCGGACGCCACGATCGGGGCCCTGGAGCTGGACGCGAAGGGTCAGGTGCCGTGGTGGGCGCCGGAGCGCCGCGAGGTGACGCTGCACGTGATCCTGACCCACGTGATCGCCGAGATCAACCGGCACGCCGGCCACGCCGACATCGTCAGGGAGCTGATCGACGGCGCGACCGGCCTGCGCGCCGACAACGCCAACCTGCCGCCGGGCGACCGGGCCTGGTGGGAGGCGTACCGGGAGCGGGTGGAGGGCGCCGCGCGGGAGGCCGGCGGCCCCGGATGACGACCGCCGCGGGGGCCGGATACGACGCGTCCTCGGGCTTGTCGCCGCAGGTCAAGAACGCTTCGGCCGGTAGTGGAGCCCGGCGATCCCGCAGTCGAACGCCCGGGCCGACACCAACTCCAGTTCGGCGCGCCCGCCGAAGACCGGCATGCCCGCGCCGACCGCGGTCGGGTTGACGAACAGGTGCAGCTCGTCCACCAGGCCCCTGCCGACCAGGTCGCGGACGAGCGTGCCGCCGCCGTAGACGATCAGGTCGCCGCCGGGGCGGGACTTGAGCCCGTCGATCGTCTCGGTCAGGTCGCCGCCGGCGACGACGGCGTTAGGCCAGGGCGACTCGGTGAGGGAGTCGGAGATGACGACCTTGGGGGTGGCGTTCATCCAGTCGATGGACGCCTGGTCCTCGCCCTCGGGCCCGGACGCCCAGGCCGGGATGAACCCCTCGGCGAGCCTGCGGCCCAGCACGATGGTGTCGACCGTCTCGGTGAGCGCGTCGACGTGGGCGTTGAGGTCGTCGCTCCACGGCCCGGCCACCCAGTCCATCGCGCCGCCGGGGCCGGCCATGTAGCCGTCGACGGTGATCTGGACCTGGAGCTTGAGCGTGCGCATGAGGTGTTTCCTTTCCGGTTCGGCAGCGGTGTCCACCCTCGCGCGAGCCACTTTCGGTCCGCTTCCGCCCCGGTTACGGTACGCCGCGGGCAAAACCACCCCGGGATCCGGCCGGGGTCAGGTTCCGCGGCAGGCCAGGCGGCGCAGCAGGACCTCCGCGGGGCCGCGGTGCCCGGCGCGCCGCATGACGTCCGCGATCAGCAACGACACCAGCCACGTCGCCGCCGCCACGCCCGTGGCACCGGCCAGCCCCAGGTCGTCCTGCAGCCCCAGCCCGTACGGGAAGAACACCGCCACGAACACCACCGACTGGAACAGGTACAGGCTCATCGACCGCTGACCGAGCGCCCGCACGGCGGTGACCACGGCGGTGACCACGACGTTCGGCCGGCGGGTGAGCACGGGCGCGAGCAGGCCGGCGACCGCCGCCATGCCGATGCCGCCGACGTACCCGGTGAGCGGCTGCGCGACCGCCGCCCCCCAAAGCGCCGCCGCCGACGCCTCCCACCAGCCCAGCCGGACCAGGCTGACCGGCACGGCGCCCACGGTCGACACGGTCATGGCGACGACCGCGAACGCGGCCAGGAAGCGGCGGTGCCGTACGGGCTCGTCCAGGACCCGCCGCCGCGCCGCCCACATCCCGGCCAGCACCCCCGGCACCACCATGATCACTCCCGCCGCCACCGTGTACGGCCACCCCTGCAACCGCTCCACCAGCAGCTCCGCCGCGCCCCTCGGCCCGGCGGCCACGCTGCCGGCATCCAGCGTCGACCAGCCCTTCGACAGCGGGAACCACATGGCCAGCGCCACCATCGCCGTCGCCGGCACCAGCCCGGCCCCGGCGGTCCACAGCAGCGTCGCGTCCCTGGCCCGCAGCAGCCCCGCCAGCAGGACGGCGCTGATCCCGTACGCGGCCAGGATGTCGATCGGGACCAGCGCCACCACGTGCGCGAGCCCGATCGCGACCAGCCACCACCCCCGGCGGCGCAGCAGCCTGCGCACGTCCACCCAGGCCGCGCCCCGCTCCGTACGCCGGTTCATCAGCTGGACCAGCGAGTAGCCGAACAGGAACGCGAACATCGGCCGGGCGTGGTTGCTGACGAACAGGTTGTGAATGACGTCGGTCACCGCGTTGAGCGCGGGCAGGCCGCGGCCGACGTCGGTGACGAACAGCGGCGCGTGCGCGAAGGCGATGGCCAGCAGCATGAGTCCGCGTGCCAGGTCGGGGGCCGGCACCCGCGCTCCCGTGCCGGGTGCCGCCGCCGGCGTCACTCCTGATGTGTTGGTGATCCCCACCCCTCGAACGTAACGGGGCAGGTCAGGGGCGGGAATGCGGCTGGGCGCAGAACCGGGGTGGACCTAGGTGCACCCCGGTGCGGCGGTCAGGCGGACTTCGGCGGCCAGGCGGCGGCGGGTCAGGCTCCGCCGGTGAGGCTGCGGCGGGTCAGGCTGCGGCGGTCAGGCGAGAGCCATGTGGGGGCCGGGGGCCCGTGCCATCTCCCCCGTCGTCGGCAGCTCGAACCAGACGGCCTTGCCGCGCGGCGTGGACCCTCCGCCCCAGCGCTGGGAGAGCGCGTCGACCAGGAACAAGCCGCGTCCGGCCTCGTCGTAGACGTCGGCGTGCCGCAGGTGCGGCATCTCCGGGTTCCCGTCCTCGACCTCGACGCGCAGCGTTCCGCCGCGGATGGCGAGGCTGAGGCGGATCCGGCCGCGGCTGTACTCGACCGCGTTGCCCACCAGCTCGCTGACCAGCAGCTCGGCGATGTCCACCGGCTCCCCCGCGAGCCCCCAGCCGACCAGTGTCGCGCGGGTCAGGTGACGCGCCGTCGGCACCGAGTCGAGGTGCCCGGCGAGCCACCACGAGACTGTCCAGTCCGTGACGCACGACCAAAGTTTCTTCATGGCGCGATCCCCCAAGTGCGCCGGTCCCGTTCGGGGCCCTGTCAGAAACAACGCCACGACATGATCAGCCGTTCCCGGGCGCCCGCCCTCCGCGGATCCGCTGTTCCATCAACTTGGATTGATGTAATGTGGGTCCCCATGGGAGTGTCCGCCCAGGCCGGGCCGCCGCCGTTCGTACGGCTGGCGGCCCACGCGCTGCGCTGGCGGCTGCTGAGCGAGCTGGCGTACGGCGATCTGCGCGTGCGCGAGCTGGTCGCCCTGGTCGGCGAGCCGCAGAACCTGGTGTCCTACCATCTGCGGCTGCTGCGCGCCGGCGGCCTGGTCACGTCCCGGCGGAGCAGCCACGACGGCCGCGACAGCTACTACCGCCTCGACCTGGAGCGTTGCGCGCACGCCCTGGCCGCGGCCGGCGCCGCCCTGCATCCCGCGCTCGCCCCGGCCGCCGCCCGTCCGGCGACGGCCGGGCCCGTCACTCCGTCCGTGCTGTTCGTGTGCACCGGCAACAGCGCCCGCTCGCCCATCGCCGAGGCGCTGCTGCGCCACCGCGTCGGCGGACGCGCCCGGGTGACCAGCGCCGGCAGCCATCCCGGGCCGCGGCTGCACCCCGACGCCGTCCGCGTGCTGCGCCGCCGGCACGGCATCGACCTCGCCGACCGGCGCCCGCGACACCTCGACACCGTGGCCGGTCGCCGCTTCGACTACGTCATCACGCTGTGCGACAAGATCCGCGAGGTCTGCCCGGAGTTCGCCGGCCAACCGCGGCGCCTCCACTGGAGCATCCCCGACCCCGCCGACGCCGATCACCAGGCCTTCGACCGTGCGGCCGCCGAGATCGACACCCGCGTCCGCCACCTGCTGCCCGTCCTCGCCGAAACCGCGGAGGCCCTGCCATGACATCACCCGACCAGTACGCGAGCGTCCGCTACATCGTCGACGACGTCCAGGCGGCGATCGACTTCTACACCACCCACCTCGGCTTCACCGTCAACACCAGCGCCGCCCCGGCCTTCGCCGACGTCGTACGCGGCCCGCTGCGCCTGCTGCTGTCCGGGCCGGCCAGCTCCGGCGCCCGCGCCACCCCCGCCGCAGCCGCCGGCGGCGGGCGCAACCGCATCCACCTCGTCGTCGGCGACCTCGACGCCGAGATCGGCCGGCTCCGCACCGCGGGCCTCGCCTTCTCCACCGACGTCGTCTCCGGCCCCGGCGGCCGCCAGATCCTCCTCACCGACCCGGCCGGCAACCTCGTCGAACTCTTCGAGCCCGCCCGCCGCCCGGCCGCACGACGCGCCTGACCCCGCCGGCCGCAAGTGTCCGCAAGTGTCCGCGAAGGGTCCCGAACGGGGAGGAGAGGTGCGCACCCTCGTGGGTAGAAGGGGCGGATAGCGGGCCTGCGCGTACGGGGGTGGTGCAGAGTGAGCCGCAAGAACGCGCCGCAGCCGGCGCCGCGGCTGCCCGTGGTCGGCGCACCCAGCGTCGAGCGGTTGAGAGCCGAGGTCCAGGAGATCGCGGCCACGCACCAGCGGATGCACCGGCTGATGCGGACGGTCCTCGCCATCGGCGGCACACTCGACCTGTCCAGCGTCCTGCACGCCGTCGTGGACGACGCCCGCTCCCTCGTCGACGCCCGCTACGGCGCGCTCATGCTGGTCGACGCCCGCGGCGAGGGCACGCAGCTGATCACCGCCGGCGTCGACCCCGAGGTCCACGCCCACGTCGGACGCCTGCCCCGCGGCACCGGCCTGCTGGGCGAGATGC
This sequence comes from Nonomuraea sp., assembly GCA_036276095.1. Lineage (GTDB taxonomy): Bacteria > Actinomycetota > Actinomycetes > Streptosporangiales > Streptosporangiaceae > Nonomuraea. The sequence goes on along the minus strand of DASUCK010000244.1, from coordinate 8,472 downwards.
TTCGCCAGCACCGCCCGGTGCGTGTGGACGACATCTCCAAGGACCCCCGCGCCGCCGGGTTCCCCCGCGGCCACCCGATCCTCCACTCCCTGCTCGGCGTGCCCCTGCAGAGCGGCGGAACCCTCTACGGAGACCTGTACGTCGCCGACAAACGCTCCGGCGAACCGTTCACCCAGGACGACGAGGACCTGGTGGCGGGCCTCGCCGCCGCCGCGGGCGTCGCCATCGCGAACGCCCACCTCTACCAGGATCTGCGTTCGGCGACCGAGGAGTTCCAGCGCAGGCTGCTCCCCGACCGGATCGACGTGGACGCCCTGGACATCAGCGTCCGCTACTCCCCCGCCACCGAGACCCCGAGCATCGGCGGCGACTGGTACGACGTGATCCCGTTCACCGCCGGAGCCCGGTTGCTCGTCGGCGACGTGATGGGGCACGACCTCCAGGCCGCCGTCGAGATGAGCAAGCTCAGCAACATGCTCCGCGTCATCGCGCTCGACGCGGACGTACCGCCCAGCCGCGTGCTCAACCTGCTGGACCACGCCCTGGAGGCCCTCCGCGCCGAGCCGATCGCCACGGTCCTGCTGGCCCAGGTGGAGGAGCGCCGGGAGCAGCGCGACTGGCGACTGCGCTGGAGCAGCGCCGGCCACCTCCCACCCCTGCTGATCAGCCCTGGCGCGAGGGCCGCCTACCTGCCCACCGACAGCGGCCCACCCGTCGGCGTCGCCGCCGACCTGCCGCGCGCCGACCACGAGCACATCATCCGCCCCGGCTCCACGCTGCTCATGTTCACCGACGGCCTCGTCGAACGGCACGGCGCCACCCTGGATCACGGCATGGACGACGTGGCCCGCGTCGCCGAGCGTCTCTACGGCCGCAGCCCCGACGAGATCTGCGACGGCCTGCTCGCGCATCGGGGCGACACCTCGGAAGACGACATAGCCCTCGTGTGCCTCAGCATCCCCTACACCCGCGCCCCCGTCGTGACCGGCGTCCGCCACCGGACCGGAGCGCGGCCCGGCTCCTAGACGCATCCGGCCGAGGAAGGACCATTGCCGCGCGCGTCGGCGACCACGGCCTCAGCGGGTGAGGTGGCGCCCACCCGCGATGGAGAGAATCTCCCCGTTGACGTGCCCGTTCGCAGCCGAGCCGAGGTAGGCGACGGCGGAGGCGACATCCTGCGGGGTGCAGATGCGGCCGGTCGGCGTCCTGGCCGCTTCGGCGTCGACCATCTCCTGACCGAACCCCGGAGAGGTCAGCACCCGTTCGGTCAGCGTGAAGCCCGGTCTGACCACGTTGATGAGGACGCCGTGCCCGGCCTCGCGGGCGGCGAGGACCTTCGCGGCCGTCTCCAGCGCGCCCTTGGCCGCGGGGTAGACCGCCGCGGCCGGCATCGGCTGGCGGACCACGTCCGATGAAATCACGACCACGCGGCCCCATCCAGCCGCCCGCATGCCGGGCAGGGCGGCGTCGATCAGGGACAGTGTCCCGGTCACGTTCACGGTGAATCCGTCGGTCAGGCTTTCCCAGGTCTCGGGCGTGCGGGCCGGCCAGGACAGGGCGTTGGCGATCAGCACCGCGACGTCGCCGAGTTCGCGTTCCACCTGGCGGACGGCCGTCCGGATCGACTCCTGGTCACGCTGGTCCATCCGGACCGCGATCGCCTTACCTCCCGCGCGGGTGATCGAGTCGACCAGGCTGCGGGCGCCTCCTTCGCTGCTGTGCCAGGTGGCGGCGACCAGGGCGCCTTCGTGCGCCAGTGCCGTGGCGATCGCGCCGCCGATCTCACCGGACGCCCCTGTGACCAGCGCGACTCGTCCACTCAGTCCGAGATCCATCGCTCACTCCTACATAGCCGACTATTAGATAGCCAGCTATATTTATATAGACTGGGAACCGTGGATGCAAGTGAGGCGATGCGCGTCAATCGGGCGCTGACCAAGATGGGCAAGCTCTACCGCGCCGCCAATGCCCGCAAGCTCGCAGCCCTCGGGCTGCATCCCGGCCAGGACGTGCTGCTGTGGGTGCTGGCACAGGAACGCGACGGCATGACCGTCTCCCAGCTGGCCGCTCGGCTCGGCATCGAGCAGCCGACCGCCACCCGCAGCCTCGCCCGCCTGGAGACCGGCGGCTGGTTCCGCCGCGAACCGGTCCCCACCGACCGCCGCCAAGTACGCGTCGTGGTCACCGACGCCGGCCACAAGCTGGTCCCCGAACTCGAACGGGCATGGGCGGAGCTCGCCGAGGAGGCGATGGGCGAGGTGGGCGAGGAGCATCGCGAGATCGTCCTGAACGCCCTGGAACAGGCCATCGACACGCTCCGCGCATCGGTCGGCGAAGCCGCCCTGGCCGAGGAATGACCTCCTCGGGTCAGCGATGCCCTCGCTGCCTCCAGGTGGAGGGGCGCTGCGCACCCCGAGCACGTAACCGACCACTGTTTCCGCGACTCACACGCCCGGCACCCTCGTACGACCGGATCAGGACCGGTCAGAGACGGGAAACAATCCCGGGATCTCGGACGGGTCACCGTCGAGAAGCGCTTCGAGTTCGCCGGGCTCGATCTTCAGATGGTCGGCGTTCGGGTACGGAGTGTGCTCCAGCCCAGGCCGGCACAACCAGTAGCCCTCACCTTTGCGGTAGTAGTCGAACGGCAGACCGGCCGCATACAGCCGCCGAGTGAGCCGCCACTCCCGCGTATCGGATACCCGCAGGTCCGGCACCCGCTCGCGCAGCACCGGCACCACCTCGTGGTAGGCATGATCGGACAGCGGATTGCCGGTTAGGTCCACTTCCATGAAGTCGCGGCCGCCCATCGCCAGCACATCGATGTCCTCGATCGCGTTGTTCCGCGCACAAAGGCACTCGAGCTCGGGCAGCTCCGCGACGACCGTCAGATCGCACACGGCACTGACCTCGACGTCCAACGCGACGATCGGCAGGCCGGCCAGCGGTTTCAGGTCACGGCCACCGTAACCGACCAGAACCAGTGCCCGCAGCCCGGTGAGCCGGGCCAGGTCGCTGATGTCGGTAGCCCTCAACACGGGCAGGGTCTCCACCGCGGCCAGATCCTGCTCAGTGAACGGCGGATCCCGCTGGAGTTGCAGGTGGATCGCCTTCTCGATATCCGGGTTGACGGTGACCACGCGTCAGATCTCCCTGCCGAATCCTCGCCGAATTCTCCGGTTGCGGCCCAGATTAGAGATCTCAGCCCGAACGCGAAAGCCGGGATGCGCGCTGCCGTGGATGAAAACGGCACCACCTGCTCCCGGCCGCGGCCTCCAGTGTCCACGCCCACGGCGAGGACGACATCCGCTACGTGCGGCGCCGCTGTCTGACCCCGCAGTTCGTCCTGCGCGCGGGTGCGTCAGGGCCTCGCGCGGAGCGATGCCGCCACGGTCATGGTCGCCGACGCCCATCGCCCGCGACGTTTCATCTGCTCGCTGACGTACCGGTCCCCGACTGGTGGAGTCTGGTCCTGGAGTGGGTCCCTCTACCTTCGGCCGCCGTACTCGACAGGGGATCTCCCCGCGGTGGTGCTCAACTCGCCGTCCTCGGGGCCGCCGCCTTGCTCGGGGCCGCCACCGATGATCGTGGCCAGTCGGCGTCGGCCACTCGCGTGGCGCTCTCGTGAGAAGGGCGCGCAAGACCGCACGCGGCGGCGATGACGGCCCGCGCCTCCGGTCCGGCGGCAAACGTGCGGGCGCGCATCAGGGCGGCCAGGGCGTGGATGTCGGCCAGCACCGGGAAGTCGAACGGCAGCGGGCGTGGCCCGACCTGGTCGGGGATCGAGTCGAAGGACCCGTCGTCGCGCTGCTGGGCCAACAGGTAGGCGGTGGCCGCCCCAACCGCGAGCGGGTTGCCGTGGTCGGCCACCACCGGGAGTGCCTGGGCTGTGGACAACACGTCGCTGGGCGCCCGGTCGTGCTGACCCCAGCCACCGTCGGCGTTCTGGGTCGCCGCCAGGTAGCCGACCGCGCGCGCGGTGGCCCGGCTGATGCGGGCGGCCAGGCCGGGGGCGGTCTCGGGCACCGCGTCCAACGCCTGGACGGCCCGCTGGATCACGCTGGCGTGGCTGACACTCCAGTTCGGCTCGAACGTACCATCCTCTCGCTGGGCGTCGAGGATGAAGGCGACGGCGTCGCCGAGCAGCTCACGGTGCCGGTCCCACTGCGGTGCCAGCGCGATGACGGCACCCGCCGTCATGTCCAGTTCGGGCTTGTCGCCACGGACCCAGGTGGTGAAGCCGCCGCTCGGCGCCGCCATGCTCACCAGGTAGCGCGCGGCCCGCTGCAGTTGGAGGGCGAAGCGGCGCCCGCCGGCGGCCCGGTCGGCGTGGCCCGCCGTGTGGTCGGCGGCGTACAGGAACTCCATGCACCTGGTGGCGGTGTCCACGTCGGTCTGCCGCATGCCGGCGGTGAACGACCAGCCGCCGTCGGCGGCCTGGCCGCCGGCGATGAACGCGGCCATGCGGACGGTGAGCGGCCGCAGACGGGGGTGCCCCAGGAAGGGCACGCCGGCCACGCACGTCAACCAGATCTCCTGGCCGTCAAGGTAGGGGATGCCGTGGTCGGCGTTCTGTGCCAGCAGCAGCCGCAGGATGCCCTCGGCGATGAGCGGATGGCCGGGCCGGAACCGCCGGATGGCGTGTAAGGCCAGCAGGTCCGTCGTGGCGCTGGACTCCCACAGCAGCCGGCCCTGAGCGTCGCCTGCCAGGTCGGCCAGGCGTGCGCGCTCGTCGTCGGTGGCCAGGTGGTGCCGGCCGGTGGCGTGGGCGTAGATGACGCGGACGGCCAGCAGGTTGACGTGGCTGTAGAGCGAGCTGCCCTCGGCCGGCATCGGGGCGGGCATGCCCGTCTCCTCCAGCGGAGCGCCGCACACCAGATGCAGCACGGCGTGCATCATGGCGGTTTTGAGCCGTCGCCGGCCGCCGCTGAGACCGCCCGGCTCCTGCATCAGGACGGCCGCTTCACCCGCAACCCGGTCGCGCATCCGCCCCGGCTCCAGGTAGGAGTCGATGAGAAGCCGATCCAGCGGGTCGGCGTCGACCTGGCGGGCCCGCAGGTAGCCCTCGATCCTGCGCAGCTCATCGGGACGGGAGCCGGTGTCGCGCAGCAGCGCCGCCAGCAGCGCCGTCTCCAACACCCTGCTGGCGCAGCCACCGAGGATGGCGCCGACGGGCGACACGGCGAGCGACAACTGCCGCGCCACCCGCTCGATGCCCGCCTCCAGGACGGACGAGGCGTCGGTACCGCGGGGTTCCAGAGCGACAAGCCGTCGGCACGCCCTTCCGTGACCGGGAGAACCGTCGTCCGCGTCACCGGCCCGGCCGGTCCGCTCCCGGTGGTCAACTCGGTTGCGGTGGGTCTCGGCCGACCAGGTCAAGGCTCCGTCGCGGAAGGTGCGCAAGATTTCGACGCGGGACCGCAGCCCGGGCGAACGGGTGAGCAGCGCGCTCGCGGCGGTGTCGAAGTCGTCCATCCGCCGGCTGAGCATGTCCCGTACGGCGGCCGCCGTCTCCTGCCGGGACAGGCCGCGCTCGCGGGCGAGGATGCTCAGGAGGTTGTCCTGGCCGTCGCGCAGTTCCTGGTCGGCTGTGGTCAGGTCGTTGGTCCAGGCGATCGTGTCGGCGACGGCCTCGCGCAGCGCCTCCAGTCCCTCATGCTCGCCGGACCAGGTGCGCTCGACGATGTCGAGCATCGGCAGCACCGTGATGGTGTGCCGCCGCATGGCCAGATACCGCTCCAGCCCCGGCGGCGTTTCGGCAGCCCGGTCGAGCGCCTCCTGGTGGGTGGCCTGGGCGAACTGGCGGTAGTGCGCGATGAAGCGGCTCGGCCAGCCCCGGTGTGCCGAGATCCGGGTGCGCTGCCACAGCTCGGCCAGCGCGCGCACGGCGGGTTCGGCCGGCTCGTTCGGCGCCGGGCGGCCCTCCAGCACCGCCACCAGCCGACCCAGCAGATCGCGGACCTGCTCGGGCCGGCTCCTGTCGGCATCGCGGTCGAAACCGTCGTCGACCAGCGCGATGAAGGCACCCCATGAGGCCAGCAGCTCCAGCTCGCCCGGGTCGACCGCGGGGGCGACGTAGCCGGCCATCCGGCCCTGCCCCGTGCGCCCCAGTCGCCGTGCCTCACCTTGGCCGGCGATCAGACCGAGACACGCCGCCCATCGACGGGCCCCTTCCTCTGCCCGTACCCAACCGGGGTTGCATACCGGCGGGGCGGGCGGACTCGGCGCCACGAACGACGGGGGGCGGACCATGCGCATGTCCTTCCGACGGAGACGTAACTCTTCGCTATCATCAACTACTTTTCGCTAGATGTCTGCCGGGTCCGCACAGGCGGATGGCAGCCACGCGAGCGAGCGGACCGGGGTATACCGACAAGATCGTTTACCAGTAGTAACCCCTGACACCTCCAACGCACCGGGAGGTCCAGAAGATCCAGTCCGGGATACGCGCTCGCAGTGAAGACGGAAACCTTCCAGCCCGACCGATCCCTGGCGGTTTCCCGCCCTCGCCACACAGGAGGCTGCCGCGACTCTCCGGCGTCAATCGCGTCAATGTCCTTGTTCCGCCGGCAGATCGATGCCTGCCTCGCGGAGAGCCGCTTTGGAGCAGTGCAGCCAGGACGGCCGCGTGGACGGCGACTCACCGTAACGGCGATCATCGACCGCGGTCCGGGAAGTGGCCAGGTCAGCGGGCTCTCACTCCAGCGACGCATCACACTTACCTGGAGCTGGCAATGGACGGCTGCGGTAGCCGCCGCCCCGTTCCTCCGGAAGGAAGTGCGCATGGCCCGTCCCTCTTCCCGCCGCTCGCGTTGCACGGCACTGGCCGGTGCGATCCCCGGCTCGGCCCTGCTGGTGGTCCCCACCGCCGCACCGGCACACGCCGCCACGCACCGCCGAGGTCTACTACATCGAAAACGACCCCTTCGGGGTCAACAGGTACGACGCCCGTTTCAACGGAACCGTCAGCTCCAACGGCCCGCACGGGTTCGTCCTCCACGGTGAGCTGGACGCCTACTGCCACCACGGCGCGATGACCCGCCAGTCCGTCCGACTGGACTACCGCGCCACCCACGGCGGCTGGCAGGACGTGCGGTTCTGGTGCGATCAAACCCCTGTTCCCATCCACATGTACGGGTCCAGAAGCTATGGCGACTCCGTCGATGTGACGGTCGGCGCGACCAGCGGCGTCTTCAACACCTACAACTACAGCAACACATACCGGTTCAACATCGGGACCGACTGAGCCGGCGCGCACCGCGGGGTCCGCGCACCGGCCACCAGCCGGGTGTGCCGGGTGCGGCACCCGCTTCCGCCTCAGCGGACGATCGACGCACGGCGCTCCTCTCGGATGCGGACACCGGCCTGGCCATCAGCGCGCTGTGCTCGACCGGGAACTACGCACGGTTGATCTACTCTTAATGCCTCCACTTTGCGAGCAAACGGAGGCGACATGAGTTACGCGGCACTGATCCGCCCCGTGATCGACCGGGTGTATGTGAGTTTCCGGAGCACAGGGCGAGACCGCATCCAGGCGGTCTACGACGAGTACAAGATTCGGCCGGGCTTCGAGAGCAGCTTCTACTTCGGCCTGCTGGCCCGCCCGATGTCCGCTGAAGGCTTCGCGGCGACGACCACGTACTCCGGCTCGGACATGACCGACGAGCTGGCGCAGGGTGTGGCGGAGGTCGATCGTGACGGAACGTGGCGGCTGACCGCGCTTGGCCGGGAGTTGGCCCTGGCAGTGCAGCGCGCGTACGGCGATTGGGCTGAGGAGTACTGGGGCCAGAAGCTGATCGAGACGATGCCAGGCCTCACTGTGGTGCCACGGCTCGCCGAACTGGTTGGCCGCCTCTTGGAAGCAGGCCAGGCCACCGGTGGCCCAGCGTTCCGGGCGATGGCCCCGGCGTATGAGCCGCCCGACGCTACCCCGGCGCTGCGCCTGACCAGCCGTCTCGGGGCCCTGCGCCACCACCGGGCCGACGCGCACCGGGCCGCCTGGTCCGCCATCGGGCTCACGCTTGATCAGCTGAGAGCACTGCCCGTGGACAGCCCACAGCGACGGGAGATCGAGGACGAGACCAACCGCCTGGATGAGCCCATTTACCAGCACCTGTCACAGCTGGAGCGCGACGAACTGCTCGCCGGTCTGGGGGCTCTGCCCGGCTGACCTCTGCACTCAGCGGGCGTCCGACCAGGTCAGGTCCACAACCTTTCGCATCCCCGCTCCGTCGATGCTCGTGGGATACCACCTCGCGTGCGAGCCGACCACCCGCCGCGAGGCGATGTCGATCACGGTGGCCAGATACAGCCAGCCCTCCTCGGTCGGCACGTACGTGATGTCGCCGCACCAGCGCCTATCGAGCCCCGCAGGGTCCGGCGTGAAGTCGCGCCCGATCAGGTCCGGCCGCAGACTCGCGTGCGGGTCGGGGATGGTGGTGACCTGCCGGCGGCGCCGATACCGACCAGACA
>DASUCK010000243.1:0-5578 GCA_036276095.1 Nonomuraea sp. | reverse complement strand
GGGAGAAGACGGTTTGACCGGCGAAGATCCCCGAGGTGGGGCGGGTGGGCGGGTGGGCGTTTCTGTCGGACGCTCCGCCTACAGTGGCAACATGCGACCGGTCACAGATTTGCAGCGGAAGGTGGCGCCGTTCGAGGTCGTCACCGAGATGACTCCCTCCGGCGACCAGCCGACGGCCATCGCCGAGCTGGAGCGCCGCGTCCAGGCCGGGGAGAAGGACAGCGTCCTGCTGGGCGCCACCGGCACCGGCAAGACCGCCACGATCGCCTGGCTGATCGAGCGGCTGCAGCGGCCCGCGCTGGTCATGCAGCCCAACAAGACGCTCGCCGCCCAGTTCGCCAACGAGCTGCGGGAGATGCTGCCCAACAACGCGGTCGAATACTTCGTCTCCTACTACGACTACTACCAGCCGGAGGCGTACGTCCCGCAGAGCGACACCTACATCGAGAAGGACTCCTCGATCAACGACGAGGTGGAGCGGCTGCGCCACTCGGCCACGAACTCGCTGCTCACCCGCCGCGACACGATCGTGGTCGCCTCGGTGTCGTGCATCTACGGCCTGGGCACCCCGCAGGAATACGTCGACCGCATGGCCAGGTTGCGCGTCGGCATGGAGGTCGACCGCGACCAGCTGCTGCGTCGCCTGGTCGACATGCAGTACACCCGCAACGACCACGCCTTCACCCGTGGCACGTTCCGGGTGCGCGGCGACACCATCGAGATCATCCCGAAGTACGAAGAGCTCGCCGTGCGCATCGAGATGTTCGGCGACGAGGTCGAGAAGCTCTCGACCATGCACCCGCTGACCGGCGAGGTCATCACCGAAGACCACGAGCTCTACATCTTCCCCGCCTCCCACTACGTCGCCGGCGAGGAGCGCATGGCGGCGGCCCTCGCGGGCATCGAGGCGGAGCTGGCCGAGCGGCTGGCGGAGCTGGAGCGCCAGGGCAAGCTGCTGGAGGCGCAGCGGCTGCGCATGCGCACCGGTCACGACATCGAGATGATGCGGCAGATCGGCACCTGCTCCGGCATCGAAAACTACTCGCGCCACCTCGACGGCCGCGAGGCCGGCAGCGCCCCCAACACGCTGCTCGACTACTTCCCCGAAGACTTCCTGCTGGTCCTCGACGAGTCCCACCAGACCGTCCCGCAGATCGGCGCCATGTACGAAGGCGACGCCTCCCGCAAGCGCACGCTGGTCGAGCACGGGTTCCGGCTGCCGTCGGCGCTCGACAACCGGCCGCTGAAGTGGGAGGAGTTCCTGGAGCGCATCGGGCAGACGGTCTACCTGTCGGCCACACCGGGGCCCTATGAGCTGGGGCGGGCCAGGGGCGAGGTCGTCGAGCAGGTCATCCGCCCGACCGGCCTGGTCGACCCCGAGATCGTCGTCAAGCCCACCAAGGGGCAGATCGACGACCTGGTCCACGAGATCCGCGACCGTGCCGAGCGCGACGAGCGCGTCCTGGTCACCACGCTGACCAAGAAGATGGCCGAAGACCTCACCGACTACCTCCTGGAGCTCGGCATCCGGGTCCGCTACCTCCACAGCGAGGTCGACACGCTGCGCCGCATCGAGCTGCTGCGCGAGCTGCGCACCGGCGAGTTCGACGTCCTGGTCGGCATCAACCTGCTGCGTGAGGGCCTCGACCTGCCCGAGGTGTCGCTGGTCGCCATCCTCGACGCCGACAAGGAGGGTTTCCTGCGTTCGGAGACGTCCCTGATCCAGACCATCGGCCGGGCCGCCCGAAACGTGTCGGGCCAGGTCCACATGTACGCCGACAAGATCACCCCATCGATGGAGCGGGCGATCGACGAGACCAACCGGCGCCGGGCCAAGCAGATCGCCTTCAACGAGGCCAACGGCATCGACCCCCAGCCGCTGCGCAAGCGCATCGCCGACATCCTCGACACCCTGCAGCGCGAAGACGCCGACACCGACCGGCTGCTCGGCGGCGCCGGCCGGCAGCAGTCGCGCGGCAAGGCGCCCGTGCCCGGGCTCGCCTCCCGGCAGGCCGGCCAGCACGCCAAGGCGATCGCGGGCGAGATGCCGCGGGCCCAGATCGAGTCGCTCATCGAGTCGCTGACCGAGCAGATGCACCAGTCGGCGGCCGATCTGCAGTTCGAGGTGGCCGCGCGGCTGCGTGACGAGATCAAGGAGCTCAAGCGCGAGCTCCGCGACATGCGCGAGGCCGGCGTGTCCTAGCCTGACCTGCGGGAATGGACCCGTCCTCGGTGGGCAGCGGCACGGGCATGAACAAGACGCTCACGGGGGCCCTGGTCGGATCCGCGATGCTCGCCGCCGGATGCGGCGCCGTGCCGGACCGGGTCGCCCACCAGGCCGCCCACCAGGCCGCCCAAGCCCCGGCCGCCCCGGCTCAGGCCGCCCCGGCTCAGGCGGCGCCGGCTCAGGCCGGCCCGTCCGCCGCGGCCTCGGCCCCGGCGGCCCTTACCCCGGCGCCCGGCCAGGCGGCCCCGGCCCAAGCCGTCCCGGCCTCGCCGGCGATGACGACGCCGGGGAGCAGCCCGGCGAGCACCCCGACGGGCGGGAGCCCGGCGCCGACCGGAGGCCGGGTCGGCTCGGCCGACCTGCGGCGGGCCGCCAAGGCCGCCCTCGCCGCCGTGCCCGGCTCCACGCTCATCTCGATCGAGAGCGAGCTGAGCGGCCGCCTGTGGGAGGTCCACGTCGTCGACCGCGACGGCGTCGAGCACCAGATGGACGTGGAGTCCGGCGCGGTCGTTCGCGGCCCCGCCAGGGAGAGCGGCGACGCCGAGGACCGCGCCGAACTCCAGGAACTCGTCCGGGCGTCCAGACTCGGCTACGCCCAGGCCGCCGACCGCATCGCCGCCACGGTCCCGGAAGGCTGGATCTCCGAGCTCAACCTCGACCGCGAACGCGGCAAAGCCGTCTGGGAGGCCGACGTGGTGACTCCCGACGGCACGAAACACAGCGTGACCATCGACGCGATGACCGGTACCGCCACGAGAAGCGGCCGCACCAGCTGACCACCACGCCGCCACCCCGAAGGACCGGAACAAGCAGCCAGGAGCACCCGCCCAGGCGGAGGGCGCCTGCCGCTCCCCGCCTGCTGTCCGCTATCCGCCTGCTGTCGGCGTCAAAATGCGGTGCGGTCGGGATGGGCGGACTTGTACGTTGCTGACATGCGACGATGCGGAACCTGCGGCCACTGGGAGCCCGCCGGCGCCCCCGGCTGCGCCAGCTGCGCCGCGCTGTTGGACGAGATCGTCGAGGAGGGCTGGCGGACGTTCCTGGCGCGCGAGTTCAGCACGCCCTCGCCTGGCGAGCCCGCTACGCCTCTGCCCGGTGCGCCCGGTACGCCCCCGCACGGCGAGCCCGGCACGCGGGCGCAGCAGGACGAGCGTCTGATCGCCGAAATGGTCGTCGATGAGCCCGACAAGCACCCGTGGCGCGTCGTCGACGCCGCCTACGACCGCCTGGCCTGCCCCGACTGCGGTGGGAAGCTCAGCAGGGGCCCGGCCACATGCGCCGCCTGCAACCTGGCCAACGGCTTCCGCTACGTCGCCGTCGAGATCGACCGTCCCGGCGTCCCGCCGGGGAACGAGCACGCGCTGCGGGTGAACGTGTCCGTGGTGCGCAGGCCGTACGGGATCTCGGGGGCGGAGCTGTTGCTGCGTCGCCTGTCGCTGCCCGTCCTCCTGGACGGCCTGCTCCCCACGAGAGCCCAGGCCCAGGCGATCAAGGCCCTGGCCAACCGCGGTGCCACCGAGGGCGAGCTCGCCGAGCTGGTCTATGGGGCTTGGCGACAGCCGACCGAGGACCGGTGAAGGTCGGGCCAGGAAGCGGCAGCCGGCCGGGGAGTGACAGTAGGTGGAGGCCCGCCGGTCGTCAGGGGAGGTCTTTGCGGTCTTCCGCGGGGTGGCCGTCCATGGAGCGGCGGTAGAGCTCGTCGATCTCCTCCAGCGGGTCGGGGGCGCGGCGGCGGGCCTCGATCTCCAGGTCGGTGCGGGAGGTGAGGTCGGCGAGGCCGGCGCCGGTGTGGTGGACCTGGTCGCTGAGGAGGTCGGCGCGGATGCGGGCGCACATGGCCGTCAGCGTCGCCTGGTGCTGGCGGAGCCGGTCGAGGGTGGCGTGGTCGACGTACGGGGACACGCGGCGCTGCTGGGCGTACATGCCGAGCTGGCCGTCGTGGACCTCGGCCTGGGCCTCCAGGTCGGCGAGCAGTCTCGGGAGGTCGCCGAGACCCCAGCCCTGGCGCTGGGCCTGCTCGACGGCCTGGCGGGTGAGCGCGACCTCGCGGCGCAGGTCGAGGCGGAAGCGCTCGACCTCGGCGGCGTCACCGGTGCCCATGGCGTTGACGTGGGTGGTGAGCCGCGTCGCCGCCTCCTTGGCCTTGCCGGCGGCCTTCTTGCCGAGCTTGACGAGCAGGTAGATGCCGACGCCCCCGAGCAGCAGCAGGAACGCCAGGATCGCCAGCACGATGACAAGGAACTCGCCGATCTCCGCCACCTCCCGTTGGAGTTGATGGCTCCAGGATAGTCGGCCCCGGCGGGGCCGGTGCTGCGCTGCGCCAAGCAAGCACTTGATGCCGATGGGCGGCCGTGTTTCAGTGGCACGTGTTCGCGGGTCACGGGCGCGGGAAAAGGGCTGGCTCAGTGCTGGACGGCAAGGTAGTGATCGTCACCGGCGCCGAGCCGGCCATCGACGGCGGCCGGCGAGTCGGCGCTCCTGCCCCGCCTCACCGCGCAAGGCGCCTGACGTCGTACGCGCCGCCGGGGCGTGCACGTTCGCGCGGTCCCGGCGACACGGAGGCCGCCGGGCCCGTCGAGGGTGGGTCAGCCTGGCGGATGACCGCGGGCGGCTCTCCTGCGGGCGCGGAACCGGCGTACGCGCCTGATGAGCCACCACGCGAGCACGGCGAGCAGCAGCAACGCGACGATCACCAGGACCGGCGTGAACACCGCGATCAGGCTCATGCCCAGCGACCCGGCGTCCTCCACCGTGCTCACGACGGGGGCGCCCACGCCCGCCGTGCCGGCGTTGACCACCGGCCTGGCGGCGGCCTTCATCGCGTGCACGGCCAGTGCCACGACGATGCCGAGGAGCCAGCCGGCCCACGGCCGCTCGGTCATCCACGTGGACCTCTCCAGCTCGGCGGCGGCGTTCGTGGCGGAGAAGACGACGCCGCCGGCGGCCGGGCGGACCACTGTCTGGATGGCGTCGTTGACGCTGTCGACGGCCGGGACCTTGTCGAGGACCATCTCGGCGGCCAGCAGCACGGCGATCACCGCGAGCACGCCCCAGTCGGACAGCCAGTCGTAGCCGTCGGGGAGGCGCACGGCGTCGGTGACGTTGGACAACACGCCCACGACCAGGAGCGGGATGTAGGCGTTCAGGCCGGCGGCCGTGGACAGCCCCAGGCCGGTCAGAGCGGCGAGCATGCCACCCAGTCTGCCCGGCCTAGTACTCCAGTGACACTTCGCGATCATGGTTCGGATCTGCGCTGGTAGTGGCAGTGTCGGGCTCTGGCTTGGTGTCGGCGGCGCCAGTCTGACCAGCGCAGAACGTTCGTGGTGGAGTGGTGCCGGGTCAGGACGAGTG
>DASUCK010000242.1:0-12072 GCA_036276095.1 Nonomuraea sp. | reverse complement strand
TTCGCGGTGATCCAGATGGCGGCGAGTACGAGGGCGGTGATGCCCACGATCCACGCTACGAGACCTTCGGTCACGGGGCCAATGCGCCCGAGGCCGAAACCGCCCGGGTCCTTCTGGGAGCGAACCTGGGTGATGTAGGCGATCATGTCGCGCTTCTCTTCGGGCGTGATCGTCGTGTCGTTGAAGACCGGCATCGCCTGGGGACCGGTCACCATCGCCTCGTAGATCTGCGTCGGGGACGCCTCGTTGAGGTTGGGGGCGTACTTGCCCTGCGTCAGGGCGCCGCCGGCGCCGACCCAGTTGTGGCACTGGATGCAGTTGGCGCGGAACAGCTCGCCGCCGCGGCCGGCGTCGCCGAGCTTGGGGTCGACGTACTCGGCCGCCGGGACCTGCGGGCCGCCGCCGAGCGACTGCACGTAGGCGGAGATCTGGCGGACCTTGTCGGGGGTCACCCACTCGGCCGGGGGCTTGCGGGGGGCCTGGGCGCCGGGGTTGGCCGCGGGCATGCGGCCGGTGCTCATCTGGAAGTCGACGGCCCCGGCGCCGACGCCGACGAGCGTGGGGGCGGTGGTGGTGCCCTCCGCGTTCATGCCGTGGCAGCTGGAGCAGTGCTTGACGAACAGGCTCCTGCCCTCGGCCACGTCGTCGACCTTGCCTGCCGCCAGCGCCGCGTCGGCAGGCTTACCCGCCTGGACAAATGCGGCGTATACCATCCCGACCAGCGACAACGCCAAAATCAGGACGGCGTATCTCGCGAGGGGATGCCGCCGCCAAGCGGTGATCCTAGTCACAGAGATCCCGTTCCTTAACGAATGATGTAGATGGTCGCGAAAAGACCGATCCAGACGACGTCAACGAAGTGCCAGTAGTAGGACACGACGATCGCGCTGGTGGCCTGCTCATGCGTGAAGCGCTTCGCGGCGTACGTGCGTCCCAGCATGAACAGGAACGCGATCAGGCCACCGGTCACGTGCAGGCCGTGGAAGCCCGTCGTCAGGTAGAACACCGAGGTGTAGGCGTTAGCGGACAGGGTCGCGCCCTCTGACGCCAGCTCGCCGTACTCGTACAGCTGGCCCGCGATGAAGACCGCGCCCATGAGGAAGCTGACGACGTACCAGAAGCGGAGCTTGCCGACCTGCCCCTTCTCCGCGGCCCACACGCCCAGCTGGCACGTCACACTCGACAGCACCAGGATGATCGTGTTGACCGTCGCGAACGGGATGTTCAGGTGAGCGACGCCCTCGGCGACTTCCGCGCCTGCGGGAAGGAAGGCAGGGCCCCACTCGATGCCCTTGCCCACGCTCACCGACCGGATGGTGAAGTACATCGCGAACAGCGCCGCGAAGAACATGAGCTCAGAGGACAGCCAGACGATCGTCCCGACACTGACCAGGTTGGGTCGCCGGTACGACTGCGCTGTCGTCGTCGAAGTTATTGCGGATGCTGTCGCCACGGGCAGCATTATTGCGGCTCCGGTGGTCGGTCCGGCGCACGACCCCCCGTTAGCAGGTCCGAAGTGCGTACCAACCTGGGATAATTGCCATAAAAGACCCCCACACGCCACACGGTGGGGTGCAACCTGGGTATGCACGACCGCACACCGGTACGATCCAGGGTGACCATACCGCTACGACCGATAGTGAGCGCGACAGTGACGTCATCCGGGAGCACCGACGACACGATGAGGGTGCTCGTCTACAGCGACGACGCGGCCACGCGGGCCGAGGTGATCCAGGCCATCGGCCGGCGCCCCGGCGCCGACGTGCCCCTCGTCGAGATCGTGGAGTGCGCCACCGAGCCCAAGGTGCACCAGTGGCTGGGGTCCGGCGAGATCGACGTGGCCGTCCTCGACGGCGAGACACAGCCGGCGGGCGGCATGGGCGTCTCCCGCCAGGCCAAGGACGAGGTCTACGACTGCCCCCCGATCTGTCTGATCATCGCCAGGCGCGACGACCGGTGGCTGGCCGAGTGGTCGAAGGCCGACGCCGTGGTGGCCCAGCCCCTGGAGCCGATGGTGGTGGCCGAGACCGTGGCCGACCTCATGCGCCGCCGCTCCTCCACCCGACTCAACGCTAAGTAGGTGCCCATGGACTCCCGCACGACCTGGCCTGCCCTGCTTTCCGCGCTCCTGGCAGGAGAGCACCTGACATCGGACGAGACAGCCTGGGCGATGCGGGAGATCATGTCGGGCTCCGCCACGCCGTCCCAGATCGCGGGCTTCGTGGTGGCGCTGCGCGCCAAGGGCGAGACGGTCTCCGAGGTCGTGGGCCTGGCCCGCACGATGCTCGACCTGGCCACGCCGCTCAGCGTCGAGGGCCCCGTGGTCGACATCGTCGGCACCGGCGGCGACCGCGCCCACACGGTCAACGTCTCGACGATGGCCGCCATCGTCGTGGCCGCGGCGGGCTGCCGGGTCGTCAAACACGGCAACCGCGCCGCGTCCTCCTCGTGCGGGGCCGCCGACGTGCTGGAACACCTCGGCATCCGGCTCGACCTCACGCCCGAGCAGACGGCGCGGGTGGCCGAGGAGGCGGGCATCGCGTTCTGCTTCGCGCCGGTCTACCACCCCGCGCTGCGGTTCGCCGGGCCGACGCGCAAGGAGATCGGCGTGCCCACGGTCTTCAACTTCCTGGGCCCGCTCACCAACCCGGCCCGGCCCACCGCCCAGGCCATCGGCGTCTTCGACGCCACGATGCTGCCCGTGCTCGCCGGCGTCTTCGCCGAGCGCGGCGTGTCCGCCCTGGTGTTCCGCGGCGACGACGGCCTCGACGAGCTCACCATCGCCGGCACCTCCACCGTCTGGGTGGTCAAGGAGGGCACCGCCACGCAGACCACCTTCGACCCGTCGGTGCTCGGCATCCCGCGGGCGGACGTGGGCGCGCTGCGGGGCGGCGACGTCGCCTTCAACGCCCAGGCCGTCCACGACCTGGTGCGCGGCAGGACCGGGCCGGTGCGCGACGCGGTGCTCATGAACGCGGCCGCCGGCCTGGTGGCGTACGACGGGCCCGGCGACGACCTCGACGCCGCCATGCGGAGAGGCTACGCCCGTGCGGCCGAGGCCGTCGACTCCGGCGCCGCGGCGGCCCTCCTCGACCGCTGGATCGAGGTCAGCGCCTCCTCCAGCCGGTCCTGACCCTTCCCGCCGGCCCTTCCCGCCGGCCCTGGCTGCCGGCCCTCACCGCCGCACGGGAGCGCGCCCCGGGTTTCCGGGGCGCGCGTCTTTCCGCGGGTGAGGCCGCCTTCCACGGACGAGCCGCAGGCGGGGCGGCGGGCCGTCAGAGGGTGATGGTGGGGCCGGCCTTCAGCGAGCTCCACTTCAGCCACTGCTTCCAGTTCTCCTGCCAGTGACCCCAGCCGTTCGTGGGCTCCAGCTTCCGCGGCGACCCGGTGATGATGATCGGATCGCCGATCAGCGTGTTCTTGATGAACCAGGCGGCGTTGGCCGGGCTGATGTTCACGCAGCCGTGGCTGACGTTGGAGTTGCCCTGGGAGCCGACCGACCACGGCGCGCTGTGCACGTACTCGCCGCTGTTGGAGATCCGGACGGTGTTGTAGACGGTCAGCTGGTAGTAGCCGGCCTGACCGGGCCCGATGCCGGGCGAGGTCATCACCGTGACGGGCTCGCGGGACATCGCCAGATGGATGCCCGAGGTCGTGTAGTACTTCCACTGCCCGCCCTGGCCGGCGCTCATCGGCATCGTGCGGATCTTCTTGCCGTCCCGACGCACGTGGAGCACGTGGGTGTCGGTGCTGCCCTTGGTGATCTGCGCGCGGCCGATCTTGAAGTCGAGCGTGACGTCGCGCTTGCCGAACATGCCGGGGGCGCCGCGCACCCCCGCCAGGCGGGCCTCCACCCGCACCTTCGTACGCGCCGGCCAGTACTTCTCCGGCCGGAAGTCGACGTGCTGGTTGTCGAACCAGTGCCAGGCCCCCTCCACCGGCTTGGAGCTGCGCACGATGAGGTTGCGCTCGACCGAGACCCGGTCGGTGACCGGCTTGTCGAAGGCGATCATGACGGGCATGCCGATGCCCACCGTCAGGCCGGTGACCTCCTTGTTCGGCGTGATCGACTCGATGTCGAAGGTCTGCTTGCCCTTCACCGTCGAGAACCTGCTGCTCGACGTGCTCTCCCGTCCTGTGGAGTCCACGGAGACGGCGGTGACGGTGTAGGAGGTGCCGGGCCTGGAGGTGGCGTTGCTGCGCCACCTGGTGCCGTCGGCGCTCAGCACGCCCGGCAGGGGGCCCGAGCGGCCCCCGTCCACGCGTACGCTTTTGAGCTTGCCCCCATGGGCGGCCACGACCACGGGCTGGTCGGTGGCCACCTCAGCGGCCTTGTCCTGCGGGGAGAACGACACGGAAGCCTCCCGCGCGCCTTTCCCGGCCATGGCGACGCCCTCAGGGTCGTCCCCGGCCGTGCCGCCCGCCGAGCACGCCGCCAGCAGCGCCGAGACCAGCAGGCCGGCCGTTCCATACGCTACGCGCCCCACGAGTAACCCCCCGTCCACAATCGAACCGTTTCCTGGCTGCCGCCCCCGTTTACGCCTGGTAGAGCGCATAGCGGCAGTCCACGGAGCAGACTTCCTCATTAGTACCCTGAGTGATCGATTGCCCACATCCGGAGACTGGCAAAGAACGCCAAAAAGCGGGCGTCCTCCCCCAAAGGAGGGACGCCCGCTCAAATGGCGAGGGTCAGTGCGAGAAGTGACCCCGGTAGTACTGGAACACGAAGCCGATCATGGCCATGATGACCAGGAACACCCCGATGAGGAACATCCAGAAGCCGATCACGAACCCGGCGAAGGCGAAGGCCGCCGCCAGGCACACGAACAGCGGCCACCAGCTGCTCGGGCTGAAGAACCCGAGCTCGCCCGCGCCGTCGGCGATGTCGGCCTGCTTGTTGTCCTCCGGCTGGGCCCCGATGCGCCGCGCCGTGAACATCAGGTAGTAGCCCACCATGAACGCGAACCCGACCGAGATCGCCATGGCGGTGGTGCCGACCGGCTCGCCCTCACCCGTCTCGGCCTTGGTCCAGAACCAGTAGGCGACGTCGACGCCGGCGAAGAACAGGCCGCAGGCGAGGAACAGCCATCCTTGAACCTTCATCAGACCTCGACCTCCTTGGGCGCCTTGGCCGACACATGCGGATAGTGGAGGTCGAACGCGGGGCGTTCGGACCGGATGGGCGGCATGCTGGTGAAGTTGTGCCGCGGCGGCGGGCACGACGTCGCCCACTCCAGGGAGCCGCCGTAACCCCACGGGTCGTCGACCGTGACCTTGGGCGCGCTTCGCCAGGTCTTCCAGACGTTGTAGAAGAACGGCAGCGTCGACAGGCCCAGCACGAACGCGCCCACCGACGACAGCAGGTTGAGGTCGGTGAAGCCGTCGGCGGCGCTGTAGTCGGCGTACCGGCGGGGGAAGCCGGCCATGCCGAGCCAGTGCTGCACCAGGAACGTGGTGTGGAAGCCGACGAACAGCAGCCAGAAGTGCAGCTTGCCGAGCTTGTCGTCGAGCATCCTGCCGGTGAACTTGGGCCACCAGAAGTAGAAGCCCGCGAACATGGCGAACACGACGGTGCCGAAGACCACGTAGTGGAAGTGGGCGACGACGAAGTAGGTGTCGCTGATGTGGAAGTCGAGCGGCGGCGAGGCCAGGATGACGCCGGTCAGGCCGCCGAGCAGGAACGTGACGAGGAAGCCGACCGAGAACAGCATCGGCGACTCGAAGCTCAGATGCCCGCGCCACATCGTGCCGATCCAGTTGAAGAACTTCACGCCCGTCGGCACCGCGATGAGGAACGTCATGAACGAGAAGAACGGCAGCAGCACCTGCCCCGTGGGGAACATGTGGTGCGCCCAGACCGTGATCGACAGACCGGCGATCGAGATCGTCGCGGCCACGAGGCTGATGTAACCGAAGATCGGCTTGCGGCTGAAGACCGGCAGGACCTCGGTCACGATGCCGAAGAACGGCAGCGCGATGATGTACACCTCGGGGTGGCCGAAGAACCAGAACAGGTGCTGCCACAGCATCGCCCCGCCGTTGTCGGAGGCGAAGACCTGGGTGCCGAGCTTGCGGTCGGCCTCCAGGGCCAGCAGCGCGGCCGCCAGCACGGGGAAGGCCATCAGCACGAGCATGCTGGTCAGCAGGACGTTCCAGGTGAAGATCGGCATGCGGAACATGGTCATGCCGGGGGCGCGCATGCAGATGATCGTGGTGATGAAGTTGACCGAGCCGAGGATCGTGCCCAGGCCGGACAGCGCCAGGCCCATGATCCACAGGTCGGCGCCGATGCCCGGCGAGTTGATCGCGTTGGACAGCGGCGTGTAGGCGAACCAGCCGAACGACGCCGCCCCGCCCGGGGTGAGGAAGCCGGAGACGGCGATGATGCTGCCGAAGAGGTAGAGCCAGTAGCTCACCATGTTGAGGCGCGGGAACGCCACGTCGGGGGCGCCGATCTGGAGCGGCATCAGCTCGTTGGCGAAGCCGGCGAACAGCGGCGTCGCGAACATCAGCAGCATGATCGTGCCGTGCATGGTGAACAGCTGGTTGAACTGCTCGTTCGTGGTGAACTGCAGCCCCGGCTGCGCCAGCTCCGCCCGCATGATCAGCGCCATCACGCCGCCGATCAGGAAGAAGACGAACGACGTGATCAGGTAAAGATGCCCGATGACTTTGTGATCGGTGGAGGACAGCCACTTGGCGATCACCTGGCCCTTGGTGGTGGGCCGCACCGGAGCGCGAAGTGGTTCGTGAATGGCGGTCACTGGGCACTCCCAGCCTGGTTCGAAGCGACGTACTGGTTGTACTCGGCCTGCGGGACGAGCTTGACCGAGAACAGCATGCGGCTGTGGTCGACGCCGCACAGCTCGGCGCAGCGGCCGGCGTAGACGCCGGGCTTGTCGAGCGTGGTGATCTGGAACCTTCGGCCCGGGTTGTCCTCGGGGATGCCGGGGATCACGTCACGCTTAAACAGGAACTCCGGCACCCAGAACGAGTGGATGACGTCGTCCGCGGACAGATCGAACTCGACCTTCGTGTTCACCGGCAGCACGAGCTGGGGCCCCTGCCGGTAGTCGTGCACGGGTGTCCCGGCGACCGGCCGCAGGGTCTGGCCGTTGGTGGTCGTCGTGAAGCGCCAGCTCCACTGGAACGCCTCCACCTTCACCTTGACCGGCGCGTCGCCGTCGACCCGGGTGAGGGTCTCGCTGTCGCGGGCGGTGAAGAAGAAGAACACCGACACCATGACCAGCGGGATCAAGGTGTAGAGCATCTCGATCGGCAGGTTGTAGCGCACCTGCGGCGGGAGGTCGGCCTTCGCCTTGCGCTTGCGGTGGAAGATGCTCGCCCACACGATCAGGACGATGACGACGGCGCCCGTGGCGAGTGCGGCGATCCAGGCCCCGTTCCACAGACTCTGGACCACGCCGCCCTCCCGGGTGATGTGGTCGGGAAGAAGGCCGCGAGACCAGTCGGCCTCGGGGACGTCATTAGCACACGCCGTAGCAGTGGCCAGCAGCAACGCCAACGCGGCGGCGCGCGGCACCCTGCGCCGGGCCAACGAACGCCGCGTCGTACGGCGAGTCGGACTCACGGATCGCCTACCCCACAGATGAAGCCCAAGAGTCTTTCCCCTGGGCGCTCGTATTTCCAGATGCACAGCTGATTGCAGACACATTAGCGTGCAGGTGCCACGCCCTACCGCGCGACCCCTCGATGGTGCCGCGGGTGGGACGATGAGTCTCGTGGCGTATTTCGACACGGCTTCGAGCGAGCCGCTCCACCCGCAGGCGCGCGAGGCGCTGCTGGCGGCGATCGACGTCGGCTGGGCCGACCCCGCGAGACTCTACGGCCAGGCCCGCCGCGCACACCTGCTGCTGGAGCAGGCCCGCACGGAGGTCGCCGAAGTGCTCGGCGCGCGCCCGGACGAGGTGTCGTTCACCTCTTCCGGCACGCAGGCCGTGCATCTCGGCGTCCTCGGCACCCTACACGGAAGGCGCAGGGTCGGTCGCCACCTGGTGACCGGCGCGGTCGAGCACTCCAGCGTGCTCCACGCCGGCCAGGTGCACGAACGCGACGGCGGCACGGTGGAGACGGTGGGCGTGAGCCTGACCGGCCGGGTCGACCTCGACCGGTTCGCCGCGGCGGTGGCCCGTCCCGGCACGGCGCTGGCCTGTCTGCAGACGGCCAACCACGAGGTGGGCACCCTGCAGCCGGTGGAGGAGGCGGCCGCGGCCTGCCGGGCCCACGGGGTGCCGCTGCTGGTCGACGCGGCGCAGACGGCCGGCCGGATGCCGATCCCGCCGGGCTGGTCGGTGCTGGCGGCCAGCGCCCACAAGTGGGGCGGCCCGGCCGGGGTGGGGGTGCTGGCGGTGCGCAAGGGCACGCGGTTCCGCTCGTTCCTGCCGGAGGACGAGCGGGAGCGGCGGCGGGTGCCGGGCTTCGAGAACGTGCCCGCCGCCGTGGCCGCGGCGGTCGCGCTGCGCGCGATGGCCGCCGAGGCGGCCCAGGAGCAGGCCCGCGTCTCCGAACTGGTCGCCAGGATCAGGGAGACGGTGCCGCAGATCGTCCCGGACGTTGAGGTGATCGGCGACCCGGTGGACCGGGCACCGCACATTGTGACCTTTTCGTGCCTGTATGTTGATGGTGAGGCCTTGCTCACCGAGCTGGACAAGGCGGGATTCGCCGTTTCATCCGGAAGTTCGTGCACCGCTAGTACGCTTCGTCCATCGCACGTTCTTGAGGCGATGGGCGTGCTGACGCATGGCAATGTCCGGGTCTCGCTGCCCAGGGGCACGCCCGCGGCGGAGGTCGACAGGTTCCTCGCCGTGCTGCCCGAGCTGGTGCGCCGCATCCGCCACGACGCAGGAGTCGCATGACCGAGGTCACCCAGCCCGCTCTGACGATCGACGCGCTCGGGAAGAAGTGCCCGATCCCGATCATCATGCTCGCCGAGCAGATCAACTACGTCCCGCTGAACTCCGTGGTGGCCGTCCTGGCCGACGACCCGGCGGCGTACACGGACGTGCCGGCGTGGTGCAGGCTCAAGTCGCATCGGCACGTGGGGTCGTACGAGCTGCCCGAGGGCGGCTGGGCGATCCACGTCCGGCGCAACTACTGAGCCGCCGGGGCGGCAGCGGGGAAAGCCCCGGCCTCCTGGCCGGGGCGACGCGTTCCTGCGGGGTCGTGGCCGGCTGTCAGGGGTGGTGGCAGCGGACGTGCTCGGCGATCTCGGCGGCCGCCTCGGCGCCGTACGCGGCCGAGAAGCGGTCGAGGAAGGCCTGCCGGCCGAGTTCGTACTCCTGGCCGCCGACGCGTTCGAGCACGTGGGTGGCGGTGAGGTTGCCGATCTGGCCGCAGCGTTCCAGCGACATGCCCCAGGCCAGCCCGGACAGGAAGCCCGCGCGGAAGGCGTCGCCGACGCCGGTGGGGTCGGCCTTGCCCCGCTCGGGAGCCGGGGCGACGTGGACGGACGGCTCGCCGGCGCGGTCGATGACGGCGCCCTTGGGGCCGAGCGTGGTGACGCGGACGCCGACGCGCCGCAGGATCTCCTCGTCGGACCAGCCGGTCTTCTGCTCGATGAGGCCCTTCTCGTAGTCGTTGGAGAACAGGTAGGCGGCGCCGTCGACGAGCGCGCGGATCTGCTCGTCGGCCATGCGGGCCAGCTGCTGGGAGATGTCGGCCGCGAACGGGATGCCGCGCTGGCGGCACTCGTCGGTGTGGCGCAGCATCGCGTCGGGGTCGTTGGGGCTGATGAGCACCAGGTCGAGGCCGCCGATCCGGTCGGCGACCGGCCGCAGCTCGATCAGCCTGGCCTCGGCCATGGCGCCGGTGTAGAACGAGGCGATCTGGTTGTGGTGCTGGTCGGTGGTGCACAGGAAGCGCGCGGTGTGCTGCGTCTCGGAGATGTGGACGGAGTCGCAGTCGACGCCGTGGCGCTCGAGCCAGGATCGGTAGTCGGCGAAGTCGTTGCCGACGGCTCCCTCGAGGACGGGTGCGAGACCCAGACATCCCATGCCGAACGCGATGTTCGCGGCGCATCCGCCGCGACGGATCTGAAGGTCGTCGACCAGGAACGAGAGTGACACCCGGTCGAGCTGCTCGGCGATGAGTTGCTCGCCGAAGCTTCCCGGGAAGGTCATCAGGTGGTCTGTCGCGATGGAGCCGGTGACGGCGATGCGCACGGGATTCTTCTTCCTCGTTGTCAGCAGGCCAATGGGCCCCACGAGAATACGCGAAGGTCCCGCACGCACCAAGGTGTGCGGGACCTTCCGGCCAGGCCACGCCTGGCTGAACGCCATGGCAAGCCGAACGCCTCCGGCCGGGCGACCGCCTCAGCTCCGCGAACGCGCCAGTGACGAGTTGCCGGTGACTAGTTGAACGAGTCGCCGCAGGCGCAGGAACCGGTGGCGTTGGGGTTGTCGATCGTGAAGCCCTGCTTCTCGATGGTGTCGACGAAGTCGATGGTGGCGCCCATCAGGTAAGGAGCGCTCATCCGGTCGGTGACCACGCTCACGCCGCCGAAGTCGGACACGACGTCGCCGTCCATCGAACGGT
Source organism: Nonomuraea sp. (assembly GCA_036276095.1). Lineage (GTDB taxonomy): Bacteria > Actinomycetota > Actinomycetes > Streptosporangiales > Streptosporangiaceae > Nonomuraea. The sequence goes on along the minus strand of DASUCK010000242.1, from coordinate 1,518 downwards.
CGTCGAAGAAGAGCTGGTAGCGCAGGCCGGAGCAACCGCCCGGCTGCACGGCCACCCGCAGCTGCAGACCCTCTTCGCCCTGCTGCTCGAGCAGGCTCTTGACCTTGGCCGCGGCCGCGTCGGTCAGGATCAGGCCCTGCGCCGTGGTCTCGCTGCTCTCAACCGTCATCTGCTGACTCCCTAACCGGCTGTCTGTTTCCGACGTCCTACTGATGACGCTACCAACACCTCGCCGATGCCACACATTCCCGTGGCATCCACCACCGGAATAACCACGTTCGTCCGTGTGTCATCATGAGTATCGTCAATTAGACGATAAGGGGGTGTGGCCATGGCCACCCAGACTGGGCTGCCGCTCTTCGTCCTCGGCCAGGGCGCCGATCCGCACAGCGAGAGGGGGGTCGACTGCCCCGGCGAGCTGCCGCCCGCGTCCGATCCCGGCCTGGTGGATCGCGCCCGCAGGGCCAAGGAGGCGCTCGGCGACCGGCTGTTCGTGCTCGGCCACCACTACCAGCGCGACGAGGTCATCCAGTTCGCCGACGTGACGGGTGACTCGTTCAAGCTGGCCCGGCAGGCGGCGGCGCGGCCGGAGGCCGAGTACATCGTCTTCTGCGGCGTGCACTTCATGGCCGAGTCCGCGGACATCCTGACCGCAGACTCCCAGAAGGTGATATTGCCGGACATGGCGGCGGGGTGCTCGATGGCCGACATGGCCACGTTCGACCAGGTCGAGGAGTGCTGGGAGGCCCTGGAGGACGCCGGGCTCGCCGACCGGGTCGTGCCGATCACGTACATGAACTCCAGCGCCGACATCAAGGCCTTCTGCGGCCGCAACGGCGGCGCCGTGTGCACCTCCTCCAACGCCCGCCGCGCCCTGGACTGGGCGTTCGAGCAGGGGGAGAAGGTGCTGTTCCTGCCCGACCAGCACCTCGGCCGCAACACGGCGGTGCTGGAGATGGGCATGTCGCTGGACGACTGCGTGGTGTGGAACCCGCACCGGCCCGGCGGCGGGCTGACGCGGGAGCAGCTGGAGCGGGCCAGGATGATCCTGTGGCGCGGCCACTGCTCGGTCCACGGCCGCTTCACGGCCGACGCGGTCGACGACGTACGCGCCCGGATCCCCGGCGTCAACGTGCTCGTGCACCCGGAGTGCCGCCACGAGGTCGTGCTCAAGGCCGACCACGTGGGCTCCACCGAGCACATCATCAAGACGCTGGAGGCGGCCCCCGCGGGTTCGAGCTGGGCCGTCGGCACGGAGCTGAACCTGGTCAAGCGGCTGGCGCGGATGTTCCCCGACAAGAACGTCTCGTTCCTGGACCGGACGGTCTGCTACTGCTCGACCATGAACCGCATCGACCTGCCGCACCTGGTCTGGTCGCTCGAGGAGCTGGTCGCCGGCCGCGTGCCCAACCGGATCACGGTGGAGCCGGAGACGGCCCGCTGGGCGCGCCAGGCGCTGGACCAGATGCTCGCCCTGCCCTAGCCCGTACCCTTTCGTCTCGGGACCGAGACCCCCGC
>DASUCK010000241.1:0-21603 GCA_036276095.1 Nonomuraea sp. | reverse complement strand
TCCCGCCGACTCCGGTCACCGCCAGCGCGGCGATGACGGACAGCGCCACCAGCCCGAGCAGGCTGGCGACGACCAGCCACACCTTCCCCGCCGTCCCCCGCCGCGCGGGGGACGGAGCGGTGGCCGCGTCCACGACGACGGGCACCGGCGGGGGCGCCGGCGCGGCCTCGGGGGCCCACGGCACGAACTCGGGCCGCTCGACCGTCTCCCCGCCGGCGGCGGCCGCGGGGCTCGCCGGCGTGACCGCCGCGGGAGGCGGCACGATCAGCGGGCCGCCTGCCGGCGGCGGGCCGGAGGGGGCCGCCGCGGGCGGGAGGGTGGCGACCGGCGGGCCCGGCCGGGGGGACAGCGCTCCCGGCCGGACGGGCAGGCCGCCCGGCCCGTTGAGGGAGGCCGCCGGCTCGGCGGCGGGCAGGGCGGCGAGGGGCGCCGCGGGCAGGTCGCGGTCGATGCGGCTGTGCTCCTTGTGCGCGCGGGCCGCGTCCCGGTGGTAGTCCTCCAGCTCCTGGTACAGAGCGTCGGAGGCGTAGATCGTGCCGTCGATGAGCGGTCCGGGCTCGCGCCGGATGATCGCCACCACGTCGTCGCCGTTGAGCGTCTTGTGCGTCTCCAGCGCGTGCGCCACGCACAGCACTTCCCTGCGGTGCTCCTGCAGCAGCTCCTCGGTCTTCTCCAGCAGCCGGACCAGGTTGAACTCGATCCGCTCCCCCAGCACGTCGGGGGTCAGGTCGGGCTCGCGCTTGCTCGGCTCCCGGTCGGTGATGCCGAACCCGCCGCCGCCGGGAGCGCGCTTGCGCACGGCCTTGCCGCCCATGATCTCCAGCTCCTGGAGCGCGGGCAGCGACGTGACCCCGGACCCCATCCCCCAGTACGACTCCATCATGGCGGTGAGGTACGTCGCCGAGTACAGGTCGCCGGACACGCCGGAGGAGTTGTCCTCGCCGAAGAACATCCGCTCCCCTGCCAGCGACGCCAGCGACACCATGATGTCGGCCTCGTGCTCGGACTTCCACCGGGTGAACTGGTCCTCTGGCTTGATGGAGGCGACCATGCCGAGGTAGTCGGCGCCCTTCTCGATGGTGGCGATGTCGATCTCCAGGTGGAAGCGGGTCACGTACGCCACGACGGCGTGGCACGCCTCGTGCACGGCCACGGCGTGCCGCTCGCGCTCGATGTACTCGACGTCCTCGGGCGGGCCGAGCTGCTTGAGCCGCTTGGCGCGCAGCACGTCCGACCAGGTGATGATCTCGCGCCCGTCGCGGATGGCGGTGATCAGTGACTCGTTGACGAGGTCCTTGATCGTGGCGCCGGTGGCGTACGGGGTGATCGTGGCGAGCTTGTCGATCTGGCCGGGGGTGAGCATGTGGGCGACCTTGTCGAAGTAGCCCTGGTATGTGCGCACCCGTCCGGCCTTGGACGGGTAGCCGACCTTGTAGATGCGGTCGATGCGGCCCGGCCGCAGCAGCGCCTCGTCGAGCGCGTCGGGCCGGTTCGTGGCCATCATGACGAGGATGCGGTATTTGGGCGGCGGTTTGGGCCGCATGCCGAGCAGCCGCCGGACGAGCCGGTTGAAGAAACCGCGCGGCTTCTTCAGCCCGGACAGCTCGGTGAGGAGCGCCTGGAGGGTGCCGGGGTCGCCGCTGTTCGTCATGCCGCCGCCCATGAAGAAGCGGTTGCGCGCCGGCTCCGGCTCCTCGCGCCGGGGGCGGAAGGCCAGCGCCTGGCGGGTCTCCTCAGACAGGTAGGTGAGCCCGTGGCAGCCGTCGAGCCCGGACAGTCCGGAGAAACCGCCGGGCGCGTTCGGGCCCTGCTGGGCGAGCCGGCCCCGCTTGCCCAGGGAGTCGGCCTCGTCGAAGAAGACGATCACTCCGCCGTACCGGAGGGCGAGCTTGCGCAGCTTGCGGAACAGCGACTTGACCTTGAGGATGCCGATGCCCATGAACATGTTCGTGAACGCGCCCGGATCCACGAACACGTACGGCTTGCCGGTCTCGCCGGCGACGGCCTCGGCCATGAGGGTCTTGCCGGTGCCCGGCGGCCCCCACAGCAGCAGGCCGCTGGGGACGTACCCGCCGCGTCTCTCGATCTCGTCGGGCTTCTCCAGGAAGACGATGTTCTCCCTGACCCGCTCGACCACGTGGTCCTGCCCCCACACGTCGCGGAAGCGGGTCTTGATGTCGTCGGGGAAGTACGTCTCGACGCCGCCCCTGGACAGGAACCAGAACAGGCCGACGAACTGGATGATGACGAAGAAGAACAGGAAGACGATCTGCAGGAAGAACGGCAGCGCCTGCCAGACCAGCGCCGGCACCTGGAACAACGCCTGGAACGGGCTGACGTCCAGGACCGCGCCCAGCACCAGCGCGGTCAGCACCACGAAGAACGCGATCTTGAAGGCGCGCGCCAGCCGGAACCGCGTCCAGTCGTCGAACCGCCGGTGCGACCATCGTTCGAAGCCGCCGAAGACCTTCCAGCTCCAGAACCGGTGGTACGGCGAGGAGCGCTCGCTGACGAAGAAGTGCAGCTGGCGGACCGCCTCCACGCCGATCAGCCAGAAGATCCACTGGTATTCGGCGGCGATGAGCCGCGCCCCCTCGGGGAACGGCATGATCCCGGCGTAGTCGGCCATCACCTTCCAGGTCAGGATGAAGTAGGCCGCCACCAGGGCGATGAGGAACTTGCTCCGATCCCAGAGCGGCATCTTCTTCCTGGTCACGGATTCGGGATCGGTGGGCCCGCTGCCGGGGGCGCGCAGACCTTCTGGGTGGGTGGTCGTGGTCACTGGTGCTCCCTCATCCAGGCAGCCGGAGCAGCTTGAAGGAACTCGCGATCTGGTCGAACTCGGCGGCGCGCTCGTGGAAGCAGGCGGACTGGCAGCCGATGAGCATGACCGAGACAGTGGTGCCCGTCCCGTCGAGGATGGCGGTGTGGTCGAACGTCTGGACGTCGTCGCCGATCTGGTAGTTGTAGCGGACCCGGACGCCCCGGGCGCCGGCGTCCAGGGTCAGCACCTCGTCGCCGAGGAGCTCGAAGTTCTGGAAGGCGGGCCGCTGGCCGGTCGCCAGCGACTGCTGGGTGTAGATCTCGCGCCTCTGCTCGGTCACCGGCAGGACGAAGTCGCGCAACTGGTTGAGCGAGATCGCGTCCCGCTGCTCCTCGGTGAGCTGGTGCACGGTGGCGTAGACGAAGGGGTCCGCCGATCCCAGCAGGTGGTTGACCGACGGTTCCGCGGACTGGTCGAAGGCCGTCGACCAGACGCGTTCGGCGCGCAGCCGCGCCGCCTGCGAGCTGGGGTGGTCGCCGGTCAGAAACTGCTCGATGGCGTTGGTGTCGAGCTGCGTGAACGAGGCCGGGACCCGGAAGTAGGTGGTCCCCGCCCGGTCACGGACGTAGGTGAATTCCGGCTGTCCGCACGCGGACAGCATGAGGACCGCGACCATGAGCGCGATCAAAGCCCGTGTCTTTGTCACCAGGGCTCCTCCGCTTTACGGACCAACGGAGTTGTTGTGCCCGGTTTCGGGGGCGATGAGCCCATTCCCTGGTGAGAAATCTTGACCAAATCTTGGCCATACATTGGCTCGACTTGTTACAGATCAACAAGGGGCGCGAGCGTCCGGGCGTTTCGGCGCCCATACAACGTTCATGCAACCCCCATTGGTTCAACTCAGGAAGTAGCGAAAGATATGAGGATCCCTCCCGATACGGAGTGTGCGATGAGAGAACCCGCCATGGAGACCGTCGACTCCTTCGGCATGATGGCCGAGCGTCAGTTCGCCGACGTGTGGGCGCGGACCGTCCTGTCGGTCAGGGAGCGGCGGCTGCTCCTGCTCGGGCTGCTGGTCGGCCAGGGCCTCGACCAGATGACCGAGGACCAGCTCGACACCGCGCTGCGGACCGGCGAGCTGACCGAGGCCGAGCTGCGCGAGGTGGTCGTCTTCCTGGCGCACTACGCCGGGTGGGCGCGGGGGTCGCGACTGAACGACCAGGTGGAGAACCTGATCGAGCGGGTCAGGCAGGCTCGATCCGGTAGAGCGGACCCCGCAGGCTGAGCGCGTAGAGCTCGCCGTCGTGGCCCTGGCCGAACGACGACAGCTGCTCCACCCTGCCGACCTCGGCCGCCTCCGCCGGCTTGGCGGCGGGGGCGGCCCTGACCCAGCCGGCACAGAAGTCGCCGTACAGGAACCGGCCGCGCAGCCACGGGATCTTCGCGCCGCGGTAGACGTAGCCGGCGATGACCGAGCAGTTGCCGCCTTCGCCGAGCGGGTAGACGATCACCGGGTCGACCAGGTCGCGGCCCTGCCCGCCGCGGAAGGGCTCCTTGCCCTCGCGCAGGTTCCAGCCGTAGTTCTCGCCGCCGCCGGAGGCCGCGGGCTGGAAGTCGACCTCCTCCCAGGCGTTCTGGCCGACGTCGCCGATCCACAGGTCGCCGGTCTCCCGGTCGAAGCCGAACCGCCAGGGGTTGCGCAGTCCGTACGCCCAGATCTCCGGCTTGGCGCCGGCGCGGCCGGCGAACGGGTTGTCGTCGGGCACCGCGTACGGCCTGCCGCCGCGCGGGTCGATGCGCAGGATCTTGCCGAGCAGCGTGCCGAGGTCCTGGCCGTTTCCCTGCGGGTCGCCGGCGCTGCCGCCGTCGCCGAGCGCGATGTAGAGGTGGCCGTCGGGGCCGAAGGCGAGCTGCCCGCCGTTGTGGTTGGCGAACGGCTGGTCGACGGTGAGCACGTCGCGCCGCGCCGTCGCCCTGGAGCCGTCGTAGGCCCACTCGGTGACGTGGGTGTCGCCCTGGGCGTCGGTCCAGTCGAGGTAGAGCCACCGGCCCGACGGGTGGAAGGCCACGCCGAGCAGGCCCTGCTCGTTGCCGGTGCTGACCTCGCCGGACAGGTCGACCACGGTCTGGCCGGCGGAGGTGCGCAGCCGGCCGGTCTGCTCGGCGACGTAGAGCCGGTCGTCGCCCTCGCGGACGGCGAAGGCCACCGGCTGCTCGAAGTCACCGACCTTCGTGAACCGCAGCTGGCCGCGCCCGGCCGGCGCCGAGGGCACGGAGGACGCGGGCGGCGAGGACACGGGCGGCGAGGACACGGTCGTCGGGCCGGCGCCGGGCGTCAGCGGGGCGAAGGACGGCGCGGGCTCTGCCGAGCAGCCGACCGCCAGGACACAGAGGATGGCCACGACGAGGCGCACGTCCTCCATCCTGCCACGGGCGCTAGGGTTCAGGCATGCCCACCGCATTGATCACCGGCGCCACCGCGGGCCTCGGCGCGGCGTTCGCCCGCCGGCTGGCCGCCGAGTCCTGCTCGCTCGTCCTGGTGGCGCGCGACGAGACCCGCCTGGCCCGGGTCGCCGGCCAGCTCAAGCTGAGGTACGGCGTGAACGTCGAGGTGCTGCCCGCCGACCTGTCCACCGACGACGGCATCGCCAGGGTGGAGTCCAGGCTCCGCGACGGCGTCGACCTGCTGGTGAACAACGCCGGCTTCGGCCACGCGGGCAGGTTTCCCGACGTGCCGGCCGCCGACGAGGTGCGCATGCTCAAGGTGCACTGCGAGGCCGTGCTCCGGCTGACGCTGGCCGCGCTGCCCGGGATGCGCGAGCGCGACCGGGGCGCGATCGTCAACGTGGCGTCCGTGGCGGCGTTCTTCACCCGCGGCACGTACAGCGCGTCGAAGGCGTGGGTGGTCAACTTCAGCGAGTCGGCCGCGGCCGAGGTCGGCACCCCGCGCATCAAGATCATGGCGTTGTGCCCGGGGTTCGTGCGGACCGAGTTCCACCGGCGGGCGTCCGCGGACCCCTCCGGCATCCCGGGGTTCCTGTGGCTCGACGCCGACGACGTCGTACGGGCGGCGCTGCGCGACCTGGCCATGGGCCGGCGGGTGTCGGTGCCCGACCCGCGGTACAAGGCCATCGTCGCGGTCGGCCGCCTGGTGCCGCGCCGCCTGCAGGGCCTGGTGTCGTCCCGGATCGGCCGCTGATGTGAGCCCGGCATGGAGCGGCCCCCACCGCGGGAGGGGGTCGCGGTGGGGGCCCAACGGCCGTGAGCGCGGCTCACGACCGAGCACCTGACGGTCAGCGGTTGGCCGGGTGACCGATCGCCAGACCCGAGGTCGGGTCGAAGAAGTGCATGTTGTGGGTGTCGACGACCAGGTCGACGCTCTGGCCGGGCCGCACGTGGCTGCGGGCGTTGACGCGGGCGGTCCACAGCGACTTGTCGCCGGTCAGCGGCAGCGCCTCCTCGTCGTCACCGGTGTCGGCGGCGGCGACGGTGTCCTTGTGCTCGACCGGCGGGGCGTCGATCAGGAACAGCACGTTGATCTCGGAGCCCAGTTCCTCGGTGACCTCCGCCTTGACCGGCAGCGTGGCCCAGCCGTTGGCGTGGTTGCCGGCCGAGCCGGCGTCCTCGAAGTCGGAGGGGCGGATGCCGAGGATGATCTTGCGGCCGATGTACTGGTCGAGGCCCGGCTTGTCGGAGAACGTCGACTCGGGGATCGGCAGCTTGTAGCCGGCGAAGGCGACCGCGGCGCCGCCGTCGCGGACCAGCTCGGCGGTCACGAAGTTCATCGCGGGCGAGCCCATGAAGCCCGCCACGAACAGGTTGACCGGCTTGTCGAAGAGGTTCTGCGGGGTGTCGACCTGCTGGAGGACGCCGTCGCGGAGGACGCAGACGCGGTCGCCGAGGGTCATGGCCTCGACCTGGTCGTGGGTGACGTACACGGTGGTGACGCCGAGGCGCTCGTGCATCTGGTTGAGCGAGGCGCGCATGGAGACGCGGAGCTTGGCGTCGAGGTTGGACAGCGGCTCGTCCATGAGGAACGCCTGCGGCTCGCGGACGATCGCGCGGCCCATGGCGACCCGCTGGCGCTGACCGCCGGACAGGGCGGCGGGCTTGCGCTTGAGGTACTGCTCGAGGCCGAGCATCTTGGCGGCGTCGTTGACCCGCTTCTGGATCTCCTGCTTGGGCATCTTGCGAAGCTTGAGGCCGAACGCGAGGTTCTCCTCGACCGTCATGTGCGGGTAGAGCGCGTAGTTCTGGAAGACCATGGCGATGTCGCGGTCCTTCGGCGGCAGGTGGTTGACCACCTTCTCGCCGATGGAGATCTCGCCGCCGCTGATGTCCTCCAGGCCCGCGATCATCCGGAGCGCGGTCGACTTACCGCAACCGGACGGACCGACCAGCACCATGAACTCGCCATCCTTGATTTCAAGGTTGAGCCCGTTCACGGCCTTTACGCCACCGGCGTAGACCTTGTCGACGTTACTCAGAACGATGGATGCCATGACATTCCTTCGCGCTCCAGGGCTGCCGGCCCGGACGTTGGCTCCGTGCCCACTCACGTGGATACGTTTTCAAGCATCTCACCCGAAACGGACATCGGTGTCAAGGGTCGGGGCGTGACCAGCCGTTGTCGGCGGAGATGTCTTCCCAGCCGGCGAAAACCATGATGGAATCGTTTCCATGGAGAAGCGGGCGACGATCAAGGATGTGGCCGAGGCCGCCGGCGTGGGCGTCGCGACGGTGTCCAGGGTGCTCTCGGGCGGCTCGGCCAGCCCGCGCACCAGAGAGCGCGTGCTGGCCGTCGCGGCGCAGCTCGACTACCGGCCGAGCGCGCTGGGCCGCAACCTGCGCCAGCGCCGCACCGGCGGCATGGGGCTGCTCGTCCCCGACCTCACCGACACCTTCTACGGGCAGCTCGCCGAAGGCGTGCTCGCCTGCGCCCGCTCGGCCGGCGACCCCGTCGTGGTCGGCTCGACGGGCGGCGACCCCGAGCAGGAGTCCGAGCTGATCGGCATGCTGCTGGAGCAGAGCGTCGACCGGATGATCGCCGTCCCGGCCGGCGACTCCGACACCTGGGCGCCGGCGATCCGCGCCGGCATGACCGTCGTCTTCGCCGACCGGCTCCCGTCCCAGGCGGTCCAGGACGACGACCCGGGGGTGTCCGTCGCCGACCTCATGCTGCTCGACGGGCTCGCGCCGGCCGCCGCCCCGGCGCGTCCGCTGGACGCGCCGTCCGTGGTGGCCGACGACCGGGCCGGCATCCGTACCGCGGTCCGCTACCTGCGGGGGCTCGGCCACAGGCGCATCGCGTTCCTCGGCGGGCCCGGCCACGACCGGCGCGTGGCCGCCTTCCGCGAGGCGGTGGGCTCTCCCGTGGACGAGGAGCTGATCGTCTTCGCCACCGGCAGCCGCGACTCCGCCTACGCCGCCGCCGCCGGCCTGTTCCAGAGCCGCCCCGACCTGTCGGCCGTGGTGGCCGGCGGGAACGTGCTCGGCGAGGCGGCCGTCCTCGCGGCCAGGGAGCTGGACCTGCGCGTCCCCCGTGACGTCTCGCTGGTGATGTACGACGACGTGCCCTGGGCCGAGCTGTGCTCCCCGCCCCTGACCGTGATCGCCCAGCCGGGCCGCGACATGGGTTACCGCGCCGCCGAGCTCGTCCTGCGCTCCAGCACCCGCAGGCTCCGCAACGTCGTCCTCCCGACCGAGCTCGTCATCCGCGGCAGCTGCGGCCCGCACCGGTCACCCGAGGGACCGCGCTGACGTGCGGTGGGTCAGGCGCCCGTTCCCGAGGCGCCGGTGTAGCGGCGCGGGAGGATCATCACCGGGTTGTCGTCCAGGATCACGTCCGGCGGGCCGAAGCGGGCGGCGACCTCGCGGATCTCCGGCTCGCCCAACAGCAGCAGCCGCCCCCGGTCGATGAACAGCTCACCGTCCACCCACACGGTCGGCCGGTCGACCTGGCAGTCGCAGTGGGCGAACCCGGGCCCGCTCGTGACCGGCGCCCCGTCGGTCAGCCCGTCGATGCCGCAGTAGAACGCCCCGGCGTGCTTCTCCCGCTCGAACTGCGTCCCCCCGGCCAGGCGCACCTTCGGGTTGAGCCCGATGAGGCCGTGCCGCATGTAGTAGCCGCCGGGCGCGTACCGCCGCAGCTGCTCGGCCGCCGCCCCGCCGTCGATCTTGCGGACCAGGTTGCCCTCCAGGGTGACGCGCAGCGGCTCCTCGGGGACGCCGGTCACCGTGCAGTCCTCGACGACGAGCACGCCCTCGGTGTCCTGCGGCCAGAAGTTGGCGCCCCCGTACGGGAAGGGCCGCCAGTCCCCCGGCCGCATCGCCCCCGGGTCGGGGTCGAACGTCAGCGCCGAGAACGTCACGTCCGTCCCCCGCTCGGACGTCACCCGGATCGTCCCGGCCGCCGACAGCTGCCGCAGCGCCCGCCGCAGGAGCGCGTAGAAGACCTCGGCGGGCAGCCGACCGCCGGTCAGCAGCGCCCCGGCGGTGGCCGTCATGTGCAGGGACAGCCAGCGCGACGACCGCGCCTTGATCTGGTCGAAGAACAGCGGCGCCGTGTGCACCTCTCCCCACCACGTCCCGGTGATCACCACGTCGGCCTCCTGGAACGCGGCCGTCTCGATGTCCAGCGGCGCCTCCCTGTCCCACCCGCCGGGGCTGAACGGCGGCACCGACAGGATGCGCACGTCGGCGTCCAGGTACGCGGCCGCCGCCCCGATCGCCTGCACCACGACCGGATCGACGGTGTGCTCCATGAGCAGCAGCACCCGCTCGCCGCCGCGCAGCCCGGCGTACTCGCACAGGTTCCGCACCCCCGGCATCAGCTCGACGATCGAGTACGGCCCCGCGACGGGCGCGGCCACATAGCTGAAAGGCGATCCTGCGTACGGATTGATCGTCATACGGACACAGGTACCCGCTGTGCCCGATTCGCTACCCTTCGCGAATGGTCATACCCCCGGACCGGGCACACCGAGGTTCCGGCGGCGACGTGATGGCCCGGAGGCCGTGGCCGGCGGGCGCCGCCGGAGCCCGTGCCTCCAGGCCATGAGGGCCCGGTCGAGATCGGCGTGACGTCGGGCAGGAGGCGCGTCCCGCTAGAGGAGTTTCTCGATGGCCGAGGTCACGGCCGCGTCCTCGGGGGTGGTGCGGGGGCGGAAGCGGGCCACGACCCGCCCCTCGCCGTCGACGAGGAACTTCTCGAAGTTCCACTGGATGTCGCCGGCCTGCCCGTCGGCGTCGGCGGCCTGGGTCAGCCCGGCGTACAGCGGGTGGCGGCCGGGGCCGTTGACCTCGGCCTTGGCCAGGAGGGGGAAGTCCACGCCGTACGTCGCGGAGCAGAACTCCTGGATCTCCTCGGCCGTGCCCGGTTCCTGGCCGGCGAACTGGTTGCAGGGCACGCCGATCACGGTGAGGCCGCGCGGGCCGTACTGCTCCTGCAGTTTGACCAGGCCGGCGTACTGCGGGGTCAGGCCGCAGCGGGAGGCGACGTTGACGATGAGGGCGGGCCGGCCGGAGGTCAGCTCGGCCAGCGTGGTGGGGGCGTCCGCGAGCGTGCGGAGCGGGATGTGGCTGAGGCTCATGGCTCGACCTTACAGAACCGCGCTCGGGTCGCCGCGGGCGTGTCGCGGTCTGGACCGCGCCTCATGCCACCGCCGGAACGGAGCCAAACCCCAGGATTGCCCGAATCTTCCGGCAAGCGCGGGCCATATACGCGACGGGCCGGGCCATCCGGGTGCAGCGAACGGACCCTTTATCCGCAACGATCACACAAACACCTCTCCTTCGCGTGTCGCGATGTATGACGCGTGGTGACAGCGCGTAATAGGAATCGTGCTAAAGGACACGTCGCGGAGCCCTCCGGGCCGCCCGGCACGGTCGGGCGGAGCAGGATCCCGGAGGGCCGGGGCGGACTCTCCTCGTCCGAGCCACGGACGCGGACCGGCAGGGCGCGGCACTCGCGCGCCCGTCCGCACGCGGCCTGATGGCAAGGATCGATTTGGACAGCAAACGCGCACTCAGTGGCACTCTCATCTCCGTGACGGCGCTCGCCTTCTGCGGCACGACGACAGCGTGGGCGGAGTCGGCCCCGAGCAAGACCAGGACGTGGACGACGTCCGCGAGACCCGACATGCCGGCGGTCCGGCCGGGCAGCCGGAACAAGAAGATCGCCCTGTCCCACGTGGTGCAGCGCTCCTGGAACCTCCGCGAGTTCCGCTGCCTGGACAACCTGTGGACCAGGGAGAGCAACTGGAACCACCGCGCGCTCAACCGCTCCTCCGGCGCGTACGGCATCCCGCAGGCGCTGCCGGCGGGCAAGATGCGCGGCGCGGGGCGGGACTGGCGGTCGAACCCGGAGACGCAGATCCGGTGGGGCCTGGCCTACATCAAGGGGAGGTACGGCAAACCGTGCGGAGCCTGGGGGCACTGGAGGTCGCACAACTGGTACTGAGCCGGGAGAGGGCATCCGTCAGCGGGTGCCCTCTTTCCGGCCCGCGTGCGCGGCGGCCGCCTGGATGAGGAGTTCGAGCCCGAACTCGAACTCCGCCGCGTGATCGCACTCCCCGAGCAGCGGCGCCAGCGAGCTGACCTCGGGGAACAGCGCCGGGTCGACGGCGCCGGCGGTGACCGCGCCGGGGTGGACGGGCGCGAACGCGGGGGTGACGCCGACCTCCCGCAGCAGCGAGCCCACGATGTAGGCGACGAACATGCGCAGCACGCGCACCGCGTCGGCGCCGTCGAAGCCGGCGCCGCGCAGCGTGGCCAGCGCCCGCTCGACCGGCAGCAGCCCGGCGGCCGAGTGGAGCTGGCGGCTGACCACCAGCATGGTCGAGCGCGGATAGTGGCGGGCGAGCTGCCGGAACGCCCGCGCCTGCAGCCGAACCCGGTCGGTCCAGTGGGCGTCGGGCTCGTCGGTGAACTCGATCTCGCCGAGCACCGCCTCCGCGACGCCGTCGAGCAGGGCGCCCTTGCTGGGGACGTGGTTGTAGAGGGACATCACGCCGACGCCCAGCTCGGCCGCGACGCGCCGCATGGAGACGGCGTCGGCGCCCTCGCGCTCGACGAGGCCGATGGCGGCGGCGACGATCCGGCCTCGGGAGAGGGGCTCCATGGGCATGGCTCATTCTATGGACGTTCCTGCTGTTGACGGCGCCCGCGGGCGCGGCGGCGCGGCTCCCCGACGCGCTCGGCCAGTCCGACGCCGCGGCGCGGGTGACGGAGGTCGGTCTCATCGAGCGTGCAGTACCGGACGTCCGAAACGACACCAATTCACGAGTTTTCGCATGTCACGCACCGTAAACGCACCTTGCGGACACAGAAAATGGGTTGATCTACCGGGTTAGCCTAGAGGAGATGCCTCCCGATACGCACATACCTCGCCGTCCCCTGCTCTCCTCCAACTCCCTGTGGCGGTTGAAGTCCTACCTCCGCCCGTACGTCGCCAGGCTGATCTTCATCTGGCTGGCGGCCATCGTCGGCATAGGCGCCGGCATCGCGCTCCCCCTCATCAGCGAGCAGGTCATCGACGGGCCGATCGCCCACGGCGACTCCGGGGCGCTGCTCCCCCTGGGGCTGCTCGCCGTCGGCGTCGGCGTCGTCGAGGCCCTGCTGATCTGGCTCCGGCGGTGGGCCCAGGTCAAACCGGTGCTCGGCCTGGAGACCGCCATCCGCGACGACCTCTACGAGCACCTGCAGCGGCTGCCGATGGGCTTCCACGGCGACTGGCAGTCGGGCCAGCTGTTATCGCGGGCCACGACCGACCTGTCGACGATCCGCCGCTTCCTCGGCTTCGGCATGCTGTTCCTGGTCATGAACATCCTGCAGCTCGTCACGGTGACCGTGCTGCTGCTGCAGAAGTACTGGCCGCTCGGGCTGCTGGTGCTGGCCTCGTCCGTGCCGATCGTGTGGCTGTCGCTGCGGTTCGAGAAGCGCTACATCAGGATCTCCCGCCAGGTGCAGGACGAGCAGGGCGACCTCACCACGCTCGTCGAGGAGTCCGCGATCGGCATCCGCACCATCAAGGCGTTCGGCCGCCGCCACCACGTCTTCGACCGCTACGACGACGCCGCGCTCAAGGTCTACGACACGTCGATGGACAAAGCCCGCCTGTCGGCCAAGTTCTTCGCCTTCCTCGAAGTGATCCCCAACGTCACCCTCGCCCTGGTGCTGCTGCTCGGCGCGCTGGCGGTCGGGTCGGGCGCGCTGACGCTGGGCGCGCTGGTCGCGTTCACCACGCTGATGCTGCAGCTCGTGTGGCCGATCGCGAGCCTCGGCTACATCCTGGCCATGGGCCAGGAGGCCATGACCTCCGCCGACCGGCTGGTCGAGGTGATGGACACCATCCCGTCGATCAGGGGCGGCGCCGTCACGATCGACCGGCCGCGCGGTCACCTGCGGTTCGAGGGCGTCGGGTTCCGCTTCCCCGGCGCCGACCGGCCCGTGCTCCACGACGTCTGGCTCGACGTGCGGCCCGGCGAGACCGTGGCCGTCGTGGGCGCGACCGGCTCGGGCAAGACCACGCTCACCGCGCTGGTGCCGCGGCTCCTCGACGCGACCGAGGGCCGGGTCACGATCGACGGGCACGACGTGCGCGACCTCGACCTGACCACGCTGCGCTCGGTCGTGGCCACGGCGTTCGAGGAGCCGACGCTGTTCTCGATGAGCGTGCGGGAGAACCTCACGCTCGGCCGGCTCGACGCCACCGAGGACGAACTGGCCGACGCCATCCGGACCGCGCAGGCCATGTTCGTCCACGACCTGCCGTGGGGCCTCGACACCCGCATCGGCGAGCAGGGCCTGTCGCTGTCCGGCGGCCAGCGCCAGCGCCTGGCCCTGGCCAGGGCGGTGCTCAGCAAGCCGCGGATCCTCGTGCTCGACGACACGCTGTCCGCGCTCGACGTCGAGACCGAGGCGCTGGTGGAGGAGGCGCTGCGGCACGTGCTGCGCGACGCCACCGGCATCGTGGTCGCCCACCGCGCCTCCACGGTGCTGCTGGCCGACAAGGTCGCGCTGCTGCGCGACGGCACGATCACCCACGTCGGGCAGCACCACGAGCTGCTGGCCGGGGTGCCCGAATACCGGGCGCTGCTGGCCCAGGACGCCGACCTCGACGACGCCGCGGAAGGAGCGCTGCGATGACCGCCACCGCCACGGACTCCTGGCGCGGCGTCGCCTCCGAAGACCAGGACGAGCTTCCCGACAAGGTCTCCGTGCTGCTGCGGGCACGATCCCGGCGGCTGCTCGGCGACCTGCTGCGGCCGTACCGGAAGCAGATCGCGCTGCTGGTGGCCATCATCGTGGTGTCGCAGGCGGCCGGGCTCGCGATCCCCTTCCTGGTCTCGATCGGCATCGACGAGGGCATCCCGCCCATCACCCGCGCCGAGGGCCCCGGCGTCCTGTTGGCCGTGGTGGGGGTCATCCTGGCCGCGGCCGCCACGCAGGCGCTCACCCGGCAGGCGTTCCTGCGGCTGTCCGGCAAGATCGGGCAGAGCGTGCTGCTGGAGCTGCGCCGCCGCGTGTTCGACCACTTCCAGCGCCTGTCGCTGAGCTTCCACGAGCAGTACACCTCGGGCCGGGTCATCTCCCGGCTGACCTCCGACGTCGAGGCCATCGCCGAGCTGCTGCAGTCGGGGTTCGACGCGCTGGTGCGGGCCGTGCTCACCATGGTCGGCACGGCCGTGCTGCTGCTGATCATGGACGTGCACCTGGGCCTGATGGCGCTGGTCCCGCTGCCGCTGCTGCTGCTGTTCACGCGGTGGTTCCGGCGGCAGTCGACGCTCGTCTACCGGCGTACGCGGGAGACGGTGGCGCTGCTGATCGTGCATTTCGTGGAGTCGATGACGGGCATCCGCGCGGTGCAGGCGTTCCGCAGGGAGCCGCGCAACCAGGAGATCTTCCGGCAGCTCAACGACGACTACCGCGAGGCCAACGCGGGCGGCATGCGGCTCGGCGCGACGTTCATGACCGGCATCAAGCTGATCGGCAACCTGACGGTCGGCGGCGTGCTGCTCTACGGCGGGTGGCTGGCGCTGCACGGCGAGGTCACCCCGGGCGTGCTGACCGCGTTCCTGCTCTACCTGCGCCAGTTCTACGAGCCGATGCAGGAGGTCAGCCAGTTCTACAACGCGCTGCAGTCGGCGGGCGCGGGCCTGGAGAAGCTGTCCGGGGTGCTGGAGGAGGAGCCGTCGGTGCCCGAGCCGCGCCGGCCCCGACCGCTCCCCCACGGCCGGGCGCGCGGGAAGGTGCGCTTCGAGGACGTCAGGTTCGCCTACGTCGAGGAGACGCCGATCCTGCCGCGGCTCGACCTGACCATCCCGGCCGGGCAGAGCGTGGCGCTGGTCGGGGCGACCGGGGCGGGCAAGACCACGCTGGCCAAGCTGATCTCCCGTTTCTACGACCCCACCGCGGGCCGGGTGCTGCTCGACGGCGTCGACCTGCGCGACCTCGACGAGCCGACGCTGCGCCAGGCCGTGGTCATGGTGACACAGGAGAACTTCCTGTTCAGCGGCACGGTCGCGGACAACATCAGGTTCGGCCGGCCGGACGCGACCGACCGCCAGGTGCGCGAGGCGGCCAAGGCCATCGGCGCGCACGCGTTCGTCGCGGGCCTGCCCGACGGCTACGACACCGAGGTGGGCAAGCGCGGCGGCCGCATGTCGGCCGGCCAGCGGCAGCTGGTCGCGTTCGCGCGGGCGTTCCTCGCCGACCCGGCGGTGCTGATCCTGGACGAGGCGACCTCCAGCCTCGACGTGCCGAGCGAGCGCCTGGTGCAGCGCGCGCTGCGCACGATTCTGGCCGACCGCACCGCGCTGATCATCGCGCACCGGCTGTCGACGGTGGAGATCGCCGACCGCGTGCTCGTCATGGAACACGGCCGCATCGTCGAGGACGGCCCGCCCGGCCGGCTCATCGCCGCCTCGGGCCGGTTCGCCGGCCTCCACCAGGCCTGGCTCGACAGCCTCAGCTGATCACCGCGGCTCGGCACCGTGTCCCGCGGGATCTAGTGGGGCGGGCGGGCCGCGGCCACCACGTTCGCCCACAGCTCGTACGCGACGAACAGGGCGAGCGGCACGCCGATCGCGACCAGCAGCCGGCCCGGCACCGGCGTCCGCGCGGCGGGCGCCGGTGCCGGCTCGGGCAGCGGCGTCAGGTCCGGCTCCGGCTCCGGCTCGGCCGCCGGCACCAGCTCGGGATGGTGAGCGAGGTAGCCGGCCGGGAACGAGGTCACGCGGTAGGCGCCGCAGTCGGGACAGCACGTTCCCGACCAGGGCGGCTGCACCGCGACTCCGGAGCGGAGCCAGATCCGCGTCTCGTTGCCGTAGGCGTCGGAGAGGTCGCGGACGACGAAGTCCTCCTCCCACACGTGCAGGCAGCGCAGACACTCATAAGGCCATGTCACCCGGGTTTCGAACCCGTCGGGCACGAGGACCACCCCCGACCTCGGATCGCCGTTCGTCCCGAGTGTCCGCTTCGTCGGTCAGGCCAGGCAAGAGGGTGTTACGACACTTCTCGCTATGAAATGCTCACCCTCTGTCAAGTTAGCCGGTCAGTAGAGCGGCCTCGGCACCGGGCTCAGCAGCCGGGCCGGGTCGGGCGTGCCCGGTCTCTCCTGCCTCCGCAGCTCGGGGTGGTGAGCCAGGTAGCCCTCGGGAAACGTGGTGGCGTCCTGGCACCCGCAGCGCGGGCAGATGGCGCCGGGCGAGGGCGGCGGCACCGGCTGGCCGTTGCGCAGCCAGACCTCCGCCTCGTTTCCGTGCTCGTCGTCGACGTGCCGGACCAGGTAGTACTCCTCCCACACGTGCCAGCAGCTACGGCACTCGAATGGCACGATCCTGCGTTCTTCTTCCAACGAGGTCACCCCCTTGTTTTCGAGTCTCCGCCCGCCTGCCGGAATCTCGCAAGCGGCTCACCGCACGGTGAACACGAAGGTCACAGCGCCGACGACCGCGCAGAGCGTGCCGAGCCAGGCGAAGAGCGCGTCGAGCCTGGGGTCGAGGGGCCGCCCGCCGTGCAACGCCGCCTGCACCCGCCGGAACCGCACCCGCGTCCGGGTGAGCAGCACCCCGCCGCAGAGGGCGGCCAGGGCGAACGCCGCCACCGCCGGCGGCGGCAGGCCGTGGCGGGCGGTCAGGCCGGCCGCGCCGAGCCCGCCGGTGGCCAGCATGACGGCGGTGCGCACCCAGGCCAGGCGGGTGCGTTCGCTCTGCAGCCCGCGATCCCAGACCTCCTCCTCGGGTGGCATCGTCTTCCCCTCACGCCGAGAGCACGATGAGAATGAGGGCGATCACCGCCACGGTGGCGACGCCGTACCCGAAGACGGCCGCGAGCGCGGGCGGCGGCAGCGGCGCCTGCTCGCGCAGGGCCCGCTGGATGTTGCGCCAGCGTGGGTAGGCCATGCCCGCCGCCAGCGCGGACAACGTGACGAGGATCACCGCCAGCACGGTACGGATCCACGGCACGAACACGTCGGCCGGCACCGCCGCCATGGCCACCCCGCCCGCGCTGAGCGCCAGCGCCGTGCTGAGCCAGGTGAGGAAGGTGCGTTCGTTGGCCAGGGTGAATCGCGGGTCGGGCTCCATGGCAAAACGGTAATTCGTCCATATTTCCCCTAGAGAAGGCGGGATTGCCGCCTCGACCGGGGCGTACTCAGCCGGTGCAGGCCTGGGCCACCTTCTCCAGATAGGCGGCCGAGTCGGTGGCGACCTTCTGTGCCGCGTCGACGGCGTCGCCCACGTCGTTGACGGTGATGCCGCTCAACGTGCCGGCCAGGTTGTCGGTCGCCTCCTTGAGCGTGGTGTTGGCCGCCTGGTCGGCGACGTCGTTGAGCTTGGCGGCGGCGTCGTCCAGCGCCTTCTCCATGGCCTGGGGGTCGTCGGTGAGCTTGGCGACCTCGGCGCCCAGCTCGCTGACGATCTTGGGAGCCTCCAGGCACGCCTGGGCGCGGTCGATGGTCTGGTTGACCTCGCCGCACCCGGCGGCGAAAACGCCGACGGCGAAGACGGCGAGGGGCAGGAACCGGCTCTTGTGGAGTCGCATATCCCGACCCTACCCAAGCCCCGCGCGCCGGGCGTGATCATGGCCCATACGCTCTGCAACCAGCGGTCATATCAGATTCAATATCGGCCGATTCCCGATATCGCTATTAGACATCGACGGATCGGGTCTGCTTTGCTCCTGATGCGTCTCACCAGGCTCTGGACAGCCGTGACAACCCGATCCCGCACCCGACTCCCGGAAGCCTCGGCTTTCCCGACACCAAGGAATGTGACATGCGACCTCTCCCTGGCCGCCGGCTCGCGGCCGCTCTGGCGATCTCGTTCCTGCCCGCCGGCGTGCTCGGCGCGCCGCCGGCCCAGGCCGAGGCCCAGGTCCATGTCACGGCCCGGGTCACGGCTGCGGTGGCGGCGGCGCCCTTGCCGGCGGCGGTTCCGGCCGACGCGGCGGCCCGGGCCAGGGCGGAGCTGCGCGCGCTGGAGAAGTCCTTCCGCGGCCGCATCGGCGCGTACGCCCTGGACACGGCGACCGGCCGGGCCGTGACGTACCGGGCCGGCGAGCGGTTCCCGCTGCTGTCCACGTTCAAGGCGCCGCTCTGCGCGGCCGCGCTGCACCAGGCCCGCACCTCCCGGCCCGGCCTGATGGACAAGGTCCTGAGGTGGACGGCCGCCGACCTGCTGCCCTACTCGCCGACGACCGAGAAGCACGTCAAGGACGGCCTGACGGTCGACCGGCTGTGCGAGGCGGCGGTGACGCAGAGCGACAACACCGCGGCCAACCTGGTGCTGAGGCAGATCGGCGGGCCCGCCGCGCTGACCCGCTACTTCCGTTCGCTGAAGGACCCGATCTCGCGCCTCGACCGCTACGAGCCCGGCCTCAACGACTGGACGCGCAAGGACCGGCGCGACACCACCACGCCCGCGGCCATCTCCCGCGACCTGCGCCTGCTCACGACCGGCGACGCCCTGCACGCCGAGGATCGCGCCCGGTTCACCGCGTGGCTGATCGCGAACGAGACCGGCGGGACCCGCATCCGCGCCGGCCTCCCGAAGACCTGGACGATCGGCGACAAGACCGGCACCAATTCCACCGGGTTCGGCGGCGGCAACGACATCGCCGTGATCTGGCCGGGGAAGAGCGCCGCGCCCATCGTCATGGCGATCTACACCACGCGCTCGCCCGGCCTGCCCACCGACGACACGACCATCGCCAAGACCGCCACGACCCTGGCCCGCGGGCTCGGCAGGCTCTGATGCGGCATCGGGGGACGAAGATCGCCTGGCTGGCGGCGGCGGGCGCCGCGTCGGGGCGTGCTGCTGGCCGGCGTCGCGATCCCGGCCGTGGGGGGCGCCGGGGTGGGGCTCGTGGCGGCGGCCGAGGAGGTCGACCTCCGGCCGGCCGACCTGGTGGAGCCACCGGCCCCATCTGGAAGGACACGATGGCGGGCGCGCTGAGGGGCGTGGAGCCCACGCCGTTCGCCCCGGTGGACGCCGAGCGCTTCGCGGGCTGCGCCCGTGACTGCCGGCCCGAACCCCGCGAGCCCGACGAGGAGGAACCGACGGCCGCGCCCACCACCCCCCCACGAGAGCTCCGACCCGGCCGCAGCCGACGGCTGAGGGCCGGCCGTCACTCCACCGGACAGGCCGACCTAGGATTTCTGATATGGCAATATGCGACCATCTTTCCCAGGCCGACGATCCCGCGGCGCAGACGCCCGAGGGCTGCGAGGAGTGCCTGGCCATCGGCAGCAAGTGGGTTCACCTGCGGCGCTGCCTGGAGTGCGGCCACATCGGCTGCTGCGACTCCTCGCCGCACAAGCACGCCACCGCCCACTTCCACGAGACCCGCCACCCGGTGATCCAGTCGTACGAGCGGGGCGAGGACTGGCGGTGGTGCTTCCTGGACAAGCAGATGGGCTAGCGGCGACCGGCGGCGCTCACCGCTCCAGCATGGCCTCCTCGAAGTCGAGCTGGGCCATCACCTCGCGCAGCACCTCGTCGTCGAGGCGGCGCTCGTCACGCATGCGCACGAACACCTGGCGTTCGGCCTGCAGCATGTCGCGGCGCAGGCGCCGGTAGAGAGCGCTCGGGGTCTCCGCGCCGCCGTGGCCGACGCCGCCGCCCAGGCGCTCCCACGCGCTCAGCGAACGCCGCCACGATTTGTCCCTGAGCTGGTCGATGACCTGTTTCTGGATCTCGTCGGGCTCGCCCCGCTCGGCGACCAGCCGGTCCAGCTCGGCCAGGCCGGCCTCCAGCGCCGCCTGCTGGGCCGCCGCCTCGGCCAGGCGGTCCTCGTACTCCTCCCGCTCGCTCGACACCCGCAGCCGCCTGATCAGGGCCGGGAACGTCATGCCCTGGAGGAGCAGCGTGCCGATCACGGTCGTGAACGTCAGGAACAGCAGCAGGGCGCGGTCACGCGCGGACACCTCCGGCGGGATGGCGAACGCCGCCGCCAGCGACACCACGCCGCGCATGCCCGCCCAGCCCAGGATGACGGACTGCTGCCGGTTCGGCGGCTCACGCCACCGGCCCCGGCCCACCAGCCGGATCATGGACGTGACCGCGAACACCCACGCGAACCGGGCCACGATCGTCACCCCGAGCACGGCGGCGGCGTACCCGGCGACCGCCCACGGGCGGTAGCCGGTGATGCCGTCGATCACGGTCACCAGTTGCAGCCCGATCAGCGCGAACACGATCGTTTCGAGGAAGAAGACGGTGACCTTCCACACCGCGTCCGACACCAGCCGCGTGCCGAACCCGTGCAGGTGGGTGCGGTAGCCCAGGTAGAGGCCGACGATCACCACGGCGATCACACCCGAGGCGTGCACGGACTCGGCCGCGAGGTAGGCGGTGAACGGGATCAGCAGCATCACCGTGTTCTCCACCAGCGAGTCGCCGCCGGTGCGCTGGAACAGCCAGGCGAACACGAACGCCAGCGCCAGCCCGATCGCCACCCCGCCGGCCGCCGCCAGCAGGAACTCGCCGACGCCGTCGAGCAGGTCGATGGTGCCGCCGACGGCCGCGCCGATCGCCACCCGGTAGGCCGTCAGCGCCGTGGCGTCGTTGAACAGGCTCTCGCCGATGAGGATCGTCAGCATCCGGCGCGGCAGCCCGAGCCGCCGACCCACCGCGACCGCCGCCACCGCGTCGGGCGGCGCGATGATGGCCCCCAGCGCGAACGCCAGCGCCAGCGGCAGGCTCGGCACCAGCAGGTGCACCACCAGCCCGACCACGGCCGTGGTGAACAGCACCAGCCCGATCGACAGCAGCGCCACGGCCCGTTTGACGTCGCGCAGGCGCAGGTAGGAGCTGTCGAGCGCGGCGGAGTAGAGCAGCGGCGGCAGGAACACGTAGAGCGCCAGCTCGGGGTCGAGCGGCACCGCGGGCACCAGCGGCGAGACCGCCAGCCCCGCGGCCACCAGCAGCAGCGGCGCCGGCCAGCCCCTGCGCCGGGCCACGGCGGCGACCGCGATCGCGCCTCCGGCCACCAGCAGCAGTTGCAGGCCCTCGGTCGGACTCACTCGCGCTCCTCCCGCCTCGCCCCCGATCGTCCCGTCGGAAGATTACCCCGCGGGCCGCGGGCCGGAGCGCGTCACCACTCCCTGCGGTCGCTCCGCTGGTGGTAGTCGGGCTGCTCGGGGCGCAGGCGCTCGCCCGTGGAGAACGGGTCGCCGACGTACGGGCGCGTCATGTCCTGGTCCTGCTGGTAGTGCTCCTGCGGCGGGTAGTGCTGCTCCTGGCGGCCCATGGACAGCAGCGGGTCCACCGGGTTGGCGGACTGCTGGTAGGCCGCGTACTCGTCCCTGACGGGCTGCTGGGGGGCGGGGCGGGGGC
>DASUCK010000240.1:0-2372 GCA_036276095.1 Nonomuraea sp. | reverse complement strand
GAGGAGGTCGCTGCGGTAGGCGCGGATGGTGTGTGTCGAGGCGTTGCCGTTGGCGAGGTCGGTGAGGAACTCGTCGAGGGCCCGCGCGCGAGGTGCCCGGAGCCGAGGCTCTCTCGGATCGCTTCGTCCACAGCCGACCATCCCCAAGGTTGCCTGATAACCAGGAGTCGAACTCCTGCCGCCACCGCCGTGTCCCCGTGCTCACAAGGCCAGGATCGGGGCAGAGTTGCCCGATAACCGAAGTTATCCCGCAACCTTCCACGGCCGATTGATGCCGACCGCCGGGATGGCTATCGTCGCCGCATGCCTGAGCTGATCGCGCCCACCCCCCGCCTGCGCACCGCCTGGCTTGAGGCGCACGCGGAATGGGGACCCGGACAGCACGAGGACGGCTTCGGGTTGCGGCCCAGCGATGAGGTCCAGTCACCGGCCGGGTTCACGGCCTGGCTGGCTCGGCTGGCAGACCGATCCGATCCGGCGATCACGATCAATCTCGGCAGACATCGGTGCACGTATCGATGGATCGTCGAAGACGACAGGGTGCTGGGCGGGATCGCGCTGCGCGACGGCAGCGACGACTTCGTACGGTGGGCCGGCCACATCGGCTACGGCATCCGCCCATCCGCACGCCGCCGCGGGCTGGCCGCCTGGGCGCTGAGCCAGATGCTGATTGAGGCCCGAGCGCTCGGCATTGAACGGGTACTCGCCGTCTGTGCGGTCGACAATGCCGGGTCGGAAAAGACGATTGAGCGGTGCGGCGGAGTCTTCGAGGGCATCCGCGACACCAAGTTCGGCCTTCTCCGGCGCTACTGGATCAATACGGGCTAGGGCGTGTATCGAAGTCGGTTACAGCCATTCGTTGATCGCGGCGATGTGCACGACGGCTTCGTAGCGGACGGCGAGTTTGTCGTACCGTGTCGCGACTGATCGGTTGCGTTTCAGCCGATTGATCCCGCACTCCACGGCGTGGCGCTGCTTGTAGCGCTGCGGGTCGAAGGCCGGCGGCCGGCCGCCCTTCGACCCGAGCTTGCGCCGGTTAGCGTCCTGGTCAGCCTTGGACGGGATGGTTGCCTTGATACCCCGTCGGCGCAGGTAACGGCGGGTGCCCTTGCTGGTGTACGCCTTGTCCGCCAGGACCCGGTCCGGACGCGTCCGGGGACGGCCACCCTCGAGCCGGGGCACCCGGATCCCCTCGATCACCGCGATGAACTGCGGATTGTCCCCGCGCTGCCCGGCGGTCAACACGATCGACAACGGCTTCTGCCCTTGCTCGCAGCCCAGATGCAGCTTCGTGGTCAGCCCGCCACGGGAACGACCCAGCGCGTGATCGGCCGGTTCCTCACCGACCCCACCCGGCGGTTCGGCCTGCAGATCCCCCTTTTACGCGCCCCGGCAGCATGCTGATGCGCGCGGGCGATCGTGGAGTCCACCGAGACGTCCCAGGTGATCCGTCCGGCCGCGTCGGCCAACGCCTGCAACGCCGTCAGGATCCGGGCCCAGGTCCCGTCCCGCTGCCAGCGGCGGAACAGACCGTACGCGGCAGCCCAGGATCCATAACACCGCGGCACGTCCCGCCACGGCGCGCCCGCCCTGATCCGCCACCGAATACCGTCGATGAGCTGCCGTTTCGTCCAGGTCGGCGGCCGTCCTGCCTTCCGCGGCGCGGGCAGCAACGGTTCCAGCACCGCCCACTGTGCGTCGGTCAGGTCGTGCCGCCTCGTCACCGATACAGTGGTCACGAGGTCTCCGTGTAGATGGTTCTCTTGGTCGAAAACTCATCTACCGGAGACCTCGCTATCTACCGGTCAACGACACGCCGAACACGCAGATCGTCATCAGCCGACTTTGATACACGGCCTAGGCCGGGAAGAGCAGGTCCAGGTGGGAGTCCAGGGCGGCCAGGGCCTGCTCGGCGGTGTAGTGGCCGCCGAGCAGGTACAGGCCCAGGCCCTCCATCAGCGCCAGCAGGCCCGTCGCCGAGGCCCGCCCGTGCGGCTCCGGCAGCAGCCCGGCGATCAGGTCGACCATGCCCGTGGTGTCCTCGCGCAGGGTGGCCGCGGCCGCCGGGCGCACCGCCGTGTAGGCCAGGAACGCCAGCGCCACCAGGCCGTTCTCGCGGCTGTGCGGGTCGAGGGGCAGCACCGTGGCGACCAGCGTGCGCAGCAGCAGCCGCGGTGCCGGGTCGGGGCCCAGCCGGGAGATCGCCTCGGTGACCCGCACCTCGCCGCGGTCGCGCACCACGGACATCGCGAACGCCATCATCTCGTCCTTGGTGCGGAAGTAATGCTGCACCATCCCGGCCGAGACCTGCGCGGCCGCCGCCACGTGGCGCAGGCTCACCGCCTCGAGGCCCTGCTCGGCGGCCACCCGCA
>DASUCK010000239.1:0-8199 GCA_036276095.1 Nonomuraea sp. | reverse complement strand
GCGCTCTTCGGAACAAATTCAGATGGGTGATGAACGGGGCGAGACTTCGTCCTTCCCGCTCAGCGGCCACCCAATCGCGGGGCTTGTACTGATATTTCTCGCTATCCAGATATTCCTCACTGCCGGGCCTGACTGGTACATTTTCTCCGAGTTCATAACCGGAGTAAACCCCCCACGTCGGCGACGCGAGCGCCGCCAGCACCGCCCTGATCTTGAACGCCGGGACGCCCCCGTGCTGCAGGTACTCGTGCAGGATGTCGGGCGTGTTCACGAACAGGTTCGGCCGCAGGTACGCGGAGGTCTCCCGGGCGAGCTCCGACAGGTACGCCTCCACGTCCCCCTTGGAGTTCTTCCAGGTGTAGTACGTGTACGACTGGTGGAAACCGGACTTGGCCAGCGTGCGCAGCATCGCCGGCCGGGTGAACGCCTCCGCCAGGAAGATCACGTCGGGGTCGGTGGCGTGGATGTCGGCCAGCAGCCGCTCCCAGAACGACACCGGCTTGGTGTGCGGGTTGTCCACCCGGAAGATCCGCACCCCGTGCGCCATCCAGTGCCGCACCACCCGGCTGACCTCGGCGTAGACGCCCTCGGGGTCCTTGTCGAAGTTGAGCGGGTAGATGTCCTGGTACTTCTTCGGCGGGTTCTCGGCGTAGGCGATGGAGCCGTCGGCCCTGATCGTGAACCACTCGGGGTGCTCCTTGACCCACGGATGGTCGGGCGAGCACTGCAGCGCGAGGTCGATCGCCACCTCCATGCCCAGCTCACGCGTGCGGGCCACGAACTCGTCGAAGTCCTCGATCGTGCCGAGGTCGGGGTGCACGGCGTCGTGGCCGCCGTCCTCCGAGCCGATCGCCCACGGCGAGCCGGGGTCGTCGGGCTCGGGGCTCAGCGTGTTGTTGCGCCCCTTGCGGAACGTCGTGCCGATGGGGTGGATCGGCGGCAGGTAGACGACGTCGAAGCCCATCTTGGCGATCGCGGGAAGCCGCTTGGCGGCCGTCTGGAAGGTGCCCGACTTCGACACCCCGGCCGCGTTGACGACCGCGCCCTCGGAGCGGGGGAAGAACTCGTACCACGAGCCGTAGAGCGCCCGGCGCCGGTCCACGCGGACCTTGTGGGCCCTCGACCTGGTCACCAGCTCCCGGAACGGGTGCGCCTCCAGAAGCGAGGCCGTCTCGGGCAGCTGCGCGATGGAGAGCCGGGCTCTGGGGTCGAGGTCTTCGTTGCGGAGGGTGGCCGAGATCGACAGCAGCGCCGCCCGGTGCCCGCACGCGTGGTCGCCGTTCTGGCCGTTCCTGCCGTCCTTGCCGTTCGTTATGGTGGCGTTCGCGCAGTCCGGCGCGCGTACGGCCTTGGCGGCGCGTTCGAACAGGCGGGCGCCCTCCTCGCACATGAGATCGACGTCCATGCCGCGCGGGATCTTGATCTCGGCGTCGTGCAGCCACGTGCTGATCGGATCACTCCACGCCTCCACGCGGAACAACCAGTCGCCTTCGGCGGGCAGGCACACGTCGACACCCCAGCGGTCCGTGCCGGGTGCGAGCTCGCGCATCGGTCTCAAGCGGCCACGCTGGCCGTCGGGCGAGGTGAGCACCACGCCCGCGGCCACGGCGTCGTGGCCCTCGCGGAACACGGTCGCCGAGACCTGGAAGGTCTCGCCGGCGACCGCCTTGGCGGGCCAGTGCCCGCAGTCGACGACGGGGGAGATGTCCGTGATGGGAATTCGTCCGATCATCGCATTTCAAGGGTTAGGGCGGCGCACCCGGTGCCGCCGTGGCTTTCCTTGCAAGAACGATCCTTGCACGTGAATTGTGGACAGCAGTGGATAGACCTCCCGAGAGTGTCTGCGGGAGAGCCCAACAACAGGGAAAGTTGCCCCAATGGTCCCTCTTCATGCTTGTTCCCGGAAGGGGTTTGAACGGCCATCCTGGGGGTGAAGGACTGAGAGGTCCCTCCTAGCCCGTAGGGTGCACAACGTGAGAGCTATCCGCCGGTTTACCGTCCGCACCGTCCTGCCCGCGGAGCTGGCCGCCCTCGGCGAGCTCGTGCACAACCTCCGCTGGTCCTGGCACCCGGAGACGATGGACCTCTTCGCCGAGGTCGACGCGGACCTGTGGGAACAGGTCGGGCACGATCCCGTCGCCCTGCTCGGCGCCGTCACCCCGGCCCGGCTGGCCGAGCTGGCCGGCGACCGCCGCTTCCTGCGCCGTCTCGCCGACGCCGCCGACGACCTGCGCGAATACATGACCTCCCCGCGGTGGTACCAGACGCTGCCCGACGGCGCGCGGGCCATCGCCTACTTCTCGCCCGAGTTCGGCATCGCGGCCGCGTTGCCCCAATACTCCGGCGGCCTCGGCATTCTGGCCGGCGACCACCTCAAGGCCGCCAGCGACCTCGGCGTGCCGATCCTCGCCGTCGGCCTGCTCTACCGCCACGGCTACTTCACGCAGTCGCTCTCCCCTGAGGGCTGGCAGCTGGAGCACTACCCGTCGCTCGACGCCGGCGGCCTGCCGCTGACCCTGCTCAAGGAGGCCGACGGCGCCGCCGTCAAGATCCGCCTCGCCCTCCCCGACGAGCGCGTCCTGCACGCCCAGGTGTGGGTGGCCCAGGTCGGCCGCGTGCCGCTGCTGCTGCTCGACTCCGACGTGGCCGACAACGACACCGCCGCCCGCGACATCACCGACCGCCTCTACGGCGGCGGCACCGACCACCGGCTCATGCAGGAGCTCCTGCTCGGCGTCGGCGGCGTCCGTGCGATCCGGGCTTACTGCCGCATCACCGGCCACGCCGAACCCGAGGTCTTCCACACCAACGAGGGCCACGCCGGCTTCCTCGGCCTGGAACGCATCCGCGAGCTGACCGAGGCCCGGCTCTCCTTCGACGAGGCGCTGGAGGCCGTACGCGCGGGCACGGTGTTCACCACGCACACGCCGGTGCCCGCCGGCATCGACCGGTTCCCCAACGACATGATCGAACGCCACTTCGGCGGGTCGGCCGCCTGGCCGACGGTGCCCGTCGAGCGCATCCTGGCGCTCGGCGCCGAGACCGACCCCGGCCGGTTCAACATGGCGGTCATGGGCATGCGCCTGGCCCAGCGGGTCAACGGCGTGTCCCGGCTGCACGGCGCGGTCAGCCGGGAGATGTTCCAGCACCTCTGGCCGGGCTTCGACCTCGACGAGGTGCCGATCGGCTCGATCACCAACGGCGTCCACGCCCCGACCTGGGTCGGTCGCGAGCTGATGGAGCTGGCCGGGCGCGAGCTGCCCGCCCTGCTGGAGCGGGCCCGCGGCTGGGAGGGCATCCAGAAGATCCCCGACGGCGACATCTGGAAGATCCGCGGCATCCTGCGCCGCCGCCTGGTCGAGGCCGCCCGGGTGCGCCTGCGCCGGTCCTGGCGCGAGCGCGGGGCCTCCGACGCCGAGCTGGGGTGGATCGACGACGCCCTCGACCCGGAGGTGCTGACGATCGGGTTCGCCCGGCGCGTGCCGTCGTACAAGCGGCTCACGCTCATGCTGCGCGACCCCCACCGGCTCGCCGAGCTGCTGCTCGACCCGGACAAGCCCGTGCAGATCGTGATCGCCGGCAAGGCCCACCCGGCCGACGAGGGCGGCAAGAAGCTGATCCAGCAGATCGTCAAGTTCGCCGACCAGCAGCACGTGCGCCACCGCATCGTGTTCCTGCCCGACTACGACATGGCCCTCGGCCGGCTCATGGTGCAGGGCTGCGACGTGTGGCTGAACAACCCGCTGCGCCCGCTGGAGGCGTCCGGCACGTCCGGGATGAAGTCCGCGCTCAACGGCGGCCTCAACCTGTCGATCCGCGACGGCTGGTGGGACGAGTGGTACGACGGCACCAACGGCTGGGCCATCCCCACCGCCGACGGCGTCGCCGACCCCGACCGGCGCGACGAGCTGGAGGCGGCCGCCCTCTACGACCTGATCGAGCACGAGGTGTCCGACCGGTTCTACGACCGGGCCGTCGACGGGCTGCCGCGGCGCTGGATGGAGATGGTCAAGCACACCCTGGCCTCGCTCGGGCCGAAGGTGCTGGCCGGGCGCATGCTGCGCGACTACGTCGTCGGCCTCTACACCCCGGCCGCGCGATCGGCCCGGGCGCTGTCGGCCGACTCGTACGCGCCGGCGAAGGCGTTCGCCGCCTGGAAGGTCCGCGTCACCAGGGCGTGGCCGGGCGTGCGGGTCGAGCACGTGGAGGCCGCGGGCGTCGGCGACACCCCCGAGGTGGGGGCCTCGGTCGAGCTCCACGCCACGATCGCGCTCGGCGACCTGGAGCCGGACGACGTGCTGGTCGAGGTCGCCTACGGCCGCGTGGGGCCGCACGACGAGCTGGTGCGCCCGGCGTACGCCAGGCTCGCCGCGAACGCGGTCGACGACGACCGGCGCGCCCACTACGCCGGCATGATCCCGCTCGACCACACCGGCGCCTTCGGCTACACCGTGCGGGTCGTCCCCCACCACCCGCTGGCTGCCACCCCGGCCGAGCTCGGCCTGATCACCGTTCCGGAGGAGCCCGCGGGCATGACGAACGGCACCCTGCGGTAGCCGTGACGGCCCCGCGGCCCCGCGCGCACCGCCGTCGCCGGAGCGTAGCTCGCCAAGCGGACGCGGCGGCATAATCGTCATGTGGACGACAGCGGGAACGGCCTGCGGGCCGACACTCTGGTGGCCACGGTCCGCGGTGTGCTGCCGTCCCTGACACCGGCCGCCCGGACCGTCGCCCAGCTCATCCTCGAAGACCCGGCGACGGTGGCGAGGAGCACCATCACCGAGCTCTCCGCCGCCTCGGGCACCAGCGAGGCCACGATCGTGCGCACGGCCCGGCTGCTCGGGTTCGCCGGCTACCCGCAGCTGCGCCTGGCGCTGGCCGCGGCCGCCGCGCAGCCCGACCGGCTCGTGCCCGGCGACCTGGCCCCCGACGACCCGCTGTCGGAGGTCATCCAGAAGGTGGCGCGGGCCGAGTCGGAGGCGATCAACGACACCGTGGCGCAGCTGACCTCCGAGCGGCTCGGCCTGGTCGTCGACGCCATCGTGGCCGCGCGCCGGATCGACGCGTACGGGGTCAGCGCCTCCGGGCTCGTGGCCGAGGACATGGCGCAGAAGCTCATGCGCATCGGCCTGTCCAGCCACGCCTTCCAGGACGCGCACCTGGCGTTGACCAGCGCCGTCCTGCTCAGGCCCGGCGACGTGGCCATCGGCATCAGCACCTCCGGCGAGACTCCCGACGTGATCGAGCCGCTGACGCGGGCGAAGGAGGCGGGCGCGACCACGGTCGCGATCACCAACAACCCGCGCTCGTCGATCGCGGAGCTGGCCGAGCACGTGCTGATCTCGGCCGGGCGCGAGACGGAGTTCCGTCCCGGCGCCCTGGCCAGCCGGATCAGCCAGCTCCTCGTCGTCGACTGCGTGTTCGTCGGCGTCGCCCAGCGCACGTACGACGCCTCCCAGGAGGCGCTGGCGAGCACCAGGGCAGCCGTCAAGGACTTCACCCGGAGGACGTCACCCGCACGTCGTCAGCTTTGACGACCACCGCCCGGTGACCGCGGGCGGCCTCGGGTCTCGTCAGCGACGGCGTCGGCCCGCCTACGGGACGAGGCGCAGCGACGGCCGCCGGTCAGGGAGGCCGATGAGCTCGCGGACGCGGCCGATCGGCCAGGCCAGCTCCTGCGCCAGTGCGGCGGCGGTCAGACCGGACTCCCGGCAGGCCAGGTCGAAGGCGTGGGCCAGGAGCACGGGCTGCTCGCCGGGATAGCCGGAGACGGGCTCGTTGGTGAATCCGGGCTGGTCGCGGAGCGCGGCCAGGCGCTGGTAGGCGCGGCTCGCGGCGGAGTCGGAGATCAGGCCCGTCTCGCGGCAGCGGTAGAGGAGCGAGTCGACCGAGACGCCCCACGTGCGCCGGAGCTCGGCCAGCCTGCGCAGGTCGGCGCGGAGCGGGAGCTGCGGGAGGACGCTGTCGCGCGGGGTGAGGAACTCGGCGGCGAACGCGTCGGCCTCGCGCTCCTGGTGGGTGTCGCCCGCGGCGGTGTCGCCGTGGAGCACGAGGTGTCCCAGCTCGTGGGCGGCGGTGAAGCGGTGGCGGTAGATGTCGTCGAACCTGTTCGGGGTCAGCACGACGATCGGCCGCGGCAGGCTGGAGGTGGAGAAGGCGTCGACGGTGACCGCGTCGGGGTCGTGGCGGGGGAAGGCGACGACGATGCCGTGGGCCTCCATGCGGCGTACGAGATGGCTGATCGGGCCGGCGCCGAGCCCCCAGTGGGCGCGCAGCGCGCGGGCGGCGCCCGCCGGGTCGCGGGGGAGCGCGGAGTGCATCTCGCCCCCGGCGAAGCCCGGCAGGTCGACCGCGGGCAGCCGGACCCGCCGCTCCAGCGCGTACGTCAGCTCCCACACCTGCTCCACGAACGCCACCGCCTTGGCCCGCTGGTAGGCGCGCGTGGAGCGCAGGCTGCGGAAATGCGCCATGGAGCCGTCGAGCTTGCCGTGGGGCCGCCCCGGCAGGAAGAACGCCATCGGCACCCCCAGCACCTCGGCCAGGCGGGGGATCAGGTCGGGGCGCGGCCGGGTGACGCCCGATTCGTACTGGCCCACCGCGGCGGGGGAGACGCCGAGATGCTCGGCCACCTCCTTCTTCGTCAGCGCGGCCAGGTGGCGCGCCTGGGTGAGCCGGGTGGCGTCGAACGCGTCGGCGACGGCCTGCGGGGCGGGCGGGCCCGGTCGGAACCTATTCACCGCTCGCGGCTTCTGCCCTGATCGGGAGGACGGCGGGCGTCGGCACGGCGCCCTGGTCGAACGCCGAGGCCGGCACCGCGGTCTGCTCGGCGCCGGCCGCGGCGGCCAGCGGGATCATCTCGCAGTGGTGCCAGCGCAGGCTGCCGGTGCGGTCGAGCAGTTCGGCCTCGCCCCACCAGGCGTCGAGCAGGCCGGCGTGGGCGTTGCAGGCGTACGCGATCAGCACCAGCCGGACGTCGTCGCCGAGGTCGCCCAGCGCCTCGGCCACCGGCACCGCGTGGGGCGCGACGTCGGCCAGCGCGAGCTGCCGCATGACCGGCTCGGGCCCGAACCGGTCGAACAGCGCCTGCACCAGCGCCGACGGCCGCCCCTCGCCGACGCGCGCGCTCATCACGCTCACCGAACGGTCTTTCGCGTAGCGGAACGGGAACAGCAGCTTGCCGTCGAGCACGACCAGCTCGTGGGCCGATCCGGCGGGCTTGACGATGCGGACGTCCCCCATGTCACCGAAGGCTTCGGCCAGCGCCTCGAACTTGCGGGACATGAGCGTGAAGCCGAACGGGTGGGTGTGGTCGGTCTGCGCGGCCGTCTGGGCGTCGCGGGCGTTGTCGAGGGCGACCGACAGCGCCTCGGCGACCGCCTGTCTGATCGCCGCCGCACGCTGCCCGAACGTCTCCTCGGCCCACCGCGACACCCGCATGCGCGCACCTCCGCAACGCTTTGCCCGGCGGCATCCGGGAACCGGAGCCGCTTCAGTTTCCGACATCATAGTGGCGTCCACGCTTCACGAAGCCGCGTCCGCGCCCGGTGTGTCGCGGGCGCCCGGGCTAAGATGCCGGTCTGACCTTTGGGCGAGCTCGGAACTGCCGGAGGGCGGACATGGCGGATGTGTCGGTTCGCCATTGGGTTCACCGGCGTCTACGTCACGCGTGCGGGAGGATCGGCATGACCGACATCGCCTTCATCGGGCTCGGGATCATGGGCAGTCCCATGGCCGTTCACCTCGTCGGGGCCGGGCACCGGGTGGCCGGCTACAACCGCTCGCCGGCGAAGGCGAAGGCGCTGGGAGAGGCCGGTGGGCGGGTGGCCGCGTCGATCGCCGACGCCGTGGCGGGCGCCGAGGTCGTGGCGCTCATGGTGCCCGACACTCCCGACGTACAGGCTGTACTGGCCGGGGACGGCGGCGTGTTCGCCCACGCCGCGCCCGGCACACTGATCATCGACTTCTCCACCATCCGCCCCGACGCCACGCGCGAGCTGGCCGACGAGGCGGCCCGCCGGGGTCTGCGGTATCTCGACGCGCCGGTGTCGGGCGGCGAGGCGGGTGCCCGCGCCGCGACGCTCTCGATCATGGTGGGCGGCGAGCCCGACGTGTACGCCCGAGCCGAGCCGCTGCTCGCGCACTACGCGCGGGCGGTGACGCTGATGGGCGGCCCGGGCAGCGGCCAGCTGACGAAGATGG
>DASUCK010000238.1:0-3864 GCA_036276095.1 Nonomuraea sp. | reverse complement strand
GCAAGCGAGAGTTGGCCGAAGCCCTGCGGCACGCCAAATCCTAGGATTCAAGACCGTCCTCTGGGTAGGGGACGAACATGACCGAAACACCTCCGAACCGGTTCGGCATGAGCGACGAGCAGGAGATCGAGGTCGCCGAGTGGACCGATGATCGCGGCCTGCGCCACGAGGTCGTGGACGACGATCCGCAGCGCAGGGACACGCTCGACGAGCGCCTCCGGCGGGAGGCTCCCGACCGGCTTCGCGAACCGCGCCCCAAGCTCCGGCTCACGCAGCCGGACGAGGGCCTGGAACCGGACCGGGACGACGAAGAACTCGGCGAGCTGTGGCCGGACGACTCCGACGACCTGTCGGCCGAGGAGCGCGCGATGCGCATCGACCTCGGCGAGGACCTCAGGTAACCCGGCGGCCTCACCGGAACCGCCCGCCTCGGGCTCGGGCTCGGGCCTGCCGCCCGGAACCGGAGTGACCCGTACGGAAGCCGGCGGCCTCAGGCGAGGCCGCGCGCGGCCGGCAGGACGGCGCGCAGGTCGTCGACGATCACGTCGGCGGCCGCCGCTTCCGGGCGCGCGGCATGGAGGTGACCCCACGGGCCGCGGCGCAGCAACGCCGTCCGCAGGCCCGCGCGGCTCGCCGGGAGCACGTCGTTGTCGAGCCGGTCGCCGACGTACAGGATCTCGGCGGGCTCCCGGCCCGCGACCGCGGTCACCTTGGCGAAGAACGCCGGCTCCGGCTTGGCCGTCCCCCAGCCCTCGGAGGTGTGCACGGAGTCGGCCGGCAGGTCCATCGCGACCAGCGCGTCGTAGGCGCGGACGGGCTGGTTCCCGGCGATGATCACCTGGTATCCGGCCTCGCGCAGGGCCCCGAGCGCCGCACGCACGTCGGGATAGAGGTCGTCGGCGTCGAAGTGGTTGCGCAGGCCGGCGGGGTCGTCGCGTTCCCAGGCCGCCTCCTCGGCCCGCGGGTCGAAGCCCGGCCGGACGAGCTGGAAGGCGTCGAGGTGCGGCCGGTCGAGGGCGGCCATGCCGCCGAGCGCCCCCATCAGCACGAACGGGCTCACGCCGAGCCGCCCGGCCCAGCGCGTCCAGATGCGCGTCTCGTCGATCAACGTCTCGCCGACGTCGAACACCACGGCCTTGACCATCAATCCCCCTGTGTGGATCTGTTCCAGCTCATTCGCTCGGGCACGTGAGGAAGAGCCCGGTCGAAGCGTCGGGACCCGCCATCGCCGGCCCGGCGCCCGACCGACGCCTCGATGCTCACGGGGTGATCCTCTCCATCGCCTTGGCGATGCGCTTCTCCGACACCGGGGTCGGCGTGCCCAGGGTCTGGGCGAAGAAGCTGACCCTCAGCTCCTCGATCAGCCAGCGGATCTCCGTCACGTCCGGGTCGTCCCGCCGGGCCGGGGGGAGCTTCTCCAGCAGGTCGTGGTAGTCGTCCTCGACCTTGTGGACGCGGTCCATCCACTCCCGGTCGCGCCACGGGTCCTCGGGCAGCTTGGTGAGGCGGCGGTCGACGGCGCGGAGGTAGCGGAGGACGTCGGGGAGGCGGCGGGCGCCGGTGGCGGTGACGAAGCCCGGGTGGACGAGGTGGCCCAGCTGGTCGCGGACGTCGTCGGTGGCGGGGCCGGCGCGGAGGGTGTCCAGGCGGACGTTCGAGTCGTGCCAGACGGACAGGATCTGCTCCACGCGGACCAGCACGCCGGCGGCCGTGTCGTACAGGTTGGCGCGTACGTGCTGGTAGAGGCGGTCGAAGGCGACCGGGTCCCACGCCGGGCCGCCGACCTCCCCCATGAGCTGGTCGACGGCGGCGTTGACCACGTCGTCGAACAACGCCACCGCGCCGCCGTGCGGGCTGCGGGACAACGCCAGCTTGGCCGGGTTGGACAGGCCGGAAAGGAGGGACTTGGCGGGGTTGGTGACGTTGAGGAGGAGGAGCCGGCGGACGCCGGGCCAGTGGGAGCGGCGTTGTTCGGCCTCGGTCTCGAAGATCTTGACGGCGACCGAGTCGCCGGCGTCGACCAGCGCGGGGTAGCCCTTCATGCGGCCCTGCTCGAAGACCTTGGGCAGGCGGCCGAAGCTCCAGGTGTGCAGACCGGTCTGTTCGAGGTCGTCGCCGGCCTGCGACAGCGTCTGGCGCAGGCGGGGGGCCAGGCGGCGCTTGAGCGCGTCGAGGTCCTTGTCCTCGGCCACGGTGCGCCTGCGCTCGTCCACGACCCGGTACGTGATCTTCAGGTGGTCGGGCACCTGGTCGAGCTGCCACGCCTCGCGCGGCACGCGTACGCCGGTGAGCCGGAACAGCTCGCGTTCGACCGCCGCCAGCAGCGGCTCCTTGCCCGCCTCCGCGGCGGCCAGCACCTGCCTGGCGTAGGTGGGGGCGGGGACGAAGTTGCGGCGCAGGTTCTTCGGCAGGGAGCGGATCAACGCGGTGATCAGCTCTTCGCGCAGGCCCGGGATCTGCCAGTCGAAGCCCTCGGAGCCGACCTGGTTGAGCACCTGGAGCGGCACGTGCACGGTCACGCCGTCGGCGTCGGCGCCCGGCTCGAACTGGTAGGTCAGCCTCATCCGCTGGCCGAGCTGCTTCCAGGTGTCGGGGTAGTCGCGGGCGCTGACGTCGGCGCCCTGGTTGACCAGCATCTCCGGCGAGAACGTCAGCAGCTCGGGCTGCTCCTGCCGGGCCAGCTTCCACCAGGAGTCGAAGTGCCGGGCCGACACCACGTCGGCCGGGACGCGCTGGTCGTAGAAGTCGAACAGCGCCTCGTCGTCGACCAGGATGTCGCGGCGGCGGGCGCGGTTCTCCAGCTCCTCGACCTCCTCCAGCAGGCGGCGGTTGTCCTTGAGGAAGCGGTGGTGGGTGTCCCAGTCGCCCTCGACCAGGGCGTGCCTGATGAACAGCTCGCGCGACAGGTCGGGATCGATGCGACCGTAGTTGACCTTGCGGCCGACCACGAGCGGCACCCCGTAGAGGGTGACCTTCTCCAGGGCGATCACCGCGCCCTGGTTCTTCTCCCAGTGCGGCTCGGAGTAGGTGCGTTTGATCAG
This sequence comes from Nonomuraea sp., assembly GCA_036276095.1. GTDB lineage: Bacteria > Actinomycetota > Actinomycetes > Streptosporangiales > Streptosporangiaceae > Nonomuraea. Next base: position 823 of record DASUCK010000238.1, on the reverse strand, counting down.
GTGGCCGGCGAGCGGCTCGACCCAGTCGGGCTCGATTTTGGCGTTGACGCGGGCCCACAGGCGGGAGGTCTCGACCAGCTCCGCCGACATGATCCACTGCGGCTGCTTCTTGGCCAGCGCCGAGCCGGGGAAGATGGCGAAGCGGGCGTTGCGGGCGCCGATGTACTCCTGGATGGGGCGGCGGCCGCCGTCGCGCCGCTGCTCCATCACGTCCTTGACGCCGATGTGCGACAGCAGCCCGGCCAGCAGCGACACGTGCACCTGGCGCGCGTCGGCGGGGCCGCTGCCGGGCTGGGCGCCGAGGGTCTGGCGGATCTGGCTGTAGATGTCCTGCCACTCGCGGACGCGCAGGTAGTTGAGGAACTCGGCCTTGCACAGCCGGCGGAACGCGCTGGAGGACAGCTCCTTCTGCTTGTCCCGGAGGTAGTTCCACAGGTTGACGTACGTCATGAAGTCGGACTCGGGGTCGGCGAAGCGGCGGTGCTTCTCGTCGGCCTGCTGCTGTTTGTCGGCGGGGCGCTCGCGCGGGTCCTGGATGGACAGCGCGGCGGCGATCACCATGACCTCGCGCAGGCAGCCGTTCCTCTCGGCCTCCAGCACCATCCGGCCGAGGCGCGGGTCGACCGGCAGGCCCGCCAGCTTGCGGCCGATCGGGGTGAGCTCGCCGTGGGCGTCGAAGGCGCCCAGCTCGTGGAGGAGGTTGACGCCGTCGCGCACCTGGCGGCGGTCGGGCGGCTCGACGAACGGGAACGCCTCGATGTCGCCCAGCCCGATCGAGGTCATCTGCAGGATGACCGACGCGAGATTGGTGCGCAGGATCTCC
>DASUCK010000237.1:0-5892 GCA_036276095.1 Nonomuraea sp. | reverse complement strand
GGCGACCTGACCATCGTCGAGACCGCCGCCACCCCCATGCCCGCCTACTGGTACGCGACCACCCTCGACCCGGCCGGCCGCTCCCCGGCCGCCGGCGCGTTCCTCGACTTCCTGACGACCCCGGCCGCCACCCAGGTGATGCGCGCCCCGGAGGACGGCGTCCCCCGAGCCCGATTCCGCCCCCCGATCCACGTGTCGATCTGGAGCTGAACCACGCCACCGCCCTGGTCCGGCCGCGGTCGGCCGGTCGCACGCCGAGCCGCCGGAATCAGGCGCGCAGCGCCGCGGCCTCCGAGGCCAGTTTCTCCACGCGGGCCCAGTCGCCCGCCGCGAGCGCCTCCGCGGGGGTCAGCCACGTGCCGCCGACGCAGCCGACGTTCGGCAGCGCGAGGTAACCGGGGGCGGTGTTCGCGCGGATGCCGCCCGTCGGGCAGAAGCGCACGTCCGGCAGCGGCCCGGCGATCGCCTTCAGGTAGGCGACGCCGCCGGCGGCCTCGGCCGGGAAGAACTTCAGCTCCTTGACCCCACGCTCGGCCAGCGCCATCACCTCCGACACGGTCGCGGCCCCCGGCAGGTACGGCACCCCGCTGGAGTCCATCGCCTCCACCAGCGACAGCGTCGTGCCCGGCGAGACCAGGAACCTCGCCCCGGCCGACACGGACGCGGCGATGTCGTCGGTGGTCCTGATCGTCCCGGCGCCCACGGTCGCCTCGGGCACCTCGTCGGCGATCCTGGCGATGGCCTCGCGGGCCGCGGGCGTGCGCAGCGTCACCTCGATGACCGGCAGCCCGCCCGCGACCAGGGCGCGGGCCAGCGGCACGGCGGTCTCCGCGTCCTCGATCACCACGACCGGGATCACGGGGGCGAGATCGAGCAAACTCATGGGTCGTTTCTCCTCATCGGCCGTCGAAGGCCCTCTGGCGACGCCCTCGGGTGAGGGGCGTCGTGTACGTCCGCGTGGCGGACGCCGCCCGGTGGGGCGGGCGGCTCACCGCTCCCGGCGGGCGCGCTGGCGCAGCCAGGCGGCCGCGCCCGTCAGCGCCGGCTGGGGCGCGACGATGAGCGCGGTCCCGATGGCCGCCAGGTACGCGGCCATGTCCGGATTGGCTTCGAAGCGGGCGCGGAAGCCGCTGGCGCGCACGCGTTCCACGATACGGGGCAGCACCCCGCCGCCCAGGTAGACCCCTCCCCTCGCGCCCAGGGTCAGGGCCACGTTCCCGGCGAAGCTGCCCAGCATGCCGCAGAACACCTCGATCGTCTCCGCGCACAGCGGGTCGTCGGCCTCGGCCACGATCTCCGAGGCGGTCAGGCCGGCCGCGCGGACGCCGTTCACCTGGGCGAGGGCCCGGTGCAGCCGGACCAGGCCCGGCCCGGACAGCACGTGCTCGGCCACGACGGTCGCCAGCCCCTGGCTCTGCAGGACGCGTACGATCTCCAGCTCCCGCCGGTCGGCCACCGGCACGGTGACGTGCCCGCCCTCGCCGGGAACCGGCGTCCAGCCGTCCTCGGTCGGCACCAGGCCGCCCACGCCGAGCCCGGTGCCGGGGCCGAGCACGGCCTTGACCCCGTGGCCGAGCGGGGGACCGCCGAGGGACACCAGGTCGTCGCCGTCCAGGTGCGGCAGCGACACGGCCAGCGCCTCGAAGTCGTTGAGCAGCGCCGCGAAGGGCACGTCCAGGTCGCGTGCGGACCCGGCCCACGTCGAGTTCGTGAGCCGGTAGCGGTCGCCGTCGATCGGCCCGGCCAGGGCCAGGCAGGCCGCTCCCGGCCGCGCGCCGCCCGCGTGCTCGGCGAGGTAGGCGGCCACGGCCTCCGGGAGGGTGCCGTAGCCGGCGCCGGCCAGCACCGCGACGTTCGACGGCCGCGCGTCCGGCGAGGTGACCAGGCCGAAGCGGGCGTTGGTCCCGCCGACGTCGGCGACGAGCCAGGGAAGGGCGAACGGGCTCACGGCACACCTCCGGCGATCGGGGCGGGTCCAAGATCGCTCGCCGCCGTACCCGGAAGGATGCCACGACCGCGCACGGCAGATGGCGCGGGGCGGCGCGGACCCGCCGCCCGCTTCCCGGGGACGCCCCCGCCGGGGGACAGAAGGCCGCGGCCGGCCGCGAACGTCGGCGCGGGCTGAGGGGCGCTCACCTCGTCAGCCCGGCCGGGCGCGGCGTGGCCGGGGCGCGGGTCTCCAGGTGGGAGGCGCCGGCCTCGGCGGGGAAGCCCAGGCCGGGGCCGTGGTCGGGGGACTCGGCGCCGCTCACGCCGAAGATCCCGGCGCCCTGCTCGGCGTGCCCCGCCATCCGGCGGAAGACCGCGAACAGCTCCCGCCCGGTGCCCACCCACTGCGCGTCGCTCAGCGGCCGGCCCTCGGGCCTGCGCCGGGCGAGCTCCTCGGCCGGCACCAGCAGCTCCAGCGTCCCGGCGGCCGAGTCCAGCCGGATCACGTCGCCGTCGCGCACCAACGCGATCGGCCCGCCGTCGGCCGCCTCCGGCGACAGGTGGATGGCCGCGGGCACCTTCCCCGACGCTCCCGACATGCGCCCGTCGGTGACGATGGCCACCCGCTGCCCCCGGTCCAGCAGCACGGCCAGCGGCGGCGTGAGCTTGTGCAGCTCGGGCATGCCGTTGGCGCTCGGCCCCTGGTAGCGGATGACGGCCACGAAGTCCTGCCCGTCCAGCTCGCCCGCCTCGAACGCCGTCAGCAGGTCGAGCTGGTCGTCGAACACCTTGGCCGGCGCCTCGACCACGAGGTGCTCGGGCCGGACCGCCGACACCTTGCTGACCGCGCGGCCCAGGTTGCCCTCGACCATGTGGATCCCGCCGTCGGCCGAGAACGGGTCCGCGACCGGCCGCAGCACGCCCCGGTCCTTGCTGCCGCCGGTGACCGGCTTCCACACCGGCGTGCCGTCCACCAGTGACGGGGCCTCCCGGTAGCGGTCGAGCCCCGGCCCCGCCACGGTCATGACGTCGCCGTGCAGCAGCCCCTCGTCGAGCAGGTCGCCGATGAGCACCTGCATGCCACCGGCCTCGCGGAAGTGGTTCACGTCCGCCTGGCCGTTGGGGTAGATCCTGGTGAGCGACGGCGTGACCCGCGACAGGGCGGCGAAGTCGTCCCAGGTCAGCACGATGCCCGCGGCCGCCGCCATGGCGACCAGGTGCAGCGTGTGGTTCGTGGAGCCGCCGGTGGCCAGCAGCGTGACGCAGGCGTTCACGATGGCCTTCTCGTCGACCAGCTCGCCGATCGGCGTGTACTCGGCGCCGTGCGCGGTGATCTCCACCGCCCGCCGCCCGGCCGCCTCCGTCAGCGCGTGCCGCAGCTCGGTGTGCGGGTTGACGAACGTCGAGCCGGGCAGGTGCAGGCCCATGACCTCCATCAGCGCCTGGTTGGAGTTCGCGGTGCCGTAGAAGGTGCACGTGCCGGGGGAGTGGTAGGACTGCGCCTCGGCGTCCAGCAGCTCCGCGCGCCCGACCTTGCCCTCGGCGAAGAGCTGGCGGGCACGGGCCTTGGCCTTGTTCGGCAGCCCGGAGGTCATCGGCCCGGCCGGCACGAAGATCGCCGGCAGGTGCCCGAAGTGCAGCGCCCCGATGAACAGCCCCGGCACGATCTTGTCGCACACGCCGAGCAGCAGCGCGGCGTCGAACATGTCGTGCGACAGCGCGATCGCGGTGGCCATGGCGATCACGTCGCGGCTGTAGAGCGACAGCTCCATGCCGGGCCGCCCCTGCGTCACGCCGTCGCACATGGCCGGCACGCCGCCGGCCACCTGCGCCACGCCCCCGGCCCGCCGCACGGCCGCCTTCAGCTCCGGCGGGTACGTCTCGTACGGCGCGTGCGCGGACAGCATGTCGTTGTAGCTCGTCACGATCGCCACGCCCGGCCTGGCGGCGCCGCGCAGGACCGGCTTGTCCTCGGCGTTCGCGGCCGCGAACCCGTGCGCCAGGTTCGCGCACCCGAGGTGGGCCCGCGCCGGCCCCTCGGCCTTGGCGGCCGCGCCGTCGCGGCGGACCCGCGCCAGGTACGCGGCGCGGCCGGCGGCGCTGCGCTCGGCGATGCGGTCGGTGGTCTCCTGGATGGTCGGGTTCACAGTTCCTCCTCGTGCCACGCGCGACCGCTGCGGCCGAGCAGCTCGTGGGCTCCGGCGGGGCCGGCGGTTCCGGCGGGGTAGGGCTCGGGCAGGGCGGGGTCGGACCTCCAGGCGTCCAGGATCGGGTCGATCCAGCGCCAGGCCGCCTCCACCTCGTCGCGGCGCATGAACAGCGTCGGGTTCCCGGCCAGCACGTCGGTCAGCAGCCGCTCGTACGCCTCCGGCACCCGCGCGGTGAACGTCTTGCCGAAGCTCAGCGACATCGGCACCGGCTTCAGCGTCACCTCGCCCGCGCCCGGCTCCTTGGCCATGATGCGCAGCTCGATGCCCTCCTCCGGCTGGAGCCGCAGCACCAGGCGGTTCGGCGTGCCGCCGGGGAAGATCGAGTGCGGAACGTCCTTGAACTGCACCACGATCTCCGACCTCCGGTACGGCATCCGCTTGCCGGTCCGCAGGTAGAACGGCACCCCGGCCCACCGCCAGTTCCTCACCTCGGCGCGGATCGCGGTGAACGTCTCAACCCGCCGCGACGCCTCGGTCGGCGGCGTGGAGCCGGGCTCGTCGAGGTAGCCGGGCCGGTCGCCGGCGCCGGTGTACTGGCCGCGCACGGTGAACCGGCCCGCCTCGGTGCCGGTGATGGGCCGCAGCGCCTGCAGCACCTTCACCTTCTCGTCCCTGATGGCCTCGCGGTCGTCGCGCGCCGGCGGCTCCATCGCGGTGAGGGTGAGCAGCTGGAGGAGGTGGTTCTGCACCATGTCGCGCAGCGCGCCGGCGTGGTCGTAGTAGCCGCGCCGGCCCGGCGTGCCGACGGTCTCGGCGGCGGTGATCTGCACGTGGTCGATCCAGAGCGAGTTCCAGATCGGCTCGAGGAAGGCGTTGGCGAAGCGCAGGACCAGCAGGTTCTGGACGGTCTCCTTGCCCAGGTAGTGGTCGATGCGGAAGATCTGGCGCTCCTCGAAGATGGCGCCGACCTCGTCGTTGATGCGCCGCGCGCTCGGCAGGTCGTGGCCGAGCGGCTTCTCCAGCACCACGCGGGAGCGCGGCGTCACCAGCCCGGCCGCGGCCAGCTCCCGGCAGAAGGGACCGAACGTGCGCGGCGGGCTGGCCAGGTAGAACACCCTGTCACGCGCCTCGAAGCCGGTCAGCAGCGCGCCGATGGCGGCCCAGCCGGACGGGTCGGCGCCGTTCTCCGCGCCGCCGACGTCGATCGACACGTGGTGCAGCCGGCCCAGGAAGCGCCGCCACCCGGCGGGGTCGTCGGCCGGCACGCGGTCGCGGACCTCGGCGTCCACCTTGCCGCGGAAGTCGGCGTCGGTCAGCCCGCCCCTGGACATGGCGATGATCCGGGTCCGCGGGGCGAGCCGGCCGTCCCGGTCGAGGTGGTACAGCGCGGGCAGGAGCTTGCGCGTGGACAGGTCGCCGGTCCCGCCGACGACGACGAGGTCGGCCGGGTGGCCGCCCGGGCGGACCGGGTGGGCGTGCGTGGTGGCCGGGTGGGTGGACACGGTGTTGGTGCTCCGAATGATCTACCAAGCAAGGACAGAACGGACAGTAACGAGAGTTCGGTTCGTACACAAGCTCAGTTTTGGCAGTTAAGATGAAAAAGTTCTGACTTTTCATTACCTAACCTCATATGGTTCACTTAGCCGATGCCACGACGTACCGCCGCGACCCTCGCCACCAGCGGCGAGGTGCTTCGCCTCATCCGCAGCGGTGAGGCCGTGACGCGGGCCGATCTGGGCCGGGTGACCGGCCTGTCGCGCCCCGCGGTGCAGCTGCGCGTCGCCGAGCTGCTCGAACGCGGCCTCGTCGTGGA
>DASUCK010000236.1:0-36335 GCA_036276095.1 Nonomuraea sp. | reverse complement strand
CTTAGGAAAGAGCGCCTGACTAGAGATCTCTCTATCATGCTCTGCTGGAGGTTGATGGCATCTCGGTAGATGATCTTGACAGTGAGAACGCCTGCCCGGACGGTGATGCGATCGGTACGGGTGCGCTGCAGCCAGGCGTGGATCACGCGGGCGGCTTCCACGTCCGGGTCGGCGCCCATGGCGTCGAAGGGGGACAGGGCGTATGCGGCGAAGTATGCGCTGAGGGTCGACGGGGTGGTGGTCGCGGAATTCGAGCCGTTCTTCCCCGGCGATCAGAACGGTGGCGACCCTGACCGCCTGCTGGCCCATATGCGAGAGTTGGGCATGCCGCTGGACGGAGAGGCCGGCACGCGAAAATAACTACGGATCACATGGTGGCGAGAGACGGTGCTACCGCAGGTAGAGGGGCATCCCCGCAATCGCAACGGTCACGCGCTGTAATGCGTCGGCTCAGCCTTCGCAAGGTCGAACCCTTGCACCTGCCACCAGCAGGACGTGAAGTAAACGCAGAAGGGGCCCTACGGGGCCTTTTCTGCGTTTCGAAGATGTGCTGGCGGGAACTGCTGGATGTCGCTCAGGATGGCCTTTCGTCGCTGGCCCATCAATGTACAGGTGATGGCCCTGAGTGCGTCCTCATGTCCGTTCTCGCGATTCGTCTTGGTGTGGCCCGTTCTTATGTCACGGACAACGAGTGGGTGTCATTCAAGGTGGCTATTTTCCGGTTGAAGCGTGCCGTCCAGTTGTTGGGTCAGGCGCTCCAGGCCCCTCTTGATGAGCTGTGCATACTCGTCGTCGCCGAGTGCGCCGATCGCGGTTCGTGCCTGTTGGAGGTACGTACGGGCGCGGTCGAGATCGCCCAGCTTGCGATAGCACTCGCTGACGTTGAGGAGCAGCGACGGGTACAGGCCGGCCGCCGAGAGCGTCACCCCGGCCTGGGCCACCCGCTCGTCGCTGATCAGGTCGGCGGCGGCAAGCGCGCGCAGGTCCCACATCAGTTCTTGGTGCACGTTGTCTTGCACGTCGGCCATCGCGTGGGCAAGGACGCAAACGTGGAGCGGGTCGCCTCTTTCGCCGCCGATGTCGTTCCAGATGTGCGCGAACAGGTCGCGAGCGGCTCCACGCTGACCTTGCTGGTGATGTAGTTCCACTCCCTGGCCGATCCGGATGATCGTCGGGTCGGTGATCATCGGCAATTCCTTCGTCGGTGCCGGCTCGCCTCACAACGGTGCCAGTATCGCCGCTACGAAGACCGCATGCTGGGCGACTCTCGCAGCCGCGTGGTTGGCGGTGGGTCGGTTTCGCGGGTCACCTGACACTGGGTGTGGTTGGTGCGTGGTCGTGCTGCGAGGGTGCCGACTGTCCGCCGGTTGATGATCGTCTGTTGGTCGTCGATGTACGTGGCGTGGACCCCCTGGGAGGACATCTGCGCCCTGTGAGCTGCTCGTTCGGCGATGGGGGTGATCGGCGAGTTGGGACGCGACTGGAGGGGTTACGCGGTGGGGTGTGCTGCTTCGAGGAGGCGGCGTAGGCGCACGGATTCGGGGCCAGGCAGTGATCAGGATGGCGGGGCCGGTCAGCGGTCAGCACGGCCTGGCCCGCTCCGGGATCGTCCCGAACAGGCGGGCTCAAAACGGCGGGTGGTGCTCCAGAGCGGGAGCGAGGATGAGGATCTGGCCGAGGGCGCGGTGGCCGGCCAGGATGGCGGGGCCGTGCCAGCCGGGTGTACCGGGCCTGTACTGCGTGTGCTGATTCAGCGGGAGGCGGCCGTCGCGGTGGGCGGTGAGGCGGGTGGCCAGCCGGGTGCATTGGGGCTCGAACCGGATGGAACTGGTGGCGGGAATGAGCAGGCGCGTGCCGTAGGTGGCGGCGCGGTCGAAGTGGAGGCGGGGATGGCAGCGTAAACGTGCTAGTGGGAGCCGGCCTGTGGGTGATATGTCGTGATGGTGAGGGGTGCGTTACCTGTGGCACGCGATTCTTATCATCTGCGTCACATGCTTCCGGCGGTTGCGTCGTTGGTCTGGACGGTCACACCGACGGGATTCGCAGGAAACCGCGCATCGCGTACCGTTCAGGTCCGATCGGTGGGTTGCAGGGGTTTCGCGGCCGATCTGACATATTTCCAGCTGTTGTGGTGGCTGGCCTTTTGTCCTCGGAAAGCGAGGTCGCCGTTACCGGGTGACATGGCAAGGACGCCGGATTGCGGGGGCCGGGCGGGGCTTCCGCGGTGGTTGCCGGCCCATGGGGAAGAATGATGAGCACTATACGGTGTTGCGGTCTATATCGCGTCATTGGGTGGCCGGGGGAAATGACGCGTTATTTGCTGGGTTGGTGGGAGATTGTGGGCGTTGTTGTGCTGTGTCGGGGAGCTGGGGTGGGTGGCAAATGATTGGTGGGGATGGATGCGCGATTGGCCGTCCTTCGGTTGCGCGGCTCGGATATCGTGACCACGCTGCGTGAGCAGATCAGGACGTTCAACTCGGCGCGGGCTCCGCCCGCTCCAACCGGGGAGGATGCGTGAGCCCGCTACCGACGCGCATGGCGAATCGCTGGGAGAGGCGGCAGGCGTTCATGCTGCCGCCGGGGCAGGGCCAGCTGTTCTGGCACGTCCTGCTGGGGGACGACGCGGAGGCGCAGGGCATCGTCCGGGACGCTCACGAGCGGTTGGCCGGGCTGGCGGGGCTCGATCTGGTGCCGCTGCGGTTCCTCCACCTGACCTTGTTCATCGCCGGACGCTCGCACGAGATCGCCGACGAGCAGGTGAACGTGATGGCGGAGGAGGCGGCGGGGCAGCTCGCGCGGGTCGGGCCCATCATGGTCACGCTGGGACGGGTGTTCTACCATCCCGAGGCGATCGTGCTCGAAGCGCGGCCGGCCGAGCGGCTGCGGCCGCTGCTGGAGGCGGCGAAGTTCGCCACGCGGGCGGCGACCGGGCGTGACGGAGTGCTCGCCCATGAGGTCGGGATCCCGCACGTCACGGTCGCCTACAGCAACGCGGACGGCCCGGCGGCTCCCATCATCGACGCGCTCGGCACGCAGCTTCCCGAGCGTGAGGTGATCATCCGCAGCATCCACATCGTCAACCAGGACGGCCCGGAGACGCTGTGGAACTGGCGGCCGCTGGCGGAAGTACGGCTGGGCGGGGCCTGAACGTCCGGCGGGGCCTGAACGTCTGACGGGTCTTGAACGTCTGGCGGGGTCGACGTCCGCGAGGGTGGGCGTCCGGCGGGGTGGAAGTCCGGCGCGTGGGCTCAGGAGTTCAGGGCGAGTGGGGCGAGGGCGCGGAAAAGGGGCCAGGTCAGGGCGGCCATGTCGGCGGGTGACTGGGGGCAGCCGCGCTGGAGCCAGTCGTTGGCCACACCCAGGAGGGCGCCCGCGATGAAGGCGGCCTGAACGTCGTGCGGGTCGTCATAAGGGGCGTCGTGCGGGGTGCCGCTGGGGGTGTCGGGCGGGCTGGTGCGGGGGGCATCGTGCGGGGTGGTGCGAGGGTTGGCGCGGGAGGTGTCGCGGCGAGGAATGTCCGGGTGGTGGCTCTCCGGAGCGGCTGCGGCGGGGTGGAGGTGGTGGTGGATGGCGGCGGTGCTGCGGCGGCGGATGTGGTCGGCGACGTACGCGCTGCCCTGGGGGCCCAGCAGGCTGCGGTAGAGGCCGGCGTGTTCGGCGAGGCCGGCGAAGAAGAGCTGGAGTGACGTGACGGCCTCCGGCGCGATGCCCTCCGCGCTCAGGGTCGGCGCGGGCAGGGACCGGACCATGGCGTCGATCATCGCGGTGCAGGCGTCCTCGGCCAGCTCGTGGACGTTCCGGTAGTGGTCGTAGAAGGCGGTGCGGCTGACCTCGGCGCGTTCGGCGACGTCGGACACGCTGATGCGGGACAGGTCGCGTTCCTCGACGAGCTGGAGCAGGGCGCGGGCGAGGGCGGCCCGCGTACGGCGCACGCGGCGGTCGCTCAATGGGGTGTTGCTGTGCTTCGTCGTGACCACGACCCCAAGTTTACCTTCTCCTGACATCTGTCAGATATCTTGCATTTGTACGGGTAGCGTGGGTATGGGTGCGATCGAAAGATCAGTGCGTATGCCGACCTGTCCGGGTCGGGTCGTCGCTGTCCTCCAGCCGGGCGGCGCCTCGTGACCCCGCCCGAGACGGTGCTGATCGTCGGGGCGTCGGCCGCCGGGCTGGGAACCGCGGAGGCGCTGCGCCGGCACGGCTACCGGGGGCGGCTGACGTTGCTGGACACCGAGCTCCACCTGCCCTACGACGGGCCGCCCCTGTCGAAGCACGTCCTGGCCGGGACATGGGAGCCCGCGCGGGCGCACCTCCGTACGCGGGAGCAACCGGAAGCGGTGCGACGCCCGGGGTCGCGCCGCCGAAGGCGTGTACGCCGTCGGCGACGTGGCGTCGTTCGCGCATGAAGGGCTCGGCCGGCGGCTGCGCCTGGAGAACCGCACCAGCGCCACCGAACAGGCGCAGGTCGTGGCGGCCGACCTGCTCGGCGCCGACCTGGCGTACCTGCCGATCCCGTACGTCTGGACCGACCAGTACGACGTCAAGATCCAGGCGTACGGGCTGTCGTCGCCGGCGGCCGAGCTGACCATCGCCGAAGGCGGCACCGAGCGGCACCCGTTCACGGCCGTCTACCGCGAGAACGGCGAGGTCACCGGCGTGCTCGGCTGGAACATGCCCAAGCAGACCCGTCTCCTGCGCCGGCAGCACCTCCGGCCGTGGCCGGCCACCTTGCCCGCGTCGCCCGTCTCGCCTGCCTCGCCCGCGTCGCCTGCCTCGCCGCTGCCCGGAGCCGGCCGGTCATCCGCCAGGCGCGAAGCCCAGTGAGGGTCATGAGCAGGACTTGAAATACCCGATTCAGGACGACGCCGCCCTCGACCCGCCCGACGGGGGGCCGAGCCGCGCGTTGGAGAGCCGCGGGGCGTGACCCGATCCATACGCCGAGATCCACCAGGGCGTCTGGGTGACGCGTTAGACGCGGGCGATCAGGGCGTAGCGTTCGTCGGTCACCGGCCCGCCCCACAGGTCGGGGTCGTCGCTGAGTGGCTCGATGCGTACGTCGGTGACCAGGGGTTTCACGGCGCTGGTCAGATCGGTGGCGCGTACGCCGCCGGCCCACGGCAGCGTTTCGGCTCCCGGCACGTAGGGCGACCCCGCCTCGGCCCAGCGCCCTTCGATCAGGACGAGGGTGCCGTACGGGCGGAGGCGGGTGACCCACTGGCGGAGCGCGGCGTGCGGGTCGGGGAGCGTCCAGACCAGGTGGCGGCACAGCAGCAGATCGAAACGGTCGCCGCCGGTGGGCGGCGCGGCGGCGTCGCCGACCAGGAAGCGGCCTGTCAGCCCGGCCGTGGCCAGCTTGGCCCGGGCCTGTTCGATCATGCGCGGGGCGAGGTCGACCCCGGTCACCCGGTGCCCGGCAGCCGCCAGCAGCGCCGACAGCGAACCGGTGCCGCAGCCGACGTCCAGCACGTCGGCCGGGGCAGGTGGCGCCCAGGCCCGCAGCCGGCGCTCCCAGGCCGTTCGCGTGCGCTCGGCCCGGAGCCCGTGGTCGGGTTCGTCGTCGAACGCCGGGGCGGCGGTGTCCCAGTAACCGGCGATCGTGGTGGTGAGGTCGGTCCTGTCGGTCATGGCGGCGATCCTTCCACCAGCCACCGACAATTCCCGGCGCCGACAGTCCCAGGGTCCCCGACCTTCGGCCCGCACGTGAGGCAGGGCCGGGTGATCGGCTGGGTGAACGGTTGAGGAAGTGCGTGGTCGGTGGGTGAGTGGTTGAGCAAGGGGCGATCGGGTTGGTGAACGGTGGAGCAAGGGGCGGTGGTCGGGTGGGTGAGTGGTTGAGCAAGGGGCGGCCAGGCTGGGTGAAGGGTTGAGCCAGAGGTGGTCGGGCTGGTCAGTGGGTGAGGAGGGTGAGCCACGTGCGCGCTCCGCAGCGGCGCTCGGCCTCCGCCGGCGACAGCCAGTCGGCGCGCGTGCTCTCCGACCCCGCCGGTGGCCGGGTCGGGGCGCCCGGGCCGGGCAGCGCGGCCCGGAACATCGTCATGTACGTCAGCGACGGGTAGCGGTAGCCGGTCGGCGGCTCCTCCAGGAGCTCGATGCGCTGCCAGGCGAAGATCGACAGGGCGGTGACCGGGAGGTGGAGACCGGTCTCCTCGTGCAGCTCCCGTACCGCGGCGGCGGCCGGGTGCTCGCCGGGCTCGACATGCCCGCCCGGGATGTCCCAGCCGCGGCCCTCCCGGTCCACGCAGGTCATCAGCGTCCGGCCGAGGCCGTCGGAGACGAACGCGAACGCCGACGTGACCTGCCCCACGGGCGGGAGGACGTCGGAGAGCAGGACGTCCAGGCGGTGCGCCACGGGGATCCAGGCCACGGTGTGCGTGGCGATCAGCTGCGCCATCAGCTCACTGTGGTGGGCCGGCGAAACGGATGTCAACCAATGTTCCGGGCGGCACGTTGGGGCGGGCGTGTGGTGCGGCGCGGCCCCGAGGGCGGGGGCCGGTGGGGCGCGGGGCTGGGTTCAGAAGTGGTTGGAGCGGCGGAGGCGGGATGGGCGGCCGTCAGGGTCCACGACCATCCGGTACAGCGGCATCGCCACGGCCCGCCGGACGGGGCCGAGCGCGGGATGCGGGTGGGGGCGCAGCCGGCCGGGCGGGCGCGGGCCGCGGCGGCCGCCGCGGTGCCAGGACTCCAGCCGGGCCGCCGACTCGGCGAACGCCGCGAACGCCTCCTCCGGGTCGCACAGATCCGCGACGTCGTCCCTGTCGAGGTGTTCGGCGGCGAGCGTGAGCCGCAGGTCCCTGGCGTACCTGCGGGCTCCGGCGGGCGGACGCGGGTCGGGTTCGGCGTCCACGACGGCGCAGCTCAGCTCGGAGTCGAACGTCCACGAGCGCAGGTTGACGTTGTCGGACCCGACCGCCGCCCACACGTCGTCCACCACGCACACCTTGGCATGCACGTACACCGGCGTGCCGGCGTGGTTCTCCAGGTCGTAGATCGCGACCCGGTCGGCGCCGGCCCGTTTCAGCATGGCGAGCGCGTCCACCCGGCCGATCAGGCTGGCCTGGCCGGCGAGCCAGCCGTCCTGGTCGGGGTGGCGCGGCACCACCACGATCATGCGCAGCCCGGGCTCCCGCTCCAGAGCGCGCGCGAACGGCTCGGCCACCTCCGTCGACCACAGGTACTGGTCCTCCAGGTAGATCAGCGACCGCGCCCGGCCCAGCACCTTCCGGTACGCCCTGGCGACGCTGCGTTCGCCGCCCGGCGCGAACGGGTAGGCGCGGGGCAGGTGCGGATAGGTGCGCAGCAGTTGCACGGCATGCGTTCCGGCGGCGGGCGGAGGTGGGCCGGGCGCGGGCAGCGGCGGCTCGTCGGCCATCCGGGTCAGGCGGTCGCGCAGCCGCCGCAGCGGCTGGCGGGTTTCGGGGGCCGGGTCGTCCCAGCGTTCGCGGAAGACCTTCTCGACCTCGGCCACGGCGGGGCCGCGGATCGCGACCTGGGCGTCGTGCCAGGGCGGGCGGGGACCGTACGCGGCGGGCATGGGCGCCGCCTGCGGATCGCCGAGGTGCTCGGTGTCGTCGCGGCGGCTGTGGCACAGGTCGATGCCGCCGACGAACGCCACGTCGCGGGCCGGGTCGCGGTCGTGACGCACGACGACGAACTTCTGATGGTGGGCGCCGCCGTGCCGGACGCGGGTGTCGAGCAGCGCCTGGCCGCCGGCCGCCTCGATCGCGGTGCCGAGGTGCCGGTTCTCGGCCGAGCTGAAACGCAGCACGTCCAGGTGGGAGCGCCAGATCAGGCCGCGGACCACGGCCTTCCGCTGGGCCGCCCGCGCCAGCGCCGCCGCCACCTCGGGGCCGTCCGGGGTCAGCCGCTCGTCCGGGTCGCCGCGCCAGTCCGCGAACAGCAGCAGGTCGTTCTCCTCCAGGGCGGCCAGGCACGAGTCCAGCTCGGCGAAGTACGTCGCGCCGTGCACGAGCGGGCGCACCAGGTTCCCCTCCGTCCAGGCCAGCAGCCCGGTCGCGGGGTTGTCGCGCTCTGCGCCCGTGAGGAACCAGTCGTCGAGTCTCATGTCCTCCGCCAGCGGGCCTCTCCCAGGCAGTAGCCGCCGAACAGCACGAGCCCGAGCGCCACCGCCACCAGGAGCCAGGGCCCGGCCGGGGTGCCGGCGAACGCCCTGAGCGTCGCGTCGATGCCGCCGGCCTTGTCCGGGTCGAAGGTGACGGCCGCCTGGACGACGAACACCCCGGCCAGCACGGCCGTCACCCCGCGGGCGAGGTGGCCGGCGAGCCCGAGCCGGTCCATCGCCCGGCGGGCACGCGGCGGCATCGGCCTGAGGTGCTCGTGGAACCGCTTCGTCACCCCGTACCGCACCCAGTAGAGGCCGAGGGCGACGATGCCGAGCCCGATCGCGCCCACGAGGAGTTGCCCGGCGGGCAGCGAGAGGAGCGCGCCGGTCACGTCCTGGGACTTCTGGTCGTCGGACTGGGTCTTGCCGGCGGTCAGCAGGGCCACCAGCGCCGTGCAGAGGAACGCGTACACCACGACCCGGAGCCCGGACTCGACCCTGTCCATGACCTTGCCGTTCCCGAGGATCGCCTCGAAGGCCTGCCACACGGTCAGCGCGGCGAACCCCACGACCATGATCCAGAGGATGACGGCCCCGAACGGCAGCGCCGCGACCGTGCCGATCGCCCCGCTCTTGTCCGCCTGACGGCCGCCGCCGCCGAGCGCGATCTGCACTGCCAGCATCCCGATCAGTCCGTAGAGCACGCCACGGCAGACCAGCCCCACCCGCGCGAGCTTCTCCACAGCCGGGCTCTTCGCGGCCTGGCGTGCCACGGCCTCAGCCTCGCTCATCGACATCTCCCGAAGTCGGTTCGAAGACTCACGCCCTTCCCCGGATCGCGCGCTGTAGGCGTGCGGCGCCCGGTGACGCGAGGTCCGAAAGGCGCCAGCGCCCCCCGCCGTGACCGACATCGTGGTCGCCCTGCTCCTGGCCGGCGCGGTGCCGGCCCGTCCCTGCTCACCGTCACCCTGAAAAGGATCAGCCTGAACCTGGCGCTCGGCTCGGCCATGGCCAGCATCGGGCTGACCATCCCGGCCATCGCGGGGCGTCGTTCTGGCTGGACGCGTTCCTGTTCCTGGCGGTCAGTCCCTAGCCGACTCCCTTGCGCATGGCGCGGTTGCCGAGGTGGAGTCCGGCCGCGGCGATCAGGCAGGCGGACGCGGTGCCGTACAGGATGGAGGGGTTCGTGAGGTCGCCGGCGAACAGGGAGCGCTGGGCGTCCACGACGTACGTCACCGGGTTGACCTGCCCGATCGCGCGCAGCCACGCCGGCGCCGTCTCCAGCGGCAGCAGCACGCCGGACAGGAGCAGCAGCGGGAACAGGATCGACTGGCTCACGACATAGAACAGGGTGCCGCCGGGAGCCGACTTGATGGCCAGCACGAACGAGAACGCGCCCAGCCCGACCCCGAAGACCACCAGCTGCGCCAGCCCCGCCAGAACGCCGGCGGCGTGCAGCTCGAAACCCAGCGGGACGGCCAGCGCGATGATCAGCACGGCCTGGGCCAGCAGCACGATCATCGCCTTGGCCGACTTGCCGACCAGCATCGCCGTACGGTTGAGCGGCGTGACCAGCATGCGCTCCATCGAACCGCCGATCAGCTCGACCAGCAGCGTGTAGCCGGCCGACATGGGCCCGGTCAGGCACATCATGACCAGGATCCCGGGCACGAACCACTGCCACGACGACCCGACCGCGCCGTCCAGCAGCGACCCGAACAGGAACAGGAACAACAGCGGCTGCCCCATCTCGAACAGCAGCCCGTAGGGCTCGCGTAGCTGGGGCCTGAACTCGCGGGAGAAGACGGTGGCGGTGTCACGCAGGAATGTCATCATTGGTGAGGCTTCTCCCGGTCAGAGCGAGGAACACGTCGTCGAGGGTGGGACGGGCGGTCTCGGCCGCGGTGACCTTGACGCCGGACCCGTCGAGGGTGCGGAGCAGTTCGGGCAGCGCGGCGGCGGCGTGGGCGACCCGGAGGCGCACGGTCGCACCGTCCGCCGTGCCGTCGTTGAGGACGGCGACCCGCCGCGCCTCCTCCTCCGTGCTGGTGGTGAGCGTGATGCGGTCGCCGGCGAGGTCGTTCTTCAGCTGCTCGGGGGTGCCGTCGGCGATGATCGTCCCGTTGTCTATGATCAGCACCCGCTCGGCGATGTCGTCGGCCTCCTCCAGGTAGTGGGTGGTCAGGAACAGGGTCGTCCCGTACGTCTCCCGCAGCCGCAGGATGTGCTCCCAGATGTCGGCCCGGCTCTTGGGGTCGAGGCCGGTCGAGGGCTCGTCGAGGAACAGCAGGTCAGGGCGGTGTACGAGACCGAGCGCGAGGTCCAGGCGGCGGCGCTGTCCGCCGGAGAGCGTGCCGGGCTTGCGCTTGGCCAGCGGTCGCAGGTCGAGCAGGTCGAGCAGCTCGTCGGCGCGGGCGGCCGCCTCCTTGGCCGGCAGGCCGTAGCAGCGGCCCTGGGTGACCAGTTCGTCGCGGGCCAGGAAGTCCTCGCCGGCGCTGTGGCGCTGGCCGACGTACCCGATGCGGGAGCGCACGCCCGCCGGGTCGGTCGCGACGTCGTGCCCGGCCACGGTGGCGGTGCCGGACGTGGGCGGCAGGAGCGTGGTGAGCATTCGCAGCGTGGTGGACTTGCCCGCGCCGTTGGGCCCGAGAAAGGCCACGAGCTGCCCTGCCGCGACGTCGAGGTCGATGCCGCGGACGGCCTCGACGGTCTCCTTCTTGACGGTGAACACGCGGGTCAGACCCCGTGTGTGGATCATGGTCGGCCTCCAGCGGGCATGACGAAGAAGCCCCGTGTCGGGGCTGCGTTCGGAGGATCGAGCCACAGTTTGCGCAGCCGGGTTCGGCTTTGGCAAACGCGAACATACGTTACACATACGCCTCTGACCTGCGAAAACGCTACGTAGAGGGGCAGGTCGGAGATGGCGAATTTTGGGCGGTTGACGTGCGGTTTCCCGGGGAATCCGCACTCGATGCCGGTGACCCCGGCGAACGCCCGCGGGCGGTGCGGTGCGCGATCGGCGCGAGCTGCCACGCGGAAGAAAGGTGACGCTCTCGTTCACCACCAAGCCGCGCCAGGCGAGGGGGACGGCGGGGGGTGACCGTCGGTGTTGGCGATGTGAAACTCACCCTTAAAGCCCGATAAGGCACTATAAATCCCAGAACCCATTGCCATGTGAGGGGAACGGGATGAGTTGGCGACGGCGCGCGGCCGTGGCGGCAGTGGCGCTGATCCTGCTGACCGCCACGGCGTCCGTGCCGCTCACGACGCACGTCCTGCCGAGGATCGTGCGCATCGCGTACGAGATCGAGGGGTACGGCATCCCGTACTCCTGGGGCGGCGGCCACGCCGACCGCCCCGGCCCGTCGAAGGGCACCTGCGTCGGTTACCAGGGCCGGATCAGGCCGTGCCCGGCCACCCGGACGCGCGGGCTCGACTGCTCCGGCTTCGCCCGGTGGGTGTACGCGCTCGCGCACGGCCGCGACGTGCTGGGGCCGGGGAACACCAACGACCACGTACGGCGGATGCGCCGGGTGGACGCGACCCCCGCGCCGGGCGATCTTGTCTTCTTCGGAAAGGTTACAAAAAGGGCTGTCAAAACCCACCACGTCGGCATCTACCTAGGCCAAGGCAAGATGATGAACGCCCCCGAGACCGGCTCCGTGGTGCGCGTCGACGACATCGCGCGCCTGAAGGACTTCGCCGGCTTCTACCGGTACTGAACCCCTGCCGATTCGGTATGGCCTGTAACGCCTGTGGCACAGTGAAAATTGAGAGGCCCGGAGGCTAACCTGTGCCGCTATGGAAAGGCGATGGGTCGGTCTCGACGGCTATGAGGTCGTGGGCGCCGTGCGGGCCGGGCGGCAGGTGCTCCGGGTGCGCAGACACGGGTGGGTGGTCGCCGACTGCTCGTCCGTGGCGGAGGTGGCCCGGCACGTCGATCTGGCCGATCTGTGCGAGGTCATCGACCTGCTCGCGCAGCGGGAGAAAGAGGGCATCCGGCGAGCCGGAACCAATTCGCGTCATGGCTGAGCGCCGTGTATGGTTACACCTGTCCGCAGCGACGGACAGGCCCCTATAGCTCAGTCGGCAGAGCGTCTCCATGGTAAGGAGAAGGTCAACGGTTCGATTCCGTTTGGGGGCTCTCACCCTGACCAGCCAAAACGCCCGCGCCACGATTGTCGGCGGCGGGCGTTCGGTGTTTCTCCAGGCTGACGACATTCCGCCGGGCGACCATGCCCCGAAGCTCGCCCGCTCGTCAAAGCCCGTCCGTTCATCGAAGCCCGTCCGCTCGTCGCGTGCCGCCTGGTTCGGGGCGCTGCCCGGCCGTCGTGCGGCAGACCGCCGAGGCCACGACGGCTCCGTACGGGCGAACGGCCGCCGCGCGAGGTGCGCCGGGTGCCGGCGATGCGCGCGTGCTGAACGATTTCGATTCTCGGGCGTCCTGCGGCATACTGAAGTGAACCCCTGCCCGACAAGGCGGGTTACGAATCTGCTCCCTTCGTCGGGTATCCTCTACGAGGCCGGGTGCGTACCGGCCCGAAGGCGGAGTAGCTCAGTCTGGCAGAGCAAACGGCTCATAATCGTTGTGTCGCCGGTTCAAGTCCGGCCTCCGCTACTGCCCCAGCCCAGGTCGCCGACCTGGGCACGGGCATGTCCATGTCCCGAACGTAGAAAGGCACTCCCAAGTGGCTGCCACCGACGTTAGGCCGAAGATCACGCTGGCCTGCCAGGAGTGCAAGCACCGCAACTACATCACGCGGAAGAACCGGCGCAACGACCCGGATCGGCTTGAGCTGAAGAAGTACTGCCCCAACTGCCGTACGCACCGGGCGCACCGCGAGACCCGATAGCTTTCGGGCCGCTTCTTCACCCTCCACAGCGCAACAACCGGCGTCCCCGTGTGGGCGCCGGTTCGTCGTCTTCTGGCTCCCGTAAAAACCCGGTGATGACCGGCGACAGCCGAACCTTGTTCTGTTACCGTCGGCCTCACCAGCGGACGAAGGACATTGCGAGGGAGCACTTGATGGCCTTGAACCGTGACTTCGTGGGGAGGAGCTATCCTCCCAGCGCCCCCTACGAGGTGAGCCGGGTGAAGATCAAGGAGTTCGCGGCGGCGATCGGCGACCCCAACCCGCTCTACCGCGACAGGGAGGCCGCGCGGGCTGCCGGATATCCCGACGTGATCGCGCCGCCCACGTTCCCCATCGTCTTCAGTCTGCAGAGCGGCGGCGAGGCGCTGGCGGATCCCGATCTGGGCCTCAACTTCGCCATGGTGGTCCACGGCGAGCAGCGCTTCCAGTACACCCGCCCGATCCACGCCGGTGACCAGCTCGTCACCACCGCCACGATCACCGACATCCGCACCGCCGGCCGCAACGAGCTGCTGACCGTGCGCAGCGACGTCACCACTGTGGAGGGCGAGCCGGTCTGCGTCGCCTACAACACGATCGTCGAGCGCGGAGGGGCGGGCTGATGAGCGCCACGGTGACGTACGACGAGGTCGAGGTCGGCCAGGAGATCCCGCAGGTCGCCTACAACGTGCGCCGGCTCAACCTGGTGATGTACGCCGGCGCGTCCGGCGACTTCAACCAGATCCACTGGAACGAGCGCTTCGCCAAGATGGTCGGGCTGCCCGACGTGATCGCGCACGGCATGTTCACGATGGCGCAGGCCGGGCGGTTCGTCACCGACTGGGCGGGCGATCCCGGGGCGGTGGTGGACTTCGGGGTGCGGTTCTCGTCCATGGTGGTCGTGCCCGACGACGACCAGGGGGCGACGATCACGGTGAGCGGGGTCGTGGAGGAGAAGCTGGACGACAAGCGCGTGGTCATCGGCCTGACCGCCAGGTCCGGCGAGGCCCGGGTGCTCTCCAAGGCCCGCGCGGTGGTGCAGCTCGCCTGACGCGTCGCGGTGATTCAGTTCCGTTGGCGCGTCGCGGTGGTCCGGCTGGCATCACGTGGGCGGTTGCATTAGCAAATGTCATGATATGTCGGGCGGCTCCCGGATGCCCATCTGACGGACACCAGGGAGGCCATCTCAGGCCGCCAGCGTGGCGTACAGAGCTTTCTAGGCGCGCTAGGCGCCCTCTGGCTCCCAATGTTGGGGTCAGCCACAAAGCTCCCGCGTCCGGGGACGGTGCGGATCAGGACGTTCTCGCGAAGAATGCGCATGACCTTCATGCCGGTAAGGGAGAGCATGGATTAGCCCCCCATGGCCGGCACGACGGTGCCTCTGTCGGTCGTGGGGTGTAGGTCCTTACCTCCCCCACTCGCGGACTTGATGGGAATGTGGCCGACTGTCACACACTATCTCGGATCGCCCTCAGACGCCTCTGCTGCCGTACCAGGCGAAGGCTATCGCACTTGCCGTGGCAACAATAAATATCCATACCGGGACGGACGACCACATCGTCACAAGGAGAATCAGGTAGAGCCCAGCGCAAACGAATGTTTGCCAGTTCGTCCACCAGCCGTCCACAATCTCGGCGGCGACGAATCCAGCAAGCCACCATAGGGCCAGCATGCCCGGTATAGTGACCCACAAAGGAAGGCTCCCGTGGGTCTCGATCGCCCACCTGCCTAGGGCGGCGAACCATCCCGGGATGTCGGGGTCGGCAACTATAGAGCGGAACCACGGGGCGGACACGCTATCCGAGACGAGAAACTGGAAGATGGCAATACACCCCCCAATCAAGCCCAGCGTCACCGAAAGCGTGTCAATGAATCGCCTTAAAGGCGATCTGGGGGGTTCAACGCCTTTGTTCGGGTCCGGATCAGACACAAAGTCACGCCCTTTCGCTCTGCGACGGCTCGATGCTCACAATGCCCTTCGTGAGCGGTCGGAGGCAAGCTAAAAAGGTCGTGAAGCCAGCTGATCCAGCACGAGAAGCCCCGCCAGGGGTTGCCTCGTCATTCCACTGTGGGGCAGGCCCCGGCGTCCACGCGCGGCCGCTTCATGCACGCGCTGCCCATTAACGGCGCCTTCTTTGCGAGCGCCTAGCGCTTCCATCCCGCCTTTGTACGAGCCGTCTGGCGTGCTGAGGTCGGTTCGTATTCGATGGTTTCGTTCGCGGCGTCGAATCCGTCGCGCGTTACCTCATGAAACGCCGAATACCTGTCATCTTCAAACTCTGCGACGACCTGGACGTTGTTCTCGCTCGCGTATCTGTTGCCGTTCGCGAGTTGGGTCGGTACCGATTCCGCCGCATCCCATGACTCGCTGAGACGCGCGTACAGCAACCCCTGCCTTGGGGAGCCGCCCGAGCCGGTGGGACGTGGTGGTGAAGCTGCTTGGGGAAGCGTTGCTGCCCTGGTCTGGGAAGGTCTCTTCCCCATGGACGCCATGAGGTGACAAATCTCAAGGCTTGGGTACCCGTGTGCCTATGAGCGAAGCGCGACAGGTATGGCCCACGGTCCGGTCGATCCCCGTCTCGGCCGTGACCGACGCCAAGCCTCCGGGGCGGCTGCGTCCGCCCCGGCTGGAGGAGGTGGCGGGCGTCACCGGAACCGGGCGCGACACGACCGGCGGCGGCGCCCCCGCCACGCCCAGGCCGGGCGTGGCGACGGGCGTGGGCACGGCCGGGGCCAAGTCGCTCGGCACGCCGGCCAGCTCCAACCCGGCCGCCGAGCTGGGCTTCTCCGGCGACCCAGGCCAGCACGGCGCCGTGCCCGGCGACATGCTGCACGCCCAGCGCGTCTGGGACGGCGCCCTGGCCACGAACCGCCTCGACGACCTCGGCGTCAGCGACGAACGCCGGCGCGTCGAGGTCATGGACGTCACCGTGACCGTCGCCCTGCTGGTCGACGGCTGGCCCGCGGACGTCCGCGCCTGCGTGCAGTCGGTGATGGACCACACGGGCGCCAAGGTCCTCGCGCTCGACCTGGGCGACCTCGACGGCGTCGGCGGCGTGCTCGACCAGCTGGCCGGTCAGTACCATGACCGGATCGCGGTCTGGCACGTGACCGAGCGCCCCCACTGGCGCGGCGGCACCGCGACCTGGGGCGAGAGCCGCGCCAAGCTGCTGCGGCTGGACGAGTCCGACGTGCACGTGCTCATGGAGACCTCCCTGGTGCTGCGCGGCGACGCGCTGACCCCGCTGGTCGCGGCCGTCGTGGAAGGGGCGGTGGCGGCCGGGTGGCGGGGCGCCGAGCCGGCCGGCGGCGGCGTACACGAGGCCGGACCCGGCACGGTGCGCGCCCTGACCGGCGACCTGATGGCGGTACGCAGGTCGGCGGCGCTCGGCGCGCTGCCCGAGCGCGCCGGTTACGGCCGCAACGCCGACCTGGAGCTGTCGCTCGGCCTGCGCGGCGAGCTGATCGTGCCCCCGGGGCCGCTGCCGGTGGAGCGGCTGGGCTCCCATGACGTCCCGGCCGACTACCTGGAGCGGGAGTCGCGGCGCAACTATGACGGGGTGCTGCGGATGCTGGGCGCCTCTTAAGCTTGGTGCCCATGGAGAAGCTCGCCCCGTACACGACGCTGCGCCTGGGCGGTCCCGCCCGCGAGTTCGCCGAGGCGACCACGGCGGAGCAGCTGGTGTCCCTGGTCGCCGAGGCTGACCGGGAGTCGGTGCCCACGCTGGTGCTCGGCGGGGGGAGCAACGTGGTGGTGGCCGACGAGGGGTTCGACGGGCTGGTCGTCAAAGTGGCGACCAGGGGCGTGGCCGTGTCGCGCGACGGCGAGCAGGTGATCGTCACCGTCGAGGCGGGCGAGGACTGGGACCCGCTGGTGGCGCGGGCGGTCGGGGAGGGCTGGTCGGGCATCGAGTGCATGTCCGGCATCCCCGGGCAGGTCGGGTCCACGCCCATCCAGAACGTCGGGGCGTACGGGCAGGAGGTCGCCCAGACCGTCCGGTGCGTGCGGGCCTACGACCGGCGCACGCGGCAGGTGGTCGACCTTGAGGCCCGGCAGTGCGGGTTCTCCTACCGGGACAGTTCGTTCAAGCGGGATCCGGCCCGGTACGTGGTGCTGGCGGTGACGTACGCGCTGGACGTCTCGGAGAGGTCGGGCCCGGTCGCGTACGAGGAGCTGGCCCGGCGCCTGGGAGTGGAGCTCGGCGGGCGGGTGCCGCTGGCCGACGCCCGCGCGGCCGTGCTGGGGCTGCGGCGCGGCAAGGGCATGGTGCTCGACCCCGACGACCCCGACACCCGCAGCGCCGGCTCGTTCTTCACCAACCCGGTGCTCACCGCCGCGGAGGCCGCCGAGCTGGCCACCCGCGCGCCCGGCCACCCGCGCTGGCAGCTGCCCGACGGGAGGCTCAAGGTGCCCGCCGGATGGCTGATCGAGCAGGCCGGCTTCCCGAAGGGGTACGCGCGCGGGCCCGTACGCATCTCCACCAAGCACACCCTCGCCCTCACCAACCCCGTGGGCGCCGCCACCACCGCCGACCTGCTCGCGCTGGCCCGCGAGGTGCGCGACGGCGTCCACGAGAAGTTCGGCGTGACGCTGGTCAACGAGCCGGTCCTGGTCGGCTGCGCACTCGACGGAGAGTGACCGCGCTCCCGCGCACCGGCTGCGTACTGCGGCACACCGCGGAATAGCGGGTCGATTCGGCCTGTTATGGTGGGTTGGAAGTACCGAAGGGGAGTAGTCCCAATCGTGTGATCGACACACTGGCGCGTTCTCGCGCCCGGTCACGCGGGCCTTCACGGGCGGACGAGACCTTCGGCCTGGCAGCTGTCGCGTCGACAAAGACGCTGCCGGGCCGAAGCCGTGCCCGAAACTCCCCGGGTTCCGCTTCCGGCCCGGCAGGCGCGGAAGAGGACCGTTGGAAGCGTTCTGGATCAGTCTCGTCGTCATCTTCGTGGCCGAACTCGGTGACAAGAGCCAGCTGATGGCGTTGACGTTCGCCACCCGATTCAAGACCTGGCCCGTGCTCCTCGGCATCACGATCGCCACGACCGTCGTGCACCTGGTGAGCGTGGCCCTCGGCGGCCTCATCGGGGACGCGTTGCCGACCACGGCCATCTCGGTCGCGGCCGGGCTGGCGTTTTTCGGCTTCGCCGTGTGGACGTTGCGCGGCGACGAGCTGACCGAGGAGGAGTCGCGCAAGGCCCGGGGCGTCACCCGGCACGTCCTGGTCGCCGTGACCGTGGCCTTCTTCCTCAGCGAACTCGGCGACAAGACCATGCTGGCCACCATCACCCTGGCCACGCAGCACGGCTGGGTCGGCACCTGGATCGGCTCGACCGTCGGCATGGTCGCCGCCGACGCCCTGGCCATCCTGGTCGGCCGGCTCCTGGGCCACCACCTCCCGGAGAAGATCATCCGGTACGGCGCCGCGGCGGCGTTCGCGGTTTTCGGCGCCGCGCTGATGGGCGAAGCGATCTTCTCCTGACCTGCGGTCCGGCTCGTCCCCCTACCCCTGTCTGGGTGCGGTCGAGGCGTCGCTGCGGCTCTCTGACCTGGCGATCCGCGGACGGATCGCCCCGGCGAGGGGTCGCGGGGGCGGTGTCGCACGCGAGCGGAGAACAGGCGCCCGCGACGTTGACACGCCAGGGAGCGGCGAATTACGGTCATTGCCGTAATGAGGCACTGGCCTCTTGAACACTCCGCTCCCGGGGGAGGGGCGAAGGCGACGACGAAGGACATGTCATGCGCAGAAGACGATTCCTCGCTCTCGCGGCCGGCACCGGTGCGGCGATGTCGCTGCCGGGCACCACACGGGCGTTCGCGGCCGCCGACTGTGCCACCGACCTCGGCGCGGGCATCGTCTCGGCGCCGTTAACCGGCGCGGCGCTCGACGGCGACAACCTGTACCTGGTGACCCGCGGCCTGCAGCCCGCGGTGGTGGCCCGGCTCGACCTGACGACTCGCAGGATCGCGGCACACCAGTCGCTGTCGACCGGCACCGGCGGCTGGGCGGCGACACTGTCCGGCGGCAAGGTCTACGTGGGCATGTACTCCGTCGCCGATGTCCATGAGTACGACCCGGCCGCCAACACCACCACCCGGCTCGGACGGCTCGGCAACGAGCTGTACGTCTTCGACCTGACCACCGCGCCGGACGGCACGCTGTACGCCGGCACCTACCCGGGCGGCAAGATCTTCCGGATCGACCCCGTCACGCGTACCTTCACCGACCTCGGCCAGGCGAGCGCGGGCCAGACCTACGTCAGGTCCATCGCGGTGGCATCGGACGGCCTGGTGTACGCCGGCACCGGCGCGCGGGCCCGGCTGATCGTCCTCGACGCCGCCGGGACGAAGACCCAGATTCTGCCCACCGAACTGCACGGCGAGTCCTTCGTCTACGACGTGGCCGTGAACGACGACTGGGTCGCGGCCGGCACCGAGCCGTCCGGGAAGTTCGTGCTGATCGACCGGCACAACCCGTCGTCGTACCGAATCGTCGACACCGGCGACCGGACCGTCGACATGGTGCGGCTGTACGACGGCGAGGTGCTGCTGACCAGCCGGACGTCCGGCTCGCTGTACCGCTACGACATCGCCGCGGCGACATTGACCAAGCTCGCGTCGCCGAACCCGTTCGACGAGTCGCGCGGCCTGTTCGCCCACGGCGACGAGATCGTCGGCGTGTCCGGCGGCGGCGCGGTGTGGTTCGTCGACCGCGCCACCGGCGACACGACCGTGGTCGAGCCGACCGAGGTCGGCATGCCCACGGCACCGGAGCCGGTCCAGTCGGTCGCCCTGCTCGGGAAGAACGCGTTCGTCGGCGGGAACTTCGGCCTGAAGGTGCACGACGTCGTGACCGGCGAGGGGCCCAAGGTGCACATGGGGGGCGAGGCCAAGCGGGCCGTCGGTGTCGACGACAAGCTCTACCTGGCCGCCTACCCCGGCGCCTTCGTGGACGTCTACACCCCCCGCACCGGCGAGCTGACCCGGCTCGCGGCCATAGGCGGCAACCAGGACCGGCCGCGCGCCATGGTCAAGCTGCCCGGCCGCGACCTGCTGGCGATCGGCACCCGGGCCGAGTACGGCCACACCGGCGGCTCGCTCGCGCTGTTCGACCTGCGCAGCCACAAGATCGAGCGCTACGACACCGTCGTGCCGGACCAGTCGATCGGCGCGATCGCGGCGAACGACCGGATCGCCTACCTGGGCAGCGAGATCTACGCCGACGGCGTACCTCCGGTGGCCAAGCAGGCGGAGATCGCGGCGTTCGACCTGGACACCCGCGAGGTCCTGTGGCGCTGGAGCCCGTTCCCCGGGATGGGCGGGTACAACTCCCTGCTCGTGCACGGGCACACCCTGTACGGGCTCACCAACAACCGCACGCTGTTCGTCGCCGACCTGCGCGACCGGACGATCGAGCGCAGCTACCGGGTCGACGGCACCGTGGGGCAGCTGGTGTTGCGGCGCGGCGTCGTCTACGGCGTGACCAGCACGCAGGTGTTCCGGCTCGACGCCACCGGCCCGGTCACCGTGCTGGGCGGGCTGGCCGGCTACTGGTACAACGAGCCCCAGATGGCGCTCGACCCGGGCAGCGGCGACCTGTTCACCATCCGCGGCAAGAACCTGGTCCGGATCAACCCCGACACCTGCTGACGCTCACCTGAGCCCGGCCGCGACCCGGCCCCGCCACCACGCCGACGGGGCGGCGGATCGGGGTGGACCGGCCGGAGAACGTGATCGGGTGACGTGACGTGTGGCCGGAGTAGGCCACTATCGAAGTCATGGAGATCTGGATCAATCCTCAGTGTTCCAAGTGCCGGTCGGCGCTGTCGATCCTGGATGCGGAGGAGGCTCACTACACCGTGCGGCGGTATCTGGAGGATCCGCCGACCGCGGACGAGCTGCGGGCCGTGCTGGAGCGGCTGGGGCTGGAGCCCTGGGACATCACGCGGACGGGGGAGCCGGTGGCCAAGGAGCTCGGCATGGACGCCTGGCCTCGGGAGCGGGAGCGGTGGATCGCGGCGCTGGCCGAGCATCCCGTGCTCATCCAGCGGCCGATCATCACCGCCGATGACGGGACGGCGGTGGTCGGGAGGAGCGAGGAGGCCGTGCGGTCGGTCCTGCCCTGAGCGCCTTCCCGGGCCCTCCCGCCGCAGGGCCCTCCCGTACGGGCCCGCCAGGGGTTTTCGCGGGTGCGGTGGGTCAGCGTTGCGGGAGGAGGGAGAGGCGGTGGGCGGCGGCGGCCGCCTCGCCGCGCGTGGTGACGCCGAGCTTGCCCAGGATGTTGGAGACGTGCACGCTGACCGTCTTGGCCGAGATGAACAGTTCGGCGGCGATGTCGCGGTTGGTCATGCCCTGGGTGACCAGGCGCAGGACCTCCAGCTCGCGCGGGGTCAGCAGCTCCGACGACGGCTCCTGGGCTTGCGCGCCGACCCGGCGGGACAGCGTTTCGAGGTCGCCGATCAACGGGGTGGCGCGCAGGTCGCGGGCCAGGGGAAGCGCGGCCTTCAGCCGGGCGGCGGCGCCTTCACGGTCTCCCGACCGCGCCGCCACGCCAGCGGCCCGCAGCAGGGCCTTGGCCTGGCTGTACGGGCGCTTGAGCCGCTCCCAGGCGGCCGCTGAGGCGTCGAAGTCGCCCGCGTACGCCAGCCGGTACGCCTCCACCACCGGCCCGATCACCGTCAGCTCGGCGGCGACCTCGGCGGCCTGCGCGCGGACGGCGGCGGCACGCTCGGGCTCGACGTCCGCGGCGGCGTCGCAGACCGTGCGCAGCAGGGCGAGGAGCCGCCAGCCGAGCATCGCCTTGCTGGACTGGCGCGGATGGGCGAGCACGCGTTCGGCGACGGCGAGGGCGGCGCCGGGCTCGCCCTTCAGCAGGTGCCAGCCGATGTGGAGGCGGGCGTTGCCGGTGATGTCCTGGACGAAGTCTTCGGCGCGGTCCTTGAACACCCCGATCTCCGACAGGAGACTCTCGACGAGCTGCATCTCGCCCCTGGCGAGCGCGATGTCGGCGCGGACGCGGAGCAGGGAGCGCTTCTTCGTGATCGAGGGGCCGTGGCTGAGCGCGGCCTCGATGATCTCGATGGCTTCGTCCCAGCGGCCCAGCGACTCGAGCGTCTCGGCCCAGTTGTTCTTGATGAACAGCCCGCTGCCGCGCAGCCTGCCGTACTTCTTGGCGATCTTCCAGCCGTGCTCGGACAGGCGGAGGGCCTCCTCGGCGCGGCCCATGTCGATGAGCGCGTCGATGTTGTTGCCGATGGCGCGGGTGATGATGCGGGCCGACTCCTCCTGGTAGCCGATCTCCAGCGCCTGCTCGTTGACCCTGATCGTGGACTCCAGCTCGCCGTTGAGCGAGTGGCCGAGCGCGAGGTTGAGCAGCAGGTCGGCCTCAAGGCAGCGGTCGCGGTGCTCCCTGACCAGGCGCAGGCCCTCGGCGACGACCGCCCTCGCCTCGGCGATCTCCCCGCGCAGCATGAGGTGGCGGCTCAGCGGGGTCAGCACCTGGGCGCGGTCGTGGCTGTCCTCGGGGACGAGCCGCAGCGCCTCCCTGAGGTCCTCCATGACGCCGAGGTGGCCTTTGGACATCTTGAACCCGGCCAGCCGGACGATGAGCCGCGCGACGCGGCCCGGCTCGCGGGTCTCGTCCAGCTCTTTCAGGGCGGCTTTGACGAACTTCAAGCCCTTGTCGACCTCGCCGCCGGCGTGGGCCGCGGCGACGGCCCGCTCCAGCACGGCGGTGTGGTCGGCGCCGATGCGGTCGGCGGCGTCGGGCACGCGGTCCCACAGCATGAGCACGCGTTCGAGCAGCGGCACGGCCTCGGTGTAGGCGAACGCCTTGAACGACTTCCGCGCCGCCTCCCACGCGGAGATCAGCGCCCAGAGGTCGTCGCGGGCGCCGTACCAGTGGTGGGCCAGCTCGATGGAGGCGCGGCCGGGCGGGACGAGCGTGCGGTCCTTGGAGATCTCCTCGGCGTAGCGGGCGTGGAGGCGCTGGTGCTCGCCGGGCAGCAGCTCCTCGTGGACGGCCTCGCGGATGAGGGAGTGGCGGAAGACGTAGGCGCGGTTGTCGGCGACCTGCAGGACGTTGCGCGCGATGGCGGGGCGCAGGGCGTTCTCCAGCTCGACGTCGGACAGGCCGCTGACGGCGGCCAGCAGCGCGTGGCCGACCCGGGTGCCGCCGGCGGCGGCGACGCGCAGCACGCGCTGGGTCTCCTCGGGCAGGCGCGCGACGGAGTTGAGGATGAGGTCCTGCATGGACTCGGGGAACCCGCAGTGGATGCCGCTGTCCAGCAGCGCCTCGACGAACAGCGGGATGCCCTCGCTGCGTTCGTAGACCTGCTCGACGTTGCCGTACTCGGGCACCTTGCCGAGGATCGCGGCCATCTGGTCGGCGACCTCGTCGCGCGACATGCGCGGCAGGTCGAGCCGGACGACGCCCTGGACCCTGCCCAGCTCGGCCAGCACGGGCCTGAGCGGGTGCTGGCGGTGGAGGTCGTCGGAGCGGTACGTCATGACGATCAGCACCTGCGGGACGTGCAGGTTGCGGCTCAGGAAGGCGATGAGGTCGCGGCTCGACCGGTCGGCCCAGTGGATGTCCTCGACGACGAGGATCGCGGGGCGGCTGTCGGCCAGCCGTTCGAGCAGGGTGAGGAACTGCTCGAAGAGGCGGGCCCGGCCGGCGCCGGTCTCGCCGTCGGCGCTCGGCTCGCCGAACTCCGGCAGGAGCCGGGCGAGGTCGCGCTCGGCGCCCTCGGGCAGCAGCGCGGCCACCGTGGCCGGGCCCTGCTCCCTGACCAGCTGCCGGAGCGCCGCGGTGAACGGCGCGTAGGCCAGGCCCTCGGTGGACAGCTCCACGCAGCCCCCGAACAACACGTGGGCGCCGTCCGCGGCGCAGCGCTCGGCGAAGCGCTGCACCAGCCTGGTCTTGCCGACTCCGGCCTCGCCCCCGAGCAGGACCGCCGCTACCCGGCCCTTCCTGGCCTCGTCGAAACTCTCGGAGAGAGCCGCCAGTTCCTCTTGCCGCCCGACGAAGACGGGACTTACGGAACGTCCCCGCATGTCATCCAGCATGTCATGCCTCACTGATGGCTTTCGACGCATTTAGCCGCATCTAAGGTCCTATGGAGGTACGGAAGCCCGGCCACGAGCGAGGTGGTGGCCGGGCTGTCGTGCGGTGGTCATGAGGAACGGCGCTTGCCGAAGACCGAGCGGCGCCCGGACTTGTTCGCCTCCTCCGCCTCGCGGACGCGGCGGTGCTCGGCGGCCGCCCGGTGCAGCTCCTTCGCGCGACTCTTCATGAATTCGTACTCGATCTCGGGGATCATCTCGATGTCTCCTGACATTTCGTGCGTCTTCCTGACACCTTTAAGACTCGTCCTAAGGCCCCGTACGGCACATCGGGTGGATGCCCTATCTCTGGCGTACGGACGGCCGCGGCATACCTAGGGACGGGCGCCGGCCAGGTCTAAGGTGGTCAGTTTGGAGGGTGAGGCCCTGGTCGGCGATGCTGTGAAGGTGTCAACTATGACGACTTCGCTCGCCGACGTCGCCGCGTCCGGCGCGACGCTGCGGGCCTTCCTGCACGGCCTGCCCGGCGTCGACCGGGTCGGCGCGGACCAGCGGGCGGCCACGCTCGGCACCCGATCCATCAAGACCACCGCCAAGTCCACGGCCATCGACCTCGCCATCTCCATGGTCGACCTGACCACGCTCGAGGGCGCCGACACGGCCGGCAAGGTGCGCGCGATGTGCACCAAGGCCGTGCGCCCCGGCGGCGACGCCCCCGACGTCGCCCCTCACGTCGCCGCCGTCTGCGTCTATCCCGACCTGGTCGCCGTGGCCGCCGAGGCGGTGCGCGGCTCCGGGGTGAAGGTGGCCTCGGTGGCCACCGCGTTCCCGAGCGGGCGCTCGTCGCTGGAGGTCAAGGTGAGCGAGACGGCCCTCGCCGTGGCCGCGGGCGCCGACGAGATCGACATGGTGATCGACCGCGGCGCGTTCCTGTCCGGCGACTACCTGAAGGTCCACGAGGAGATCGTCGCCGTGAAGGCCGCCTGCGGCGCCGCGCACCTGAAGGTGATCCTGGAGACCGGCGAGCTGGCGACGTACGACAACGTGCGGCGCGCGTCCTGGCTGGCGATGCTGGCCGGCGCCGACTTCATCAAGACCTCCACGGGCAAGGTCTCGCCGGCGGCGACGCTGCCGGTGACATTGATCATGCTGGAGGCCGTGCGCGACTTCCGCGCCGCGACGGGGCGGCAGGTCGGGGTCAAGCCGGCCGGCGGCATCCGTACGACGAAGGACGCGATCAAGAACCTCGTGCTCGTCAACGAGACCGCCGGCGAGGATTGGCTCACCCCCGAGTGGTTCAGGCTCGGCGCGTCCTCGCTGCTCAACGACCTGCTGGTGCAGCGCCAGAAGCTGACCACCGGACGCTACGCCGGCCCCGACTACTTCACGCTGGACTGATGATGGCGATCTTCGAGTACGCACCCGCGCCCGAGTCACGTGACGTCGTCGACATCAAGCCGTCGTACGGGCTGTTCATCAACGGCGAGTTCACGGACGGCTCCGGGCCTTCGTTCAAGACGGTCGACCCGGCCACCGAGGAGCCGCTGGCGGAGATCGCGGCGGCCACGTCCGACGACGTGGACCGGGCCGTGCAGGCCGCGCGCAAGGCGTTCGGGGTCTGGAGCGCGCTGCCCGGCGTCGAGCGGGCGAAATACCTGTTCCGCATCGCCCGGATCATCCAGGAGCGGGCCCGCGAGCTGGCCGTGCTGGAGTCGATCGACAACGGCAAGCCCATCCGCGAGTCGCGCGACGTGGACCTGCCGCTGGTCGCGGCCCACTTCTTCTACTACGCCGGGTGGGCCGACAAGCTGGAGTACGCCGGGTTCGGCACCAAGCCGCTGGGCGTCGCCGGGCAGGTCATCCCGTGGAACTTCCCGCTGCTCATGCTGGCCTGGAAGGTCGCGCCCGCGCTGGCCTGCGGCAACACGGTCGTGCTCAAGCCGGCCGAGACGACGCCGCTGACCGCGCTGCTGTTCGCGGAGATCTGCCGGCAGGCCGACCTGCCGCCGGGCGTGGTCAACATCGTGACCGGCGCCGGCGACACCGGCGCGGCCGTCGTCGCCCACCCCGACGTCGACAAGGTCGCCTTCACCGGCTCCACCGACGTCGGCCGGATCATCGCCCGCGCCGTGGCCGGCACCGACAAGAGGCTGACGCTGGAGCTGGGCGGCAAGGCCGCGAACATCGTGTTCGAGGACGCCGCCGTCGACCAGGCCGTCGAGGGCATCGTCAACGGCATCTTCTTCAACCAGGGCCACGTCTGCTGTGCGGGCTCCCGGCTGCTCGTCCAGGAGTCGATCAAGGACGACCTGCTGGCGGCGCTCAAGCGGCGCATGGGCACCCTGCGGGTGGGCGACCCGCTCGACAAGAACACCGACATCGGCGCGATCAACTCCGCCGAGCAGCTCGCCAGGATCCGCGAGCTGTCGGAGATCGGCGAGGCGGAGGGGGCCGAGCGCTGGTCGCCGGCGTGCGAGCTGCCCGAGCGCGGCTACTGGTTCCCGCCCACCGTCTTCACCGGGGTCGCGCAGTCCCACACGATCGCCAGGGACGAGATCTTCGGCCCGGTGCTGTCCGTGCTCACCTTCCGCACCCCGGCCGAGGCCGTCGAGAAGGCCAACAACACGCCGTACGGGCTGTCGGCCGGCATCTGGACGGAGAAGGGCTCGCGCATCCTGTGGATGGCCGACAAGCTGCGCGCCGGCGTGGTGTGGGCCAACACGTTCAACAAGTTCGACCCGACCTCGCCCTTCGGCGGCTACAAGGAGTCCGGTTACGGGCGCGAGGGCGGGTTGCACGGGCTGGAGGCGTACCTCGATGGGTGAGCGCGGGATGCACGGGCTGGAGGCGCACCGTGACGTGTGAGCATCGCCGTCCAGGGCGGAGGGGGAAGCGGGCGCAGGCCACCCGCGGCCACGCGTACGCCCGAGCCGGACGGCCCGTACGCACCGGCTGGTACGCGCACCGCTGCGGCGTGAGCCGGTGCGGCCAGGTCTTCGTTCCGGTCCAGATGTCGCAGGAGATCACGTGGAGGGGTCGGGGCGATGAGTAGGTTGTCCGTCAGAAAGACCTACAAGCTGTACGTCGGAGGGGCGTTCCCGCGCTCTGAGAGTGGGAGGTCCTACCCCGTGACCTCGCCGAAGGGCGACTTCCTCGCCAACGCCGCGCGGGCCTCGCGCAAGGACGTCCGCGACGCCGTGGTGGCCGCGCGCAAGGCGTTCCCCGGCTGGTCGGGGGCGACCCCGTACAACCGGGGGCAGATCCTCTACCGGGTCGCCGAGATGCTGGAGGGGCGGCGCGGCCAGTTCGCCGAGGAGGTGGCCGCGAGCGGACCGGGCGGGAAGAAGGCGGCGCTGGAGGCCGTGGACGCGGCCGTCGACCGGCTGGTCTGGTACGCGGGCTGGTCCGACAAGATCGCGGCCGTGCGCGGGGCGGCCAATCCGGTGGCCGGGCCGTACTTCAACCTGTCCACGCCCGAGCCGACCGGCGTGGTCGCGATCGTCGCGCCCGCCGATCCGCTGCTGGGGCTGGTGTCCGTGGTGGCGCCGGTGATCGTCACCGGGAACACGTGCGTGGTCGTGGCCGCCGAGCCCGCGCCGCTGGCGGCGATCACGCTGGCCGAGGTGCTGGCCACGTCCGACCTGCCCGGCGGGGTGGTCAACATCCTCACCGGGCGGCAGGCCGAGCTGGCGCCCTGGCTGGCGGGCCACATGGACGTCAACGGCCTCGACCTGACCGGCGTGGCGGACGCCGACCTGGCGCTGTCGTGCGAGCAGGCGGCGGCGGAGAACCTCAAGCGGGTCCTGCGCCCGGTCCGGGAGGACTGGACGGCCGACCCCGGCATCGGGCGGATGACGCGGTTCCTGGAGACCAAGACCGTCTGGCATCCCGTCGGCGTCTAGCGCAGGCGTCAGGTGTAGCCGGGCGGGCGCACCGGAGGGTGGGCGGCCTGCAGCTGGGCGGCGAGGCCGAGAAGGTGCGGCTCGCCGCCCGGCGGCGCCACCAGCTGCACGCCGATCGGGAGCCCGCTGGAATGGGTGGCCACCGGCACGCTGATCGCCGGCCAGCCGCACATGTTCCAAGGACCCGTGGCCGGGGCGAACCGCACGTTCGCCACCGCGTTGCGCAGGAACCCCCGCTCGCCCCACCGGTCGGCCGCCGGCGGGACGGTGGCCAGCGCCGGCGTGATCAGCACGTCCGCGTCGCCGAACCACTGGTCGGCCCCGTACGCGCTCCAGCGCTCGCGGCCCCGTACGCCGTCCAGGCGCAGCCGGGTCAGCACCCGCCCCGCGCGGGCCAGTGACCGGGTGCGCCGCTGGAGCCGCCGCCGGTCCAGGTCTCGCGCCGTGGCGGCGGCCTGGCTGAGCCAGGTGGCGACCGTGGCCGGGCCGAGCCAGAACGGCAGCCGCCGCCCGTGCTCGACCACCGTGTGCCCGGCCACCCGCAACGTCTCCGCCGCCGCCCGCACCGCGGCCCCGAACTCCTTGTCCATCGGCAGCCCGACCGGCAACGGCTGCGGCGCATACGCCACCCGCAGGTCGAACGGCTCCGGGCTGTCACGCGGCGGCTGAGGCTCCCACACCTGGTCGTCGTCCGCCCACACAGAACGCAGCATGGGCCGCCGCGGCTCCACCCGCCGCCCGTGCCGCCACGCCTCGGCCAGCGCCGGGTCCGCGGCCAGCACGGCCAGCGCCAGCGCCAGATCGGCCGCGGTCCTGGCCAGCGGGCCGCACTCGGTCAGGCCGGCCCAGTCGTCGGCCGGCCCCGGCACGAGCCCGTGGCCGGGCTTGACGGCCAGCACCCCGCAGGCCGCCCCCGGGATGCGCAACGAGCCCATGCCGTCGGTGCCGAGCGCGATCGGCACCATCCCGGCCGCCACCGCGGCCGCGCTTCCCGACGACGAGCCGCCCGCCGTGCGCCGCGGGTTCCAGGGGTTGCGGGCGATGCCGTACGCGCTGTCGCCGAAGGCCGCGAGGCCCAGCTCCGGCAGGTTCGTCAGGCCCACGACCACCGCGCCGGCCGCGCGCAGCCGGGCGACCGTCTCGTGATCGCGGGCGGCGGGCGCGCCGGACGTGGCCGCCGACCCGCCGAGGGTCGCCTCGCCCGCCACCTCCAGGTTGTCCTTCACCGCCACGGGTACGCCGGCCAGCGGCAGCTCGGCCAGGTCCGGACGTTTCTGCACGGCCTGGGCCTCGTCCACGGCCTGCTCGCGGACCAGCCGGAACGCCCCGATCGCCGGGTCGCGCGCGGAGATGACCTGAAGGTGCTCCTCGACGACCGTCGTGGCCGGGACGTCGCCGTGCCGGACGGCCGTCGCGATCTCGATGGCGGTCCTGCCTGCCCACAACATGTCTAGAGTGTGCAGCTTTTCGCATCCGGTGGCGAGAGTAGGGTTGGAACGCGTGAACAGCTCCTCCCTCGCCACCGGCCAGCGTTCCCTGGGCGACCCCACGACCGCGTTCCCCCTGTTCCCCCCGCTGACCAGGGGGTGCCCGAAGACCAGCACCGACCAGCTCGCCTACCCGCTCGACGTCGTCTACGACTACGCGCGGGCCGACCCGCGGCTGTTCGACCAGGAGCCGGGGCCCGACCTCGCCCGCTGGGCGCCGCTGCTGCCGCCGCTGGCCGCGCCGACGCTGGGCGAGGGCGGCACCCCGCTGCTGGAGCTCGACGGCGTCTACGTCAAGGACGAGTCGCAGAACCCCACCTGGTCGCACAAAGACCGGCTCAACCGGGTCGTGGTCAGCGCCGCCGTGGCCGCCGGCGCGCCCGGCGTGGTCGTGGCCTCGTCCGGCAACCACGGCGCCTCCGCCGCCGCCTACGCCGCGCGCGCCGGGCTGCCCGCGATCGTGCTCACCTCGGCCGGCTCGCCGCCCGCCGTGCAGGCGTTCGCCCGCTCGTACGGCGCCCGCGTCCTCTCCGTGCCCGCCGAGGCCCGGTGGCCGCTGCTGCGCGAGGTCGTCGACCGGCTCGGCTACCACCCGGTCAGCAACCAGACCGTCACCCACACCGGCCACCCGTTCGGCCCCGAAGGCTACAAGACGATCGCGTACGAGGTGTTCCTGCAGCTCGGCCGAGCCGTCCCGGCCGCCGTGCTCGCGCCCACCGGGTACGCCGAGCTGCTGTACGGGGTGTGGAAGGGGTTCACGGAGCTGCGGCTGCTGGGGCTGGCCGACACCGTGCCGCGGATGTTCGCCTGCGAGACCGCCGCGGGCGCGCCCCACGCCCACGCCCTGGAGACCGGGGCGCCGGCCGCGATCGTCGAGGCCGGGCCCAGCGACGCGTACGGCATCGCGGGGCCGGTCGGCGGGCACCGCGGGGTGCTGGCCGTGCGGGAGAGCGGCGGCGCGGCCGTGCGGGTGACGGACGACGAGCTGCGGCGGGCCCAGCGCGACCTGGCCAGGCACGGCGTGTGGCAGGAGCTGTCCGGGGCGGCGGGGGTGGCCGGCTACCGGCGGCTCGGGCGGGAGTTCGACGGGCCGGTGGTGTGCGTGGCCACCTCCAGCGGGTTCAAGGACGTGGGGGTCGGCACCGAGACGTTCCCCGAGATCGCCTGGCCTTCCCTCGACGACGTGCGCTAGCTCCTCACACAGACGCGCGACGGCCCTCCGGCGAAGCCGTCACCTCCGTGGCGCGGCACACCGTGGCGCGGCACATCGTGTCGCGCCTCTCGTGTCGCGCCACTCGCCCCGTCGCGCGGGCGGCCGGGGGTCGCGATCGTCATCGGCGGGTCGTCCTGCCGCTGGGTGGTGCCGTCAGGGGGTCTTCCGGCCAGGGGTGCCGCGGGTAGCGGCCGCGAAGCTCGGCGCGTACGGAGCGGTAGCCCTCGCGCCAGAACGAGGCCAGGTCGGAGGTGACCGCCACCGGGCGGCCCGCCGGGGACAGCAGGTGCACCAGCACCGGCACGCCGGCGATCTCGGGCGTGCGCTCCAGGCCGAACATCTCCTGCAGCTTCACCGCCAGCACCGGGCGGTCGCCGGAGTAGTCGACGCGGACGCGGGAGCCGCTCGGCACCTCGACGCGTTCGGGGGCCGTCTCCTCCAGGCGTTCGCTCCACGGGATCAGGCGTCTCAGGGCGTGGGCCACGTCGATGCGCTCCACGTCGGCGCGGCGGCGGGCCCTCGACAGTTCCGGCTCCAGCCACCGGTCGGCCAGGGCGACGAGGTCGTCGACAGGCGGCCAGGGGTCGCCGATCGCGCGGTGGCAGAAGCCCAACCGGTCTCTCAGGTCTTTCGCTGGTTGTGTCCAGGTGAGGAGGTCTTCGGTGCGGAGGCCGTGCAGGATGGCGGCGCGGACGTCGGCGTCCTTGAGAGGGGTGGCGGACAGCTCGATGGCGCCCAGGCGCTCGACCGTACGGGCGGAGACGTCGCCGCGGCGCTCTCCCGGTGGGACCCGCCAGGCGATCTCGTCCTCGACCGTCGTGGGGTGCGCCAGCCTGGCGATCTCCTCGTCGATCACCGCCGCCTGCCTGATGCGGGCAGTCGCCGACCCGGCCGGCCGGTCGGCGACCGCGACGGCCAGCCACTCCGCGCTCTGGAGCCGCGAGCCCGCGGGCAGCCGGGCCTGCGTCCCTGACGCCATCAGGTACGCCCCGCCCCGCCGCCGCGCCACCCGCTCGGGGAACGCGAACGCCACCGCCATCCCGGCCAGCACGTCATCCGTCAGCCCAGCTCCGGCCGTCGGGCCCGGCGGGACGGCCGTGCGGCGGAGGCGGTGGGTCTCCTGGCGCCAGCGGGTCGCGAACGGGGTGCCGCCGCGGCGGGCCGCGCGCCAGACCTCCACGAGGTCGTCGCCCGCGTCGCGGGGCAGCTGCTCCGACAGCAGCGCCACCACCTCTGCCGCCCGCGGGCCCAGGTCGAGCAGCGCCCTCGCCAGGCGGGGATGCACGCCCGCGAGCGCCATCCGCCGCCCGCGCCCGGTCGCCCGCGCGTCCGCCCCGATCGCGCCGAGCTCGGCCAGAGTGCGCGTGGCGGCCGCCATCGCGGCAGGCGGGGGCGGGTCGAGGAGCGCGAGGCCGGCGGCGCCGGGAGCGCCCCAGCAGGCCGCCTGCAGGGCGAACCCGGTCAGGTCGGCGAGGGCGATCTCAGGACGCGGGTGGTCGGGCAGGTGTTCGTGCTCGGCCGCCGCCCAGCAGCGGTAGACCGTGCCGGGCGCCTCACGTCCGGCGCGGCCCGCGCGCTGGCCGGCCGCGGCCTTGGAGACCCGGACCGTGGTGAGCGAGCCGAGCCCCCTGGCGTGGTCGGTGCGCGGCTCGCGGGCCAGCCCCGAGTCGACGACCACGCGCACCCCGGGAACGGTCAGGCTCGACTCGGCCACCGACGTGGCGAGCACCACCCGCCGGGCCGCGCCGGGCGCCAGCACGGCGTCCTGGACGTGCGCGGGAGCCTGCCCGTGAATCTGGAGGACGTCGACGCCGGGCAGCAGCCCCGCCACCGTGGCGATCTCGCCCACGCCCGGCAGGAAGCACAGCACGTCGCCGTCCCGCTCGGCGAGGGCCCGGCGCACCACGGCCGCCACGTGCGACAGCAGCGCGGGGTCGACGCGCAGCCCGTGCGGCGGCGCGACCGGCCGCGGCGGCGGCGCCCACACCGTCTCCACCGGGTACGCCGCCCCCGTCGCCGCCACCACCGGCCCGCCGACCAGCCGCGACCACGACCCGGCGTCAGCCGTCGCCGATGCGGCGACCAGCCGCAGGTCGGGCCGGAGCGTGTCGCGTACGTCGAGCAGGAACGCC
The DNA here is from genome assembly GCA_036276095.1 of Nonomuraea sp. Classification (GTDB taxonomy): domain Bacteria; phylum Actinomycetota; class Actinomycetes; order Streptosporangiales; family Streptosporangiaceae; genus Nonomuraea. The sequence continues at coordinate 3,624 of DASUCK010000236.1, read as the reverse complement.
AGCGCCGTGTCCGCGTCCAGGTGCCGCTCGTGGCATTCGTCGAGCATGACCGCGTCGACCCCGGCCAGCTCCTGGTCGCGCTGGAGCCGCTGGAGGAGCACGCCGGTGGTGACCACCTCGACCATGGGGTTGGCGCCCGTGTGCCGCTCGCCGCGGATCGTGTGGCTCACGCCCATGCGCCGGGCCGCCGCGCGTGCGGCCAGCCGCCGCGGCTCGGCCACCACCACCCGCATCCCCGCCTCGGCCAGCGCCAGGGGGACGACGGTCGTCTTCCCGGCGCCGGGCGGCGCGGTCAGCACGGCGCTCCCGTGGCCGTCGAGCACGGCGAGCAGCTCGGGCAGGACGTGGCGGATCGGCAGGGCGGCGGGAGCGGGCATGGGCGTCGCCGGGCCTGGAAGGGTCAGCGCGGGCCCTCGGCCAGGAGAGTGCCGAGGTCGTCGAGGGTGCCGAGGTCGTCGGTGGCGGGCGGCGGTGGCGGGCGCATGAGCGAACCCTATCCCGCTCGGTTCGTTCGGCAGAAGGACCTTCTGACCGGCGCGACGTCCGCCCGGCGGCGCGGGGATTGCGAGGCGGGGCGCGATACTACCGGTCGATTCCGCGCTTCAGCAGATCGAACGCGACCTCCGCGTCCTCGGCCAGGTGACGGCCCGCTTCCCGCAGCGTCGCCCCCGCGACCAGGCGGCCGAACAACGCCTCCCTGAGGGTCAGAACGGCGGCGGCGAACTGGGCGGCCATCAAGGCGGCCGTGAGCTCGTCATAGTCCCTGGCCAGCGCCCGCGCGAGCGCTCGGCGTTGCTCATGGAGCGGGTCGTCGCCGGGATCGCCGAATGCGGGATCGTCGAGAACTCCCTTCATCATGGCGATTCGCTGCGCCTTGCCGTGCTCCGGGGCGTCGAGCGAGGGCAGCTGTCTCCTGGGCTCGGCGGGCTGGGCCGCGAAGCGGCGATAATGCGCCCGCAACGCCTGCAGAGGAGACTGCCCGGCGGGCCGGCTTTCGACGACCTCGGCCATGCCCTCCCCCAGAGCCCGGAGGACGAGGAACTCCTTGGTGGGAAAGAACCTGTACAGGGTCGCCATCGCGACCCCGGCTGACTCCGCGACCTCCTTCATGGCGACCGCGTCGAAGCCGCCCCGCCGGGTGAAGAGGCGATGCGCCGTCTCGGCGATGTGCCGCCTCTTCCCGTGGTCCTGCACCTTCTGGAATTTCGCCACAGCCGCATCATCCCTCGCGCGGGAGACCCCTGTACGGCCGACGGGCGGCCGGCGGGTCCGGCGCCTGCCGTGCGCGGCACTACTTCCCGGCCATCACCGGGTCGATCGCCGGGATCCAGCCGGCCGTGACCGCGAAGATGACGAAGAACCCGAGCACCACCCGGTAGATCACGAAGCCCGTGAAGCGGTGGGTGCTGATGTACCGCAGGAACCACGCCACCGCCAGGTAGCCGACGATGAACGAGATGACCGTGGCCAGGATGGTCGGCCCCCACGCCGGGGCCGGCCCCTCGCCGATCTCGCTCAGCTCGAAGACGCCCGACGCCAGGACGGCCGGGATGGCCAGCAGGAACGAGTATTTGGCGGCGTCCTCGCGGCGGTAGTCGAGCAGCAGGCCGGCGGTCGTCGTGCCGCCCGAGCGGGACACGCCGGGGATCAGCGCGAGGGCCTGGGCGAAGCCGTAGACGAGGGCGTGGGCGAAGCTGAGGTGCTTCTCCAGCGTGAGCTTGTTGCGCGCGGTGCGGTCGGCGAACCACAGGATGATCGCGAACACGATGAGCGTGGTGCCGACCAGGCGCAGGTCACGGAAGACGGTCTCGATCTGGTCTTTCAGCAGCAGGCCGAGCACGCCGATCGGGAGCGTGCCGACGATGACGTACCAGCCCATGCGGGCCGCCCAGTGGGAGCGCAGGTCGCGGTCGAACAGCGACCTCGTCCAGGTCGAGATGATCTCCCACAGCTCCTTGCGGAAGTAGAGGATCACGGCCGTCTCCGTGCCGATCTGGATGACGGCCGTGAACGCGGCGCCGGGATCCTGCCAACCGGCGAAAGCGGACACCACCCGGATGTGGGCGCTGGAGGAGATCGGCAGGAACTCCGTGAGCCCCTGGATCAAGCCCAGCACCACCGCTTCCAGCCAGCCGATCACGACGACACCTTTCGAGAACGTGGGAGTGACGAGGGTGAGGCTAGCGGAAATCGGTGGGCGGGCAGGTGTCCGGCCGGACCTCGCGGGCGGCGGCTTTCCTGCGTGATCCACCGCCATACCCATGAGACGCTCCATCGTTGAGACGCTTGATGGCATATGCGATCGTCTACGCCATGGACCAGCTGGCGTTCCTCACCGGCTGGCGGCTCGCGCTGGCCGCCGACCTGCTGCGCGAGCCGGACGCCACGATCGGGTCGGTGGCCAGGAAGGTCGGGTACGGCAGCCCGTTCGCGCTGAGCGCGGCCTTCAAGCGGATGCGGGGCGTCAGCCCGGCGGAGTACCGCGCCGGAGCCGGCACAGGCTCGGGGGCGGGTGTGGGGGTCGGGGTCGGAGCGGCTGAGTGAGACCCCTGCTGCTGCTCGACGTGGACGGCGTGCTCAACCCGATGGGCCGCCCCACACCCGAGTACCGGCGCTACCGCTGCGCGATCGACGGCGCTGTCTACACCGTTCACCTCAACCCCCGGCACGGTCGCCGGCTCCTCGACCTCGCCCGCGCCACCGGAGCCGAGCTGGTGTGGGCCACGAGCTGGGGGGAGCACGCCAACGACTGGATCGCCCCCAGGATCGGGCTGCCCGCGCTGCCGGTCATCCCCATGAGCCCCGACGTGCCGAGCGCGCACGGGGAGATGTTCAAGACGCCGCACGTGGCCGCGTACGCGGGGCGGCGGCCGTTCGTCTGGTTCGACGACCAGGTGTGGGCCGAGGACGAGGAGTATCTCAGGGTCCATCAGGGTTTGGAGGCGTTCCTGCTCGTACACGTGGCCGCCGCGTACGGACTGACCAGCCGGCATTTGGGCATGGCACATGAGTGGCTGACCCTTACAGGGTTTTCTCAGGGTTCCTGACGGGAGTCCTGCGGTCCGGCCGTCCGTTGTCGAGGTAGGTCGATAAAACGGAAGGAACGTCATGTACCGCTCACGAGAGCACAGGATCATCGCCGGGGTGTGCGGCGGCATCGCCGACAAGCTGGGCCTCCCGCCCACGCTCGTCCGCATCATCTGGCTGCTCCTGTCCCTCATCCCGGGACCGCTGTGGGTCGTCTACGTCGTGATGTGGATCCTCATCCCGGAAGAGCCCAAGGGCTACCGCACCGCCCACTAGAACGGCGTTCCAGCAGGCGGGCGGCGGGCGGTGCGTCAGCCGAGTTCGGACTCCCAGGGCTCGAACGGTGGCGCCGGGCGGTGGCCGGCGTTGCGGTGGCGGCGCACCGATTCAGCGTCGGCGATCGAGCCGGGCGGTGAGCGCGTCGAGCGCGAGACTCACCGTGAACTCGAACTCGGCGGCGGCGTCGAACCGGGCGAGGTGCGGCGCGGCGGCGGCTACCGCGGGCAGGCCGCTGCGCTCCAGGATCGATCGGCGTTGTGCGATCCCGGAGAGGTCTGTGGTGCCATACGTGGGGCCGGCGTTGACTTCTCGGAGCAG